>PFEX01000073.1:0-544 GCA_002783145.1 Rhodobacteraceae bacterium CG17_big_fil_post_rev_8_21_14_2_50_65_11 | reverse complement strand
ATCGCTGACACTAAACCCGGCACTGACGCTAAAATGAGCAGCAACCAGGAGATCGAGGGGATGCTGGGCATACTTCCTGAGAAATACAGGGCGGCTTTTGTCCTGAAGCACCTTGAAAACTATACCTGCGAGGAAATATCTAAGATGCTGAAGTGCCCGGAAGGAACAGTAAGGGTGCGCATCCACAGGGCTAAGCAGATGCTTTATGAAAGATTCAAAGGAACATGAACTTTTTTATGTGTTCGTAGGGCAAACCTTTAGGTTTGCGGTATTTAATATTTATCAAAGGAAAAATCGGGATTCATTTTCGCAAGGCTAAAGCTTTGCCCTACGATAATCTAAAAGATTGTATATCATCATAGGAGGCGATAAATGCAATGTGATCACAGGGACTTAATAAGGAAATACCTGGATTCCGAACTGGCAGGCAGGGAAAAAGAGAGCTTTGAGCGGCATCTCTGCTCCTGTTCCGAATGCAGCAGAGAGCTTTCCTTTTATAAAGGGCTTGACGAGAAGGCGAAAGGGCTTGAACCTGCCCTGCCTC
>PFEX01000181.1 GCA_002783145.1 Rhodobacteraceae bacterium CG17_big_fil_post_rev_8_21_14_2_50_65_11 | reverse complement strand
GGAGGCCTCAACAGCGGCCAAAGCGGCGTCGGCGTCGAACCCCTCGACGCTGAGCGGATCGGCGACCGCCTCTTCAACCGCCGGGGCGGTTTCATCGGTGGCGGCGTCGGTCACGTCTTCGGCACGCGCGTCGGCGGCGTCTTCGGTGGTATTGGCGGCCTCGGTGGTGTCCTCGGTGGCGGCCTCGGCGATTGTCTCGACTGCATCCTCGGCCGCGGCGCCGGTTTCCTCGATGACCTCTTCGGTGACCTCGATGGCGTCACCGGCGGCCTCGGTGGTGTTTTCCACCACGGCCTCTGTTGTGTCCTCGGCCACGGCGGCTGCGTCCTCGACCGCCTCTTCGGTTTCCTCAACGACGGCTTGCGTCGTATCGGTGGCGTCCTCGACCACCGCGTCGGCGGCTTCGGTGGTGTCTTCAACCGCCGCCTCGGCAGCGTCTTCGGCCGTGCCTTGCGCAGCGCCGGTCGCGTCTTCCAGCAGGTCGCCCGCCTGCGTTTCCAGTTCCTCGACGGCGGCCTCGACTTCGTCCACGGCATCCTGCACGGCATCCTGCACGGCATCCTGCGCGGTTTCGGCGGCGTCCTCTGCCTGCTCGACCGCGTCGTCGACGACTTCTTCCACCGTCTCCCCGACGGTTTGCGGTGCTGCGTCGGGGGTGTCTGTTGTGTCGTCGGCGACGGGGACGACGGGCGCTTGTTCCGGTTGCGGGGTGCTGAACGGGATCAGCACGTAGCCAGCGATGCCAATGGTGGCGAGGATGACGACGATAATGAGGGCGCGGTTCATGGGAAACTCCGATCCTGAGTCAATGCTGTTTTGCCGCCTATCTATGGCGCGATGCCGGGCGACGCAATGCAATCACCACCCGATCCTCGAAACTTGCGCCGAAACGTCGGGATTCGCCTTGAATAGCGCACGTGGCAGCGATACCGTCAGCCACCGCAGTTGATGGCAACAGAAGGATTTTACCGATAGCCCGCAGACCGCACAACGCGCCCCCGACGCGCGACACTGGACCCCGCGTGAATGATCGCATCCGGGCCCCGGAACTCCGCCTGATCGGCGCAGATGGTGAAAACGTCGGCGTCGTTACGCCCGCGCGCGCCATGGAGATGGCTGCGCAGGCCGGGCTGGACCTCGTCGAGATTTCGCCGAACGCGACGCCGCCCGTGTGCAAGATCATGGATTTCGGCAAGTTCAAGTATGAACAGCAAAAGCGTGAATCCGAGGCCCGCAAGAAGCAGAAGACCATCGAGGTGAAGGAGGTGAAGTTTCGCCCCAACACCGACACGCATGACTATGAGGTGAAGATGCGCAATGTCGTGCGGTTCCTCGAAGGCGGCGACAAGGTCAAGGTGACCCTGCGCTTCCGCGGCCGCGAGATGGCGCACCAGAACCTCGGGCGCGAATTGCTCGAACGGGTGGCCGAGGACGTCAAGGAACTTGGCAAGGTCGAGAACATGCCGAAGATGGAAGGCCGTCAGATGGTGATGATGATAGGGCCGCTTCGGTAGTCTGACAGCTATTTGCGAACAGCAAGGCAGGCGTGGCCCAAAGGGCGCGCCTGTTTTGCGTCGCGGCGTCAGGATTTGCGCATCACCAGCAATGTCATCATGCCGAACGGGGGGTGCGTGCGGCGGATCTCCTCGGACAGGCGCGGCTCCTGCAACACCCGCTCGATCGCGAAATCCGAATGCCAGCCAAGCACATTTTCCAGTGGCGCGGTCAGCCGTTCCAGCATCGCCAGAAAGCCCCGGTCGCGCGCGAAATGGTTGGCGATCACAACCTGCCCGCCGGGTTTGCAGACGCGGGCGATCTCGGACATCACGCGCTCTGGCTCCGGGACCACCGACAGGACGTGCATCGCGGTTACGGTGTCGAAGCGATCGTCGGGATAGTCGAGGGTGCGGGCATCCATCTGGCGCAGTTCGGTGACGTGGTCGAGGCCTCGGGCGCGCACCTTGTCACGCGCCTTGTCCAGCATCTCCTGGCTGAAGTCGATGCCTGTGACGGAGAGGCCAGGCCTGTAATGGGGCAGGGACAGGCCGGTTCCGACGCCGACCTCCAGCACCGATCCGTTGAATTCATTGATATAATCCACACTGCGCCGCCGACCGCGATTGGTCAGCCGGCCAAAGGTCTGGTCGTAGACCGGCGCCCAGCGGGCATAGGAATTGCGAACCGCGTTAATTTCCATCTCAGGCCTTCGTGTCGCTGTTGGAGGGGCCGGGCGACAGCATCGCCCAGATGACAAGCCCGATATAGGCAAGGCAAAGCGCGACCAGCGTGATCCACGCAAAGGTCAGCACCGCCGCGCCGAGGAAGGCAAAGCCGACCAGCACGAACTTGACGTTGTGGCGCGAAATCCGGGTGGTCTTGAAGGACCAGACGGGGATGCGGCTGATCATCAGAAGGCCGATCGCCACCATATAAAGGCAGAGCAGCGCATCGGGCAGCAGCGGCGCATCCGAGAAGGCAAAGGAGATGAACATCGGCAAAAACACCAGCATCGCGCCGGCCGGGGCCGGGATGCCGGTGAAAAAGGCGCCATCCTCGGGCGTGTCCTCGTCCTTGCTGGCGACGTTGAACCGGGCCAGCCGCACCACGCAGCACACCGCGAAGACCAGCACCGTCAGCCAGCCGGCGCTGCGCATGTCCTGAAGCGCCCAGAAATACAGCACCAGAGGCGGGGCAACGCCGAAATTCAGGAAATCGGCCAGCGAATCAAGCTCCGCCCCCATCTTGCTGTCGCTGTTGAGCAGCCGGGCCAGCCGCCCGTCGACGCCATCGAGGATGCTGGCGGCAAGGATCAATTGCACCGCGCGCACGAAATCGCCCTGGATACCGAAGCGGATCGCCGTCAGCCCGGCACAAATCGCGGCGATGGTGATCATGTTGGGCAGAAGCTGGATCAGCGCCAGTTCGGCCGGGGATTTGTCGCGCGGCTCCGGCATGGATCAGTCCTCTGGCTCTGGCTCTGGCTCTGGCGCGGGCGCGGAGAGGTCGGCCAGCACCGTCTCGCCGGCGATCATGGTTTGGCCGATCCCGACCAGCGGCGCCACCCCCACGGGCAGGTAGACATCGAGGCGAGAGCCGAAGCGGATCAGCCCGAACCGCTCCCCCGCGTGCAATTCCGCGCCTTCGCGGGTGAAGGACACGATCCGACGCGCCACCAGCCCGGCGATCTGCACCACGACAAGGCTGCGCCCGTCGGCCATGTCAAGGCGCAGGCTGTTGCGTTCATTGTCGGTGCTGGCCTTGTCGAGCGAGGCGTTGAAGAACTTGCCGGGGCGGTAGGCGATGGCGCCGACCCGGCCTTTGACCGGGCTGCGGTTCACGTGGCAGTTGAAAACGCTCATGAAAATGCTGATCCGGGTCAACGGCTCTGCCGGAAGACCCAATTCGGCCGGAGGCACGGCCGGTTCCAGCAGCGACACGACCCCGTCGGCAGGGCTGAGGACGAGGCCCTCGCGGGCGGGCGGCACGCGCTCGGGATCGCGGAAGAAGTAGTAGCACCAGATCGTCAGCCCGACACCGACCCAGCCGAGGGGGGTGTAAAGCACGAACAGCCCCAGCGTCACCACCGCGAAAATGGCGACGAAGGGAACGCCCTCGCGGTGCATCGGTTTGAGGAAAGTGCCAAGCATGGTCATCGGCGGGGGCCTTGGTTTGGGGCAGGATACCGCCCTTCTAGACGGTCGGGCGCCCGAGTCAAAGGCCCTGCGCGGCCCGCGTCGCGCCTCACCTCAGTCGAGGAAGGCCTTTTCCACCACGTAGGTCTTGGGATCGGAATTCGCGCCTTCCTCCAGCCCGTAATCCTCCAGCATCGCCTTCAATTCGAGGTTGAAGGCAAGGTTGCCGCAGATCATCGCGCGATCGGTTTCGGGGGACAGCGGCGCGACGCCCAGATCCGCGAACGCCTCGCCCGAGCGCATCAGGTCGGTGATGCGGCCCATCTTGGCGCTCTCTTCGCGGGTGGTGGTGGGGTAGTAGCGGATTTTTTTCCAGAAACCCTCGCCAATCACCTCGTTCAGCAACTCGTCGCTCTTGAGGCTTTCGATCACGTTGCGGCCATAGGTCAGTTCACCCGCCTCGCGGCAGGTATGGGTGATGATGACCTCCTCGTAATCGGCATAGGTCTGCGGGTCGCGCAAGAGGCTTGCGAAGGGGGCAAAGCCGGTGCCGGTCGCAAAGAACCAGATCCGCTTGCCGGGCAGCAGCGCGTCATGCACCAGCGTGCCGACGGGCTTGGGCCGCAGGATGATCTGGTCGCCGGGCCGGATGTGTTGCAGGCGGCTGGTCAGCGGGCCGTCGGGCACCTTGATCGAGTAGAATTCCAGCCCGTCATCCCAGGACGGCGAGGCGATGGAATAGGCGCGCAGCAACGGTTTCTGCTTGCCGGTCTTTGGGTCGGGGTCGCCCATCAGGCCGATCATCACGAACTCGCCCGAGCGGAAGCGCAGGGATGCCGGCCGGGTGCAGCGGAAGGAAAAAAGGCGGTCGGTGTAGTGCTGCACCGCTGTCACGGTCTGGGCGTCGGGCAGGGTGGGCAGCTTGACGGGGGTGGCGTCTGTCACGGGGGCATGCTCTGTCATTGGGGCAATCTCGACCTGCTTAGGGCCGCCTCCTTCATTAAACATTGATCTGGGTCAGGAAAAGGGCCGTGTCATCCGGCGCGCAGGCGCGACCGATGGTCATGGGCCTGCCAGTCGGCGCGCGCGCGCCACTGCTCCTCCGGCTGGCGGGCAGCGAGGGCGGCGTCGATCTCCACCTCGTCGAATCCTGACCGGCGCGCCATGGCGTATTGATCCGCCAGCACATGGCCCGAGGCGCGCAGCCGCCCGGCAAAGCCCATCTGTCGCAGCCGGCGGGCAAGGGTAAATCCGCGCCCGTCGGCGAAGCTGGCAAAGGCGACGCGGATCGTGGCGTTGGTGGTCAGCGCCGCCGCCAACGCCGCGCGGTCTGCATCGGCTGGCAGGTCGAGCACCTCGGCGCCATCGCCGGGGCAGAAGCCCGTGTCGGTCACGAGGATGGTGTCGGTCGGGGCCTCGGGGGCCGCGAGATCTTTCATGGCGTCGCTCCTTGAGAGGCTGATTTCAGGGGGCCACGCACCGCGCGCCCGTCGATGAAATGGATGCCGCATTCCTCCTTGTCCTCGCCCCGCCAGCGGCCCGCGCGCGGGTCTTCGCCGGGCTTCACGGGGCTGGTGCAAGGCGCGCAGCCGATGGACGGATAGCCCTTGGCGACCAGCGGGTGCCGGGGCAGGCGGTTGTTGATCATGTAATCCTGCACATCCTCGGGTGCCCAATGGGCCAGCGGGTTGATCTTGATGCGGATCTCGCCCTCCGTCTCGAAGAAATCGAGCGCCGCGCGGCTGCCCGACTGGAACCGCTTGCGCCCGGTGATCCAGCTGTCGAACGGGGCCAGCGCGTGTTCCATCGGGCGCACCTTGCGCAGGGCGCAGCAGGCATCGGTATCGTGCTGGTGCAGGGTGCCGTCGGGGTCGCCGGCCAGAAGCGCGATTTGGCTCGCATGAATGGTGCGCACCTCCTCAAGGCCCAGGTATGACGCGACCTGCCTCTGGTAGCTCAGCGTCTCGGCAAACAGCATCTGCGTGTCGATGAACAGCACCGGCGTCGCCGGGTCGATCACCGAGACCATGTGCAACAGCACGACCGATTCGGCCCCGAAGGAACTGACCAGCGCGATCCGGCCTAGATCGGGGTCATTCAGCGCGCGCTCCAGCACCGCGGTGGCCGAATGGTGCTTGTAGCGCGCATTCAGCCCGTCGACCCACCGGGCGAGCGATCCGATGGGGGCGTCAAGCGGCACGGGTCTTTGCCTCCGGGTAGAGCGCGGCCTTGAACGGCGCGATGCCAAGACGGCGACAGGTTTGCAGGAAGGTCTCTGACGGGTCTTCACGCAGCGAGAGGTAAGTCTTCAGGATCGTTTCCACCGCGCCCACGATCTCGTCATAGGCAAAGCCCGGTCCGGTGCGGGTGCCGATGACCGCGTCCTCGGTGCCGTCGCCGCCAAGCGTGATCTGATAGTTTTCCACCCCGGCCCGATCGAGCCCGAGAATACCGATATGGCCGACATGGTGATGCCCGCAGGCATTGATGCAGCCCGAGATCTTGATCTTGAGCGGCCCGATCTCGTGTTCCAGTTTCAATTCGTCGAACCGGGTTGCGATCTGTTGCGCCACCGGGATCGAGCGTGCCGTGGCGAGCGCGCAGTAATCCATGCCGGGGCAGGCGATGATGTCGGACACGAGGCCTATATTCGCCGTTGCCAGACCCGCCGCTTTCAGGGCTGCATGGATCGCGGGCAGGTGGCGCTTGTGCACATGCGGCAGGATGACGTTCTGTTCGTGGCTGATGCGCAGCTCGTCATGGGCGTAGCGCTCTGCGAGGTCTGCCATGACGCGCATCTGATCCGCCGTAGCGTCGCCGGGTGTGTCGCCCTGTTTCTTCAGCGAAACGGTCACGATAGCGTAGCCATCCGCGCGATGCGGGGCGAGGTTGGTATCGGCCCATGAGCGAAAGACCGGGTCGCTGGCGTATGCCGCGTCATAAGTCTCGGTCGGCGTGGTCTCGAATTCGGGGGGCGCAAAGTGGCCCGCGATCTCCTCCAGCAGCGCCACGTCCCTGCCGCCCGCGTATAGCGGCTTGCGCAGGGTAAATTCTTCCTCCACCTCTGCGCGCAAGGCGTCCAGCCCGACTTCATGAACAAGGATCTTGATTCGCGCCTTGAACTTGTTGTCGCGCCGCCCGATCGCGTTCCAGACCGCGACGGTCGCTTCCAGATAGGGCAGCAGATCCTCGGCGGGGATAAATTCCGCCAACACCTTGCCGATCATAGGGGTGCGGCCCAGCCCGCCGCCCACCAGCACCGTGTAGCCGATCTCGCCGCCCCGCTCGACGATGCGCAGCCCGATGTCATGCGCCGCCGTTACCGCGCGATCGTTCGGCGCGCCGGTGATGGCGAACTTGAACTTGCGCGGCATGAACTGAAACTCGGGATGGTCGGTGGACCATTGCCGGATCAGCTCCGCCACCGGACGCGGGTCGGCCACCTCGTCCGCCGCGGCGCCGGCGAAATGGTCCGCGGTCACGTTGCGGATGGTGTTGCCGCTGGTCTGGATGGCATGCAGCCCGACCTCGGCCAGCGCGTCCAGCATGTCGGGCACATCGCTCAGGCGCGGCCAGTTATACTGGATGTTCTGGCGGGTGGTGAAATGGCCATAGCCCTTGTCCCACCGTTCGGCCAGATAGGCCAGCTGCCGCATCTGGGCACTGTTCAGCGTACCGTAGGGGATCGCCACCCGCAGCATGTAGGCGTGCAGTTGCAGATAAAGCCCGTTCATCAGGCGCAGCGGCTTGAATTCTTCCTCGGTCAGCGACCCGTCGATGCGGCGTTCCACCTGCGCGCGGAACTGACGGTTGCGCTCTGCCAGGAAATCGCGGTCGAACTCGTTGTAGCGATACATCCTAAAGCTCCACCTGTTTGCCATGGGCGTAGTTGGAGGGGCCGCGGGTGCGGAACACCTCGCGGAAATGGACGGGTTCGGGGCCGTGCGTGCCGGGTCTTGCATCGGCAAGGTAGGCGCCAACAACCGTATCGACCTGCCGCTCCGCATCGAGAAGGCGAATCGTGGCATGCGCCTCGTCGGTGATCAGCTCGGCTTCCGCGTGGTGGCGGCTCCAGCGGTCATCGGCGGTCTGGTAGATGACATCGCCGTCCAGCAGGTGGTTGGCGGTCACGACCTTCGGGGTGAAGTCACGGGGCATTTGCAAGCTCCTGCAATTCGGGAAGGCGGGCCTCGGCGGCGCGGGGCGCAAGGCCGTAGAGGATGATGGCGGGACCCAAGAGACCCGCGTCGTCGAGATCGGCGGCCAGGGTGGCGAGCGAGCTGGCAAGGCTGCGCTGATCGGGGCGCGAGGCGTTTGCAACGATGGTGACGGGCGTCTCTGCCGCTGCGCCGTGCATCAGCAGGCGGCCTTGCAAAAAACGCGCGCCGCGCTTGGCCATGTAGATCGCCGCGACCGTGCCGGGGCGGGCCAGCGCCGCCCAATCCTGCTCGACGAAGCCAGCGGTGTCATGGCCGGTCAGAATGCGCAGCGCGGAGTTGCGGCCGCGCCGCGTCAGGCTCTGCCCGATGCCGGCGGCGGCGGCGGAGGCGGCGGTGATGCCGGGCACGATGGACCATGTGACGCCCGCCGCGCCGAGCGCGTCGATTTCTTCGTCGAGGCGGCCATAGATTACCGGGTCGCCGGATTTGAGCCGCACGACTTGCAGGCCCTTCCGGGCGTGCTCGATCATCAGGCGGTTGATGTCTTCTTGCGGGGTGTGGCGACCGAAGCCTTGCTTGCCTGCGTCGATCAGCACCGCCTCGCGGCGGGCGAGATCGAGGATCTCGGGCGTGACGAGGCGGTCGTGGATGACAACATCTGCCGCGTCCAGCGCCTTGCGCGCCTTCAGCGTCAGAAGCTCCGGATCGCCGGGGCCAGCGCCGAGGAGCGCGACGTGCCCGGCGCGGGTCGGAGCACAAAGGTGGCGCGCGAGGAGGCGACCGAGCGCCTTTTCCACACCCTCCGGCCCGCTATCCGCAAGCGCGCGGGGGCCTTCGTCAAAATAGTAATCGGCCCAGAAATCCCGCCGCTTGCGGCCGAAGGGCAGCGCCTCGGCGGCGCTGCGAAAGGCCTTGCCGATGCGCGCCAAAGGCCCGAGCGTGACCGGCAGCCGGTCCTCGAGGTCGCGCTTGATCGCACGCGCCAGAACTGGCGCAGCACCTTCGGTGCCGATGGCCACGGTCACCGGGTCGCGATCGACGATCGCAGGCGTGATGAAGGCGCTGTCTTTGAGGTTATCGACGATATTGACGAGAACGCCCGCCGCCTCGGCCAGCCGCTTGATGCGCGCGTCGTGCGCGTCATCCTCGTCGGCGGCGTAGACCAGCACCGCGCCGGGCAGGTCGCAGGGGCGCATCTCTCGCGGGTGCAGCAGCAGCTTTCCGGCCGCGGCCCAATCCGCGATCTCGGGCGCGGGGGCGTCGGCAAAAACCTCGATCCGCGCCCCGGTCTTCATCAGAAGCCGCAGCTTGGCCAGCGCCGCACCGCCGCCGCCCGACAGCAGGATGCGCCGGTTTTCAACCGCGAGGAAGATCGGAAAATGCTTCATCTGGGGACTCCGCGTGGCGGTTAAGGTCACCAGAAATATAGGACATTCTCCTGCTTTTTGGCTATATCAGGCCTCCAATAAGAACTTAAGTCTCAAAAATGGGGTGAAAGATGGACAAAATTCCGCTTTCCCCTCCATTCGCGGCGACCTGTTCGATACGGTGCGTTCCGGGGGAACGTGCCGATGGGCTGTTGCCGTTTGCCGGCGGCGGCCCTAGCGCCGCATCATGACATCGCGGTTGCGGCAATAGCCGGGTGCATCCTTCAGTTGCGCATTCGCGTCGAGAAGGTGGCGGCAGTCATCGTGGTGGTGACAGGCGGTGCAGGAGAGCACGACTTGCCGGTACTTCAAGGCTGTCGCCTCGGCACCGTCGCCGCCGATTCCCATCAGGTCCACATCCAACCGGTCGGCCATGTCATGCACCAGCCCGGCGCTTTCGTCGATCTTGCGAAACAGTCCCATTGCGTGCTCCTTGTATCCGCTTGTATCCGCGCGCGTCCAGTTGGCCCCGGAAGTCGTTGCATTTGCATTGATCTGGATCAATCCGACGTTCTGCCTGGGTCTTTCGCCATACCTTCTTGCCTTGGGCGTAGTATTTCTGTTCCATAACCGAACGAAAAGATCTTGCTCTGGAGGTGATTTTTCCGACAGATGCGCTGACGCAGAACAAGTTCCTTTTTTCACAGGTGCTCAGTGACCACCCAGATCGACACGCTCGACCGCAAGATCCTTGCCGCGCTTCAGGAGGATGCCAGCCAGTCGCTGGAGGAGATCGCGCGCACTGTCGGGTCGTCGAAGACGCCGGTCTGGACCCGGATCCGCAAGATGCGCGAGGCCGGCATCATCGGCCGGCAGACGGTTCTGTTGGATGCCGAGGCATTGGGGTTGGAGGCCTGCTTTTTCGTGCTTATCCGCACCTCCGAACACGAGGCCGCGTGGCAGAAGGCGTTCCTGCACGCCCTGCAAAGCCGCCCTGAGGTGCTGGAGGCGCACCGCCTT
>PFEX01000074.1 GCA_002783145.1 Rhodobacteraceae bacterium CG17_big_fil_post_rev_8_21_14_2_50_65_11 | reverse complement strand
CTGCGTCATCGGCTTTCGCCACCGCCTTGATCACCGGCAGGGTCAGTTTGCGCTCGCGGAAATCGTCGCCGGTGTTCTTGCCCATGTCACCCGCCGCGCCACCGTAATCCAGAAGGTCATCGACGATCTGGAAACTCATGCCAAGCGCATCACCATAGCGCGCCAAGGCCGCCACCTGCACCTCCGGTGCCGCAGCAATCACGCCGCCGACCTCGGTTGCGGCCTCGAACAGGGCCGCGGTCTTGCCCCGGATTACCTGCCGGTAAATGCCCTCATCGGTGCGCAAATCCTGCGCTGCGGTCAGTTGCAGCACCTCGCCCTCGGCAATCGTGGCCGAGGCATTGGACAGGATATCCAGTACCCGAAACGATCCGCATTCCACCATCAACTGAAACGCGCGCGAGAACAGGTAATCACCCACCAGCACCGAGGATTTGTTGTCCCACAACAGGTTTGCAGTCGGTCGCCCGCGCCGTCTGTCGCTTTCATCGACCACGTCGTCATGCAACAGCGTGGCAGTGTGGATGAACTCCACCGTAGCAGCCAGCTTTTGGTGATCCTTGTCCGCGTAGCCGCACAACCGCGCGGCGGCCAGTGTCATCAGCGGCCGGATGCGCTTGCCACCCGCCTCGACCAGATGCGCGGTGACTTCCGGAATGCGCGGCGCGTGCTCTGATGCCATACGGGTGCGGATGAGGCTGTTGACCGCCTCCATATCCGCGCCAAGGTAATCGCGCAGGCGGTCATGTGGTTTGGGGGCGGTGTCGGCAAGGCTCATCCCGGCGGTCTTCCTTCTCTCGACATTCTGGCGTCGCGGGCCTATCAGGCCATTATGAAAGAGCTTCTGCGCAGCACCGACCCGACCGTGATTGCCTTCGCCTCTGCGCTTCTTTCGGGCGAGGGTATAGAGGTGTTCGAGCTGGACGTCCATATGAGCGTGCTTGAAGGCTCCATAGGCGTTTTGCCGCGCCGCATGATGGTGCGCGATGACGATCTGATTGCCGCCGAGCGCGTGCTGCGCGACAACGAGATTCCGTTCGAGCGCCGGTGAATGGGGTTTGCCGAGGATGACCTGACCCGCGACGCCTTCCTCGAAGGGCGCGTCTCTGCGTGGCAACCCCGACATGGCTACCGCGCGGCAACCGATCCGGTGCTGCTCGCCGCAGCGGTAGAGGCGCGGCCGGGGCAAAGCGTGCTGGATCTCGGCTGTGGTGTCGGGGTTGCGTCGCTGTGCCTTGCGGCGCGGGTGCCCGGCTTGCGGATCACGGGGGTGGAGCGCCAGGCCGACTACGCCGATCTGGCGCGCCGCAACGCGGGCGGGGCGATGGATATCATCACCACCGATATCGCGTACCTGCCAGCAGACCTGCGGCAGCGCAGCTTCGATCATGTCATCGCCAACCCGCCCTATTACCCCGCCGGTGGTGGCACATCCGCCCGCGATGCGGGGCGCGAGGCGGCGTTGCGCGAGGATACACCGCTTGGGCTGTGGATCGACACCGCCGCGCGACGGCTGGCGCCAAGGGGCTGGCTGACGGTGATCCAGGCCATCGACCGGCTGCCCGACCTGCTTGTCGCGGTTCAGCCCCGGCTCGGGTCCATCAGCATCCGCCCTTTGGCGGCGCGCGACGGCCGTGCGGCGACCCGCGTCATCCTGCGCGCCCGCAAGGGGGGGCGGGCACCGTTCACCCTGTTGCCGCCTTTCGTGCTGCACCGGGGCAGGTGCCACGAGGCCGACCGCGACGATTACACGCCCGAGGCCAGCGAGATCCTGCGCACCGCGGCCGCCTTGCCATGGGCTTGATCGGCAGCGATCCGCGACTTTCCGACAATTCCGCACAGGCTTTGCGTGACACGACTCAAATCCTGTGCTTCGCTTGTCACGCAACCGTTACACAGCGAAGAGGAGAACAGTGCATGACGATCGGCTCTCATATCGAGGAACTCAAGCGGAAACACGCAACCCTCTCTCGCAAGGTAGAAGAGATTCAGCGCAGTCCGGGGGTCAGTGCCCTCGAAATTCAGGAGTTGAAGAAACAGAAACTGCGCCTCAAGGAAGAGATCGCCCGCCTCGATAGCTGACGCAGCGCGGCCCGTTCGGATGACTTTATAACGGAAAAGGCCCTCACCGGTGATTGGCGAGGGCCTTTCTCGTTGGGCCTTTCACGGTTCGGTGCGTTGATCAGACGAAGAACTGCGCGCCGTTGGCCGAGATGGTGGAGCCATTGATGAAGCCCGCGTCGTCGGAGGCGAGGAACACCACGCAGCGTGCGATCTCCTCTGGTTCGCCAAGGCGGCCGGCGGGGATCTGGGCGATGATCGATTCGCGCACCTTTTCCGGCACCGCCATGACCATTTCGGTGGCGATGTAACCGGGGCAAACGGCGTTGGCGGTGATGCCCGCGCGCGCGCCTTCCTGCGCCAGCGACTTGATGATGCCGAGGTCGCCGGCCTTGGTTGCAGCGTAGTTCACCTGTGCGAACTGGCCCTTCTGGCCGTTGATCGAGGAAATCACGATGATCCGCCCGAACTTGCGGTCGCGCATCCCCGGCCAGACCGGGTGGACGGTGTTGAACACGCCGGTCAGGTTGGTGTCGATCACCTCTTTCCACTGTTCGGGCGTCATCTTGTGGAAGGGTGCGTCGCGGGTGATGCCGGCATTGGCGACGACCACGTCGATCGGGCCCAGATCGGCCTCGACCTGCGCGATGCCGGCCTTGGACGCCTCGTAATCGGCGACGTTCCACTTGTAAGTCTTGATGCCGGTTGCCTCGGTGAAAGCGGCGGCCTTTTCGTCATTGCCGGCATAGGTGGCGGCCACGGTGTAGCCATCGGCCTTCAGGGCCTTTGAAATCGCTTCACCGATACCGCGCGAGCCGCCGGTGACGAGTGCAACTCTTGCCATGGGTTTCCTCCAGTCTTGTTCAACGTGTTTGTAAATCTGTAACCCGTTCGGGTATTTCAGCGCAACATTGTTTCGCTGCATATTTGCCCGCCCTGGGCATCCCCGCTTGAAAAAGGGGCGCCGTCGATGGCGCCCCCGCGATGGGTCTTTGCCTTGGGATTGTTACGGACGTTCGACGCAGAGCGCCACGCCCATGCCGCCACCGATGCAGAGGGTCGCAAGCCCCTTCTTGGCGTCACGGCGCTGCATCTCGAACAGCAGGGTGTTCAGGATGCGGGAGCCCGAAGCGCCGATCGGGTGGCCGATGGCGATGGCGCCGCCGTTCACGTTCACGATCGCCGGATCCCAGCCCATGTCCTTGTTCACGGCACAGGCCTGTGCGGCGAAGGCTTCGTTGGCTTCCACGAGGTCGAGATCCTCGACCTTCCAGCCCGCTTTTTCGAGCGCCTTGCGGCTGGCGTAGATCGGCCCGACGCCCATGATCGACGGGTCGACCCCGGCGGTGGCGTAGGACGCGATGCGCGCCAGGGGTTCGATCCCGCGCTTTTCGGCCTCGTCGGCGGACATCAGCAGGGCACCGGCAGCGCCGTCGTTGAGGCCGGAGGCGTTGGCGGCAGTGACGGTGCCGTCCTTGATGAAGGCGGGGCGCAGTTTCTGCATCGCTTCCATCGTGGCGCCGTAGCGGATGTATTCGTCGGCATCGACCACGATGTCGCCCTTGCGGGTCTTGACGGTGAACGGCACGATCTCGTCAGCGAATTTGCCCGCCTTCTGCGCGGCCTCGGCCTTGTTCTGGCTGGCGACGGCGAACTCATCCTGCATCTCGCGGCTGATCTGCCATTGCTGGGCGACGTTTTCAGCGGTCTGGCCCATGTGATAGCCGTTGAACGCGTCCCACAGGCCATCCCTGATCATGGTGTCAATGTATTTCATGTCGCCCATCTTCTGGCCTTGGCGCAGTGCGGCGCAATGGGTCGACACCGACATGCTTTCCTGCCCGCCGGCAGCCACGATCGCCGCATCGCCGAGCATGATGTGCTGCGCGGCGAGGGCGACGGATCGAAGGCCGGAGCCACACACCTGGTTGATGCCCCAGGCGGCGCTTTCCTGCGGGAAACCGGCGGCAATATGGGCTTGCCGGGCCGGGTTCTGGCCCTGACCGGCGGTCAGCACCTGGCCGAGGATGGTCTCGGAAATCTCGGACTTGTCGACGCCCGCACGTTCGACCAGCGCGGTCAGCATGGCGGCACCAAGTTCATGAGCCGGGGTGTTGGCATAAGAGCCGAGGAAGCTGCCCACGGCAGTCCGGGCGGCGGAGGCGATGACGACATTTGTCATGTCAGGTCCCTTTTGTTTCTTTGGTCACACCGAATGGATGCCCCAATTTTGGCGTTTCGCAAAGGCTTCGGTTGCACCTCGGCTTAACGTCCAAGCGCTTTGGACTCAACTGACATCGTGTCTCATGCTGCGGCGCAGATATCGCATGGGTTGTATGTCGTCTGCCCCTTACCTGGATGCGGCCTTGCCCCTCGCATCTGCCATCCACGGCGGGGTCAGGCTGGGCGCGCCGTAGAAATAGCCTTGCAAACAGTCGATTCCGGCCTGTGAGAGCCAGGCCGCCTCCTCCCCGCTTTCGACGGTTTCGGCGACCGTGAACATGTCGAAATGGCTGGCGATGGAAATCAGCGCTTCCATCAGCACCTGGTTGTTGGGGTCGGCATGCACGTTCCGCACGAATTGCCCGTCGATCTTCACAATGTCGAAATAAAACTCCCGCAGGTAGCGGAAAGCGGTGTAGCCGGCCCCGAAATCGTCCAGGGCAAAGGTGATTCCCCGTTCCTGCAACTCGCCCATGAAGGTCGTCACCAGTTCCGGCATCTGCATTGCGGAGCTTTCGGTGATTTCAAGGATCAGCCGTTCGGCGATTCGGTCATCCGCCGCGAGGCCCCGGTTCAGCACCTGTTTCCATTTCGGATAGCCAATCGAGCGCGCCGACATGTTGATTGACAGGCGCAGGGTCGGGTTGGTGTTCAGCGCGCGCAATCCGGCGCGCAGCGCGGCGCAGTCGATCTCTCTTCCCAGTTCCTGCGTTTCGACGGCGCCCATGAATTCCCGTGCCGGGATCACCCTCCCGGTTTCGTCGAGGATACGGATCAGCCCCTCGTAAAAGGCGACGGTTTGCGGCGCGACCGCCTGCATGACCGGCTGGTAGGCCAGCACGCAATCGCCCCGGTCGAGCGCCGCGCGCACCATGGTCAGCGTGTTCCGATCCCGGCTTTGCACCGCGAAATCGAGCGGGCTTTCCTGACCCGAGTCAACAAGCTTGCGTTTCCCGCGCCCCCGCATGGCACCCTCCTTTGGCAGACGCAGCCAAGATGCAGCCGCAGCCGTTAATCAGTGGTGAACATTCACATTTTGTTCTAGTTTGATGTAAAGGCTTGTGACCGGGCTTTCTGCAAGGAGGACAAGGGGATGACGGACGGGCGCTGCACATGGCCGGGAACGGACCCTCAATATCTTGCCTATCATGACGAAGAATGGGGCATGCCGGAATGGGACAGCCGGGCGCTTTACGAGAAATTGATTCTCGACGGGTTCCAGGCCGGGCTGGCGTGGATCACCATCCTGCGCAAACGCGATGCGTTCCGCGACGCCTTCGCCGGGTTCGCCCCCGATCTCATCGCCACATGGGGCGAGGCCGAGGTCGCGCGGTTGCTGCAAGACCCCGGTATCGTGCGCCATCGCGGCAAGATCGAGGCGGCGATCACCAACGCCCAGGCGTGGCAGAGGATCGAGGCCGAGCGGGGCTTTGCCGATTTCCTGTGGGGGCATGTCGGCGAACGGCCGGTCCAGAACCGCTGGACGGCGGCGCATCAACTGCCTGCCTCGACGCCGACCTCGGAACGGCTGTCGAAAGATCTGAAAAAAGCCGGGTTCAAGTTCTGCGGCCCGACGATCACCTATGCCTTCATGCAGGCCGTGGGCATGGTCAACGACCACCTTGTCACCTGCCCGTGCCACGCGAAGGTAGCGGCGATGGCCTAACCGTCGATCAGCGCGGTCAGCAGGGCAACGGCCTCGTCGCTGGCCCAGTCGGCATCGCCGCGCAAGCGGCCGATCTCCTGTCCGTCGGGGTTCAGCACCACCGTGGTGGGCAGACCGAACACCCCCATCTCGCGCGACATCGCCTGGCGCCCGTCAAGGTAGATCGGCAGCCCTGTCACTCCTATTTCGTCGAAAAACCGGTTGATGGCGGGGATCGGGTTGCGGCCCGAGGCAATGGTAACGACGCGAAAATCGTCACTGCCCAATTGCCGTTGCAGCGCGTCGAGCGAGGGCATTTCCGCGCGGCAGGGGGCGCACCAGGTGGCCCAGAAATTCAGCACGATGTATTGCCCCTCGAAGGCGTCGAGCTCCATTTCCGCGCCGTCGGCATCGGTAAAGGTGACGTCGGGCACCTCCTGCGGGCCGTCGTGCAGCACCATCGCGCGCATGTCGCCGACAAGCAGGTCCTCCATCCCCTCGGCGGCGACGGCATTTGCACCCAGACACAAGGCCATGTAGAGCGGGGCAAGTCTGAGAAGACGGAACATTCACTTTCCTCCGGGGTTATGCGGGCCGATGACGAACGAGAGCGCGAACGCAATGTGGGGCGGCCGGTTTGCCGCCGGACCAGACGCTATCATGGAGGCGATAAACGCCTCCATCGGGTTCGACAAGCGGCTGGCGAAACAGGACATCATTGGCTCCCGCGCTCATGCGGCCATGCTGGCGGCACAGGGTATCCTTAGTGATAAGGATGCCGGGGCGATCCGGGAAGGCCTGCTCACGGTGTTGTCAGAGATCGAGGGCGGAACCTTCGAATTTTCGACCGCGCTGGAGGACATTCATATGAACGTGGAGGCGCGGCTGAAGGAAATCGTCGGCGAGGCCGCCGGTCGCCTGCACACCGCGCGCAGCCGCAATGACCAGGTCGCCACCGATTTCAGACTGTGGGTCCGCGACCAGATGGATACCGCGATCGACGGGCTGACCGCGCTGATGCAGGCGCTGCTTGGCCAGGCGGAGGCCGGGGCGGATTGGGTCATGCCGGGCTTCACCCACCTGCAAACGGCGCAGCCGGTGACATGGGGCCATCACATGATGGCCTATGTGGAGATGTTCGCGCGCGACCGGTCGCGGTTCCGGGATGCCCGCAAGCGCATGAACGAATGCCCCCTCGGCGCGGCGGCGCTGGCCGGCACGTCCTTTCCGATCGACCGCCACATGACGGCGCAGGCGCTCGGGTTCGACCGGCCGGCGGCCAATAGCCTCGATGCCGTGTCGGACCGTGATTTCGCGCTGGAATACCTGTCGGCGGCGACGATCTGCGCGATGCACCTGTCCCGCATGGCCGAAGAACTGGTGATCTGGTCCTCGGCGCAGTTCCGCTTCGTCACCCTGTCGGATCGGTTCTCCACTGGCTCGTCGATCATGCCGCAGAAAAAGAACCCCGACGCGGCGGAGTTGATCCGGGCGAAGATCGGTCGCATCCTCGGGGCCAATGTGGCGCTTCTGACGGTGATGAAGGGGTTGCCGCTGGCCTATTCCAAGGACATGCAGGAAGACAAGGAACAGGTCTTCGATGCCGCCGACACGCTTGCCCTCGCGCTTGCCGCGATGCAGGGCATGGTGCGCGACATGACCGCCAACCGTGACGCCCTTCAGGCTGCGGCGGGCGGTGGCTTTTCCACCGCGACCGACCTGGCCGACTGGCTGGTCCGGGTGCTCGACATGCCGTTCCGCGATGCCCACCATGTCACCGGCGCGCTGGTCAAGCTGGCCGAGGACAAGGGCTGCGACCTGCCGGACCTGAGCCTTGCCGAGATGCAGGGCGTCAATGCGCAGGTCACCGCCGATGTGTATCAGGTTCTGGGCGTGCACAATTCCGTTGCCTCCCGCATGTCTTATGGTGGCACCGCGCCCGAACAGGTGCGTGCACAGATCACCCGCTGGAAGGAGGCCCTCGCATGACCCGTCTGATCCCCGCCCTCATGATCATCGCCCTGTTGGCCGCCTGCGGCGTCGAAGGGCCGCCGACCCGCCCCGAACAGCGCCCCGCCGCAGGGGCCAGCCTTTCGGGCAACGTGGAGATCGGCGTTACCGGCGGTAGCTGACCCGCCGCACGCAAAGTCAAAGCCGTTTTTTTGCCTTTGCCGTTGAACTGCGGTCAAAGGCTTCCTATCGTCGGGCGTCGAGACGCCAATCTGCACAGGGACAAAGAGCGTTATTCCAATGGAAAAAACCCCCATGACCCCCAAGGGCTATGCAGCCCTCGACGCGGAACTGAAGACCCTTCGCTCCGTCGATCGGCCCGCGATCATCGCCGCCATCGCAGAGGCGCGTGAACACGGGGATCTGTCGGAAAACGCCGAATACCACTCTGCCCGCGAAAAGCAGTCTTTCATCGAGGGCCGTATCAAGGAATTGGAAGGTTTGATCGGCCGGGCGCAGGTCATCGACCCCAAGACGCTGTCGGGTGCGATCAAGTTCGGCGCCACGGTGGACCTGATCGACGAGGAGACCGAGGAAGAAAAGACCTACCAGATTGTGGGTGAACCGGAGGCGAATATCGAAAAGGGGCTGCTCAACATCAACTCCCCCCTTGCGCGCGCCTTGATCGGGAAAGAGGAAGGTGACAGTGTCGAGGTGAAGACCCCCGGTGGCAGCAAGGATTACGAGATCGTAACGATCTCCTACATCTAGGACCATGTCGCTGCCTGAACGCGGAACCTGGTGGTAATGGCAGACGACAAGCAGCCGACATCGCTCGACCTCGGGATTTACTCCCGGGAAACGACGACGCCACGCATCACCACGGTGGAGGTCGTGGCGTTGATGCTGTCTGGGGCGTGGCTGGTCGGCGTGCTGTGGTTCTTTTTCTGGTCGGGCCTGTCGGAAACCGCCGGAATCGGCGGCTCGCCGCTGGAAATCACCATGCTGATGCTGGCGATCTTCATGCCGATCGCCCTGATCTGGGTTGCCGCCTCGGCGGCCAAGACCGCCCGCATCATGCGAGAGGAAGCCGCCCGCCTGCAAAGCGCCATCGACGCGATGCGCGCAGCCTACATCGTGCAGCAACAGCGCAGCGCGGTGGAGATCAAGCCCGACCTGATCGCCAAGCTCAATCGGCTCGTCGCCGCGCAGGAGGCCGACCCGGCGGCGCCCGCAACCTTCACCAGCCTGCGCAAGGCCCGGGAACCCGCCGAGGACCGTGCCGCCATCCCGCAGCCCGCCGCCGATCAGACCGCGCCGCAGCCGGGCTTTCTGTTCGGCACCCCGCCCGAGGCGCTGGACGACCCGATTTCCATCGCGGATTTCATCAAGGCGCTGAATTTCCCCGAAAACGAACATGACAAGGAAGGCTTCCGCACCCTGCGTCGGGCGCTCAAGGATCCCGCCACCAAGAAGCTCATCCGCGCCAGCCAGGACGTGCTGACCCTGCTCAGCCAGGATGGCATCTACATGGACGACCTGCGCCCCGACCGCGCCAAGCCGGAGATCTGGCGGCGTTTCGCGCAAGGCGGACGGGGCAAGCCCATTTCAGCACTGGGCGGTATTCGTGATCGGTCGTCGCTGGCCCTCGCGGCAGGTCGGATGAAGCAGGATCCGGTGTTTCGCGACGCGGTGCACCATTTCCTGCGTCAGTTCGACCGGACGCTGGTGGAGTTCGAGCGGAACGCCACGGATGAGGAAATCGCTCTCATGTCCGACACACGCACTGTGCGTGCCTTCATGCTGATGGGGCGGGTCACGGGCGTCTTCGATTAGGGCGCGGGACGCGGCGAATGCTTGATCCGCGTCCATAGCGAGGCAAGGATAGCGTGAGGTTCTTTTTGAAAGGTTTGTCAGATGCGCCGTTTCCTTTTCCTGCCCGCGTTCGCGTTTCTCCTCGCTCCGCTGTCCGCCGGGGCCGATGTGCAGTTCGGCAGCCATGATCGGCTGCAAACCCGGTTCGGTCCGGCACAGGTGGTGGGCGAGATCGGGGCCCGCCAGTTGACAGTCCTCGAACAGATGATGCCGCTCGACCGGGCCCATACCTGGGACATCCTTGGGGCTTGGGGGATGGAGGGGGCCGATCACGACTGGCTGCTTGCGCAGCAGCATCACGGCGGCAACATGTGCGGGCCGGGGATCACGGTAGTCCGCGTGTCGCCGGCCGAGATTCGGATCATGGGCGAAACCGGCGCTTGCGAGGGCGCGGTCCGCGATCTGCGGGTTCTGCCCGATGCGCTGGAGATGGATATCTTCGCCGACGGGTTGCGCCAGCAGGTCACGACCTATCGCTTCGACGCGCAGGGGATGAC
>PFEX01000026.1 GCA_002783145.1 Rhodobacteraceae bacterium CG17_big_fil_post_rev_8_21_14_2_50_65_11 | reverse complement strand
GGAATAGATGCCGCCGACATGGCACGCGCAGTCGCGCCCCTTTGCTGCCGCATGGGCCGCCTGCAACAGGCCGAAATCGGCGCAAGGGGCGAAGTTCAGGTCGCGGAAAATCCCGCGCGACGGGGTAGACAGGGTCGAGGCGGTCATCGCCAGGACCACGTCACGCAATCCGACATCGGGCTGCATCGCGCCGGCCGATCCGATGCGGATCAGCGTCTTGGCGCCATAATCGCGGATCAGTTCATTGACGTAGATCGAGAGGCTGGGCATCCCCATGCCGGAGCCGTGAATCGTGACCCGGTTGTTGCGCCACGTGCCGGTGAACCCCAGCATGCCGCGCGTTTCATTCACGCAAACGGGATTCTCCAGAAAGGTTTCCGCCGCCCACTTCGCCCGAAGCGGATCGCCGGGCATCAGGACGGTTTCTGCGATTTCACCGGGCTTTGCAGCGATATGGATTGACATGGTGGCCTCTCGTGTCCTGTCCAGCGATCATGCATCAGGCGCGTGGACCCTGAAAGAGAAAAGGACCCGCTGACCGGCACAAGACTTCGTGGCTCGATCGCTTGAAATCGTGGGGCGAGCCATGGGCATTGAAAAAGCGGATGCGTTCAGATTTCGAGATCGGCGGGCTGCTTTCCGGATTCGATTGCTTGCTTGTACCAAGCGGGCTGGCGGCCGCGGCCGGTCCAGGTTTGTGTCGGGTTTTCCGGGTTTCGGTATTTTGGAACTGACGTCTTGGCCGCCGATTTTCGTCCCATGATCTCGTCGAGCGAAAATCCGTGTTCCTGCGCTGCCTTTTGCGCCGCTGCAAGGGCTGCTTCGCGCTGACGCTTCTCAAAGCTGGCAAGGGCCTTATCCACCTTCTTCTTGAGCGCCATCAATTCATTCCGCGACATCGAATCAAGGTCGATTGTCATTATTCTTCTCCCGTTTCTGGATGGGCATTCTGTTAAAATCAAAAAAATGATCTTTCAATATTAAATATCGCGACCTGTCTAAAAGTACAGGTGCAGAATATTGAAAACCGCCGATGCAATCGGCGGTTTCTCTTCCATTCGGTCAATGGTTCATTGCTATTCGGCTGCCGCAGGGTGCGGCTCGACCAGTTCCACAATGTCCATCATGATTCGGTTCAACTTGAAATCCTTGGGTGTGTAGACCCGCGCAACGCCAAGGGATTTCAAATACTGCGCGTCATCGTCTGGAATGATGCCCCCGACGATCACCGGAATATGATCCAGCCCTTCGGCTTGCAGCCTCTCCATCACCTCGCGGATCAGCGACACATGACTGCCCGACAGGATCGACAGGCCAAGGGCGTGCGGGGCCTCCGCTTTCGCGGCCTCGACGATGTGCTGCGGGGTCAGTCGGATGCCCTCATACGCGATTTCCATGCCGCAATCGCGGGCGCGGAAAGCGATCTGCTCGGCACCGTTGGAGTGCCCGTCAAGGCCGGGCTTGCCGATAAGGAATTTCAAACGCCGGCCGAGTTTTTGGCTGACCGCCTCGACCGCGTCGCGGATATCCTCCAGTCCCTCGGTCTTGTTGGACACGGCGCGTGAAACCCCCGTGGGGCCACGATATTCGCCGTGCACCTGCCGCATCACACCGGCCCATTCGCCGGTCGTGACCCCGACCTTTGCGGCGGCGATGGAGGCGGGCATGATGTTGTCGCCGGCGCGCGCGGCGCGACGCAGCGCTTCCAGCGCGGTTTTCACGGCGGCATCGTCGCGCGCGTCCCGCCAGGCATCGAGCCGGGCGACCTGCTCGGCTTCCACCTTCGGGTCAACCACCATGATCCCGCCATCCTCGCCCATCAACGGCGAAGGCTCCCCCTCGGTGAACCTGTTGACGCCGACGACCACGGTTTCGCCGCGCTCGATCCGGGTCAGCCTGTCGGCGTTCGAGTCCACCAATCGCCCTTTCATGTAGTCGATCGCCGCAATCGCGCCGCCCATGGACTCGAGATTGGCCAATTCCGCGCGGGCGCCCTCTTTCAGCGCTTCGACCTTGGCATCGACCACCGGATTGCCGTCGAACAGGTCGCCGTATTCCAGAAGGTCGGTTTCATAGGCCATGATCTGCTGCATCCGCATCGACCATTGTTGATCCCAGGGCCGGGGCAGGCCGAGCGCCTCGTTCCAGGCGGGCAATTGCACCGCGCGGGCGCGTGCCTTTTTCGAAAGTGTGACCGCCAGCATCTCGATCAGGATGCGGTAGACGTTGTTTTCCGGCTGCTGTTCGGTCAGGCCAAGCGAATTGACCTGCACGCCATAGCGAAAGCGGCGGTATTTCGGATCCTCGACGCCATAGCGGTCGCGGCAGATCTCGTCCCACAGATCGACGAAAGCGCGCATCTTGCACATCTCGGTCACGAACCGAATGCCGGCATTGACGAAGAACGAAATGCGCCCCACGAGTTTCGGGAAATCCTCCGCCGGAACCCGCGGTTGCAACGCGTCAAGAACCGCGATGCCGGTGGCAAGGGCGAAGGCGAGTTCCTGTTCCGGTGTCGCGCCGGCCTCTTGCAAGTGGTAGGAACACACGTTCATCGGGTTCCATTTTGGCACGTTTGTATAGCAATACTCCGCCACGTCCGCGATCATTCGCAACGACGGATCCGGCGGGCAGACATAGGTGCCGCGGCTGAGGTATTCCTTGATCAGGTCGTTTTGCACCGTGCCCTGAAGTGCCGCGATATCCGCGCCCTGTTCCTCCGCGACCGCGATATAGAGCGACAGCAGCCACGGCGCGGTCGCGTTGATCGTCATCGAGGTGTTCATCTGGTCGAGCGGAATCCCGTCGAAGAGCGCCCGCATGTCGCCGAGGTGACAGACCGGGACGCCCACCTTGCCGACCTCGCCGCGCGCGAGGTCATGGTCGCTGTCATAGCCCGTCTGCGTCGGCAGGTCGAAGGCCACCGAAAGCCCGGTTTGCCCCTTGGTAAGGTTCGACCGGTAAAGCGCGTTGGAGGCCTTGGCGGTCGAATGGCCGGCATAGGTACGGATCAGCCACGGGCGGTCAGGTTTGGGTGTGGCCGGTGACTCTGCGGGGCGTGTCTCGGTCATGGGGTCTCCAAATCCGGATTGGTAATCTTATTTCGTCAGGACGGATATATCTGGAACTTTAATACCCCGTC
Source organism: Rhodobacteraceae bacterium CG17_big_fil_post_rev_8_21_14_2_50_65_11 (assembly GCA_002783145.1). GTDB lineage: Bacteria > Pseudomonadota > Alphaproteobacteria > Rhodobacterales > Rhodobacteraceae > Nioella. The sequence continues at coordinate 7,059 of PFEX01000026.1, read as the reverse complement.
AACTCGCTGCATCGCGGCGAGGCGTGAAAACATGCCGCGCGGAGTTTCTGCGCCTGCGAATGGCGCGTCAGAGGCGGCGAAACGTCATGATCAGGCCGCGTGCATCAGCGTGGGCGTCGTCGGCGTGATCGTAAATGGCGAAGTCATCGAATCGCACCGGGGTGATCCGACCCTGCGCCACCAGAAGCGCGAGGGAGGATCCGAAGCCGGCGCTGTCGTAGACTTCCGGCACCACGGTGCAGACGAAAAGCGCGCCGGGCCGGGTGATGCGTAGCAATTCGGGCAGGCAGGCCGGGCCGACATGGCCATGGGTGAAAGTGCCGGCAGACACCACGCCGCCATAGGCGCCGTCGGGCAGGGCGAGCGGGCCGGTCAGGTCGGCGGCGATGAGATCGCGGTAAACCCCCTTCCTTCTGGCGACCGCCAACATCTCGGGCGAGAGGTCGAGCGCGTCGATCTCCACCCCGGCCATAGCCTGCCCGATCAGGCCGGTACCGGCACCGACATCGAGCACCGGTTCGTCGCCCCGCGCCGCAGCGCGGAACACGCGCGCCACCTCGGACGGGGAGCGATAGCCGCGCGCCTCGGCAAAGTCCCTGTCGTAGTCCGTGGCCCAGTCCTTGTAGAAGTCGCGGGCTTCCTCGGTACCGGAAAGGGCATAGGCGCTGTCAAGATCGGGTTTGGGCATATGGGCCTCCTTTCGACGGTAGTGTAGCCGTCCTGCCCATGCCCCGGTCAACCCGTCCGCAGCAAGCGCGTTGCGATTGAAGCGGCCTGTATTTCCTGCCACCGTCGCGCGGATGACAACGATGATCGAAATCCCGGCCTGGGCGCTGATTCTTGTGCTGGTCTTCGCGGCGGTCACGGCGCTGGACCGGGTGTTGATGCCGTCGGTTCGCTGGTATTTGCGGCGGCGGCTTGAACGCGCGGTGGAGCGGTTGAACAAGCGGCTTGCCATTCCGATCCAGCCGTTCAAGCTGGCCCATCGCAACGACACGATCCTGCGGCTGCGCTATGATCCCGCAGTCGCGCAGGCGGTGCTGGACTATTCGCGCGAACATGGCATCCGCGAGGATGTGGTCGCGCAGCAGGCCGAGAAATACGCCCGCGAAATCGTGCCGTCCTTTTCCGCCTTCACCTATTTCGCCTTTGCGATCCGGGCCGCGCGGTTCCTGTCGCGCACGCTCTACAAGGTGCAGGTGGGCGCGCAAAACAACGCTGCGCTGGAGGCGATCGGCAGCGACAAGACGGTCGTCTTCGTGATGAACCACCGCTCGAACATGGATTACGTGCTGGTCACATGGCTGGCGGCGGACCGCTCGGCCCTTGCCTACGCAGTGGGCGAATGGGCGCGGGTCTGGCCGTTGCAGCCACTGATCCGGGCGCTTGGCGGCTATTTCATCCGGCGGCGCCACAACAACCCGCTCTACCGCAAGGTGCTGGCGCGCTACGTGCAGATGGCGACCGAGGCGGGGGTGACGCAAGCGGTGTTTCCGGAAGGCAGCCTGAGCCGCAGCGGCGCCCTGCGCGATGCGAAACTGGGGCTGTTGTCCTACATCATCGACGGCTTCACGCCGGGGCAAAGCCGCGATGTTGTTTTCGTCCCGGTGGCGATCAACTATGACCGGGTGATGGAGGACCGGGCCCTGATCAACGCGGACAAGCGGCAGGGCGGGCGGTTTTCGCTGAAGCCGATCTTTCGTTACCTGCGGTTGCTGATCTGGCAAAAGCTGACATTCCAGCCCACGCGCTACGGCATGGCCGCGGTCAGTTTCGGCGAACCGATGAGCCTGTCGGATTTCGTGCGCGACCATGACAGCGAGGCGGGGGTTCTGGGCGACCAATTGATGGCGCGGATCGGCAAGGTGATGCCGGTGGTGCCGTTCCCGGTGATCGCCCACGCCATCGCGTCGGGCATCCGCAGCCAGGAGGCGCTCTTGCCGGCCATCGAGGCGCGGTTCGAGGCAGCACTGGCGGCGGGGGCACCGGTTTTTCTGCCGATACGGACGTTCGACTACACGATCGAAGCGGTCCTGAAGACGCTGGAAGGGCGGAAAATTCTGCACATGCAGGGGGATTCCTTTGATCTGACGGAGGAAGGCGCGGCGCTCATGGCCTTCTACGCCCGCTCTGTTGCGCCAGTTCTGGGGGATTTTGGGCCGCCATCGGCGCAAGAAAATCTCTCTGCGACATAATATTTCTTAAAATAGCCAATTTACTGTTGCATAGTTGCGCAGCCATCTTTAGGTCTTGCTGCACGCGCTCGAAATAATTCCGCGCTGCAGAATATAGACCCAGGAGGAGCTGATGGCCCTGGACAGCAACCCCGCGATCGCCAGCTACGATGCGCCCGAAAAAGACCTCTACGAGATGGGGGAGATCCCGCCGATGGGATATCTGCCCAAGCAGATGTATGCTTGGGCCATCCGCCGTGAACGCCATGGCGAGCCCGACACGGCCTTCAAGTTGGAAGTGGTCGACGTCCCGAGACCTGACAGCCATGAAGTGGTGGTCCTGGTGATGGCAGCGGGCGTGAATTACAACGGGGTCTGGGCTGGACTCGGCGTGCCGATCTCGCCCTTCGACGGCCATGGCGCGCCCTATCATATCGCCGGGTCGGATGCGGCAGGGATCGTCTGGGCGGTGGGTGACAAGGTTACCCGCTGGAAGGTCGGTGACGAGGTCGTGATCCATTGCAACCAGGACGATGGTGACGACGAGGAATGCAACGGCGGCGACCCGATGTACTCGCCCTCGCAGCGGATCTGGGGCTACGAGACACCGGATGGGTCTTTCGCGCAGTTCACCATAGTGCAGGCGCAGCAATTGATGCCGCGCCCCAAGCACCTGACATGGGAAGAGAGCGCTTGCTACACTCTGACGCTGGCCACCGCCTATCGGATGCTGTTCGGCCACCATCCGCATGAGCTGAAACCCGGCCAGAACGTGCTGGTCTGGGGTGCGTCGGGGGGCCTCGGGTCGTACGCGATCCAGCTGATCAACACCGCCGGCGCGAACGCGATCGGCGTGATCTCGGACGAGGGCAAGCGCCAGTTCGTGATGGATCTCGGCGCCAAGGGGGTGATCAACCGCAAGGATTTCGATTGCTGGGGGCAGCTTCCGACGGTGAACACGCCCGAATACGCCGCCTGGTTCACGGAAGCGCGCAAGTTCGGCAAGGCGATCTGGGACATTACCGGCAAGGGCAACAATGTCGATATTGTCTTCGAGCATCCCGGCGAGGCGACGTTCCCGGTTTCTTCGCTGGTCTGCAAGAAGGGTGGCATGGTCGTGATCTGCGCCGGCACCTCCGGGTTCAACTGCACCTTCGACGTGCGCTACATGTGGATGCACCAGAAGCGGTTGCAGGGCAGCCATTTCGCGCATCTCAAGCAGGCGGCGGCGGCCAACAAGCTGATGTGCGAGCGCCGCCTCGACCCCTGCATGTCCGAGGTGTTTCCTTGGGCCGAGCTTCCGGCGGCGCATATGAAAATGTATCGCAACCAGCACAAGCCGGGCAACATGTCGGTGCTGGTGCAGGCCCCGCGCACCGGGCTGACCACGCTGGAGGATGTGCTGGAGGCCGGGCCGACCGCCTGACCGGTCCAGGTCCTCAAGCGAGACGCCTCGGGGAAGGAGGAGCCCCGGGGCGTTTTTCTTTGACGGGCGGGAATTGCGCCCGCTTTCGCGGTCGCTGCGGTGGGCCTCCGGCGGAGGTATTTTTGCCAAGCTGAAAACCGAAAGGTGTTTTCGCGTGGTGCCAGCCGGTGGCTTTGCCTAGATTGCGGGCATGTCAAGGCAGCCCATCATATTTTCCGAGGACCAGGCCGAAGCGCATGACCGTCTGGCAGAGGCGCTGTGCGCCATGGGCGTGGACCTGGACGCCGAGACGCTGGTGCCCGCCACCGACGGAAAGGCGCAGGTGATGGCGGTGATCGGCAAGGCCGGCAGCGGCAAGACCATGCTGCTGGCCGCGCTTGTGAAGGCGCTGGAGGCGGCGGGGGTGGAGCTTGTTTCCGGCGATTGGGAAGGCAAGCGGCGCAAGGAGCGGCGCACACTGGCCGTGTTGGCGCCGACCAACAAGGCGGCCAGTGTCTTGCGGCGCCGGGGGGTGCCTGCGACCACCATTCACCGCATTCTCTACACGCCTGTCTATGACCCGGAATACGAGAAGGTTGCCGAATGGCTGGCCGGGCAAGGCGAGCGGCCCGAGATCGCGGCGCTGACCGATGCGGCGCTGGACCGGGCCAAGGCCGTCTACGAGATTCACAAGTCGGTGCCGGCCGCGCTCGCCTCGGCGGGGCTGCGTGGATCGGATTTCATCACCGGCTGGAAGCGGCGCGATGATCCGCTGGATATCGGGTTCGTCGACGAAAGTTCGATGCTCGATCAGAAACAATTCGACGACCTGCGCGAGATTTTCCCGATGCTGGTTCTGTTCGGCGATCCGGCGCAGCTTGCCCCGGTGGGGCAGTCGGGTGAGATGGTGTTCGACAAGCTGGCGGCGCCCGCTCAACTGCGCCTGGGCCGCATCCATCGGCAGGAGGCGGACAATCCCATCCTTGATCTTGCCCATGCGCTAAGCGATCCCGGCCTCGAGTTTGCCGATTTCGAGCGGATGGTGGAAGACGCCGCGCGGCGCGACCCGCGCGTTGTCATAGCGCCGCGTGCCGATAGCGACCTGATGGCGAGGAGCCCGGTCTTGGTCTGGCGCAATGCGACAAGGATCCGGCTGATCCGGGCCTTCCGGCTTGCCCACGCTGCGCCGGAGGATGCGCTGCTGCCCGGTGAGCCGCTGATCTGTGATGGCATCGAACTGCCTGTGAAGCACCGCAAGAAGCGGATCGACCTGGAGGCGCGGGGCCTGATCAAGGGAGCGCAGGTGGTCTACATGGGCCCTGGCCGCAAGCCCGGCTTCTCGCGGCTGCACGTCGTTGGCGCCGATAGCCCGCAACTCTCCGCCGCCTCCATCGTCAAGATCGAGAAGCCGGACGAGGAGGAGCCCTTCATTCCCTATGCTGCACGGATGGGCGCGACCTTCCTGCACGGGGCGGCGGTGACGATCCACAAGGCGCAAGGGTCGCAATGGCGCGATGTGCAGGTGTTCTCGCCCGATATCTACGCCGCCAGCCGCACCGGCCGGATGGAAGCCGGGCAGGCGATGTGGAAGCGGCTGGCCTATGTGGCGATCACGCGGGCGGAGGAACGGCTGATCTGGATTACGCGCTACATGCTGTCGAAACCGCAGGCGGCGCTTGGCACCGATGACCTTTCGGTGCCGGTGGCCCCGCTGACACTGGAAGCGGAGGACGCAGGATGAGCAGGGGAAAACGTCGGAACGGGGGCAAGCGCGGGTGGCGATCCTTCCGCCGTCACCACATGCGCGACCTGGCATATTCGGGATAGGTCGCATCATAGGCTTCCGCATCGAACCCCTGATCCTGTTCCTTCAAGAATTGCCCCGCCGTCGGCACAGCGGCGCTGTCGTCACCACGGGTCCACAGTCCTGACCGCAGGATCGCCTTGGCGCATTGGAAATAGATCTCGTCCAGCGTCACCACGATTACCGTTCTGGGGTGCATGCCACGTTGCTCAAAGCTGCCGGTTACGTCCGTGTCCGCCGTCACCACCGCGCGCCCGTTCACCCGCACAACGGTCTGTGATCCGGGCACCATGAACATCAGGCTGACCCGACCGTCGCGCACGATATTTCGAAGCGAGTCGATGCGGTTGTTGCCACGCCAGTCCGGCAGCCAGAGCGTGCTGTCATCCACCACCCGCACCACCGGGCCATTGTCGCCGCGCGGGGTGCCATCGGTACCCTCGGGGCCAACCGTGGACAGCACGACAAACCCTGCGGCTTCGATCCACCGGCGGTAAAGCGGCGTCATTCGGGTGGTGACCTTGGTCAGCGACGCGGGGACCGGCGCGTCGTACAGCGCCTCCAACGCCGCGATCGTGTCGATGGTCTGCATGGATTACCCCCCGGTGCGGATGTAGCGAAACACAGCCGAGGCCCCCCAGCCTGCTATGATTGCAATCGCCAGCGACAACAGCCCGTAGGCCAGCGGGCGCTCATGGGCAAGCGTGTAGATCAACCGTTCCAGCCCGACTTTGCGCACCGTGATATCGGTCTGGTAGGAGGCCACGACCTCGCGGTTGCGGGTCAGGAAGATGCGCGCCACGTAATCGCCCTCTGTCAGGTTGGCGGGCAACCGGAAAGACGTGTTGAAAAGCGTTTCGTTGCGCAGCGTAACCGCGCCCTCGAGCATCTGGTAAAGCTCCGCCGCGGTCCGGATTCGCACCACGGCTTGGGTGAAATCCTCCGGATGCTCGGTCCCGGCATCGACGGCGCGGATCGCGCGGGGGATCGAAATCCGGTGGCGCAGATCCTCGGTATGGGTGACGACCTCTTCGAACGGGCCGGTGGTGGCCACGGCGTAGAAGGTGGGCGCGGCGTCGACCTCCACCGCCTCGGTGTTCATCCAGATGCCGTATTGGCGTTCCTTTTGGCGCACGGTCAGCGGCCGGTCGGGGCCTTCTATGGTAATGATCACCTGCATCTGGCCGGTCGTGGGCAGTGGGGTGAAGCGTTGCACCGCGCCGAAGATCAGGATCTCGGAGCCGTTGAAATTCGCGGTGATCGCGACGTCATTCTGGCTCAGGCTTGCGAGGACCTCTTCCTCGCCGCTGGCGGTGACAGGCAGCAGTGCAAGCGCCAGTATGAAGAGGAGCCGTTTCAATAGCCACCTGCTGCGCCGAGGGTGAACAGTTCAACCGGTTGCAACAGCAATTCCGTCGCCAGCTTTCCGCAGACCGCCAGCACTAGGGTCGCCAGCAGGACGCGCAGGTATTACGCCTTCAGCTTGACGCCGAGCCGCGTCCCGATCTGCGCCCCGATCACGCCGCCGACCAGCAGCAGCAGGGCCAGCACCATGTCGACGGTGAAGTTCGTGGTGGCATGCAAAAGCGTGGCGAAGGCGGCGACGAAGATGATCTGGAACAGCGATGTTCCGATAACGACCTTGGTCGGCATGCCCAGCAGGTAGATCATCGCCG
>PFEX01000160.1:15358-19322 GCA_002783145.1 Rhodobacteraceae bacterium CG17_big_fil_post_rev_8_21_14_2_50_65_11 | reverse complement strand
GAACGGCACAATATGACCCCGGCAACCGCTATGCCGTCAACTACATGTGGGGCACGACCGGTCTTGGCGTCAACGTGAACCGGGTGCGCGAGATCCTCGGAGAGGATGCGCCGATCGACTCGCTGGACTTGCTCTTCGACCCTGAGAACATGGAAGCCCTGTCGGAATGCGGGGTGCATCTGCTGGATGCCCCGACGGAAATGATCCCGGCGGCGCTGACCTGGCTGGGCGAGGACCCGGACAGCCATGATCCGGACGTGATCGCGCAGGTCGAGGATGTCTATGCTCCGATCCGTCCCTATGTGTTGAACTTCCACAACTCGGAATACATCAACGCGCTTGCCAATGGCGATATCTGCGTCGCATTCGGCTGGTCTGGGGATATCCTTCAGGCCCGCGACCGGGCGGAAGAGGCCGATAACGGGGTCGAGATCGTCTACAACGCGCCCGTCGAAGGGGCACTCATGTGGTTCGACATGATGGCAATCCCGGTCGATGCGCCGAATCCGGAAGGCGCGCATGCCTTCCTCAACTTCATGATGGATGCCGAAAACATGGCGGCGGCGTCCAACTATGTCTATTACGCCAACGGCAACCTTGCGGCGCAGGAGTTCCTTGTCGAGGACGTGATTGGCGATCCGGCGATCTATCCCGATGCGGCGACGCTGGAAAACCTCTACACCACGACGCCCTACGATCCGCGCGTGCAGCGGGTTGTCACGCGGCTTTGGACCCGGATCAAGTCCGGCACCTGAGGGTTTCACTCATGACCGCCTCGTCCGGGCGATCTGCCCGGTCGGGGCTTGTGTGTCCGACCGGGCCGAGGAGCCATCATGACATCTGCCGCCGTTGCAGGGCCTGCCGAATTCGCGCCGTGGAAAGACCCCGCGCAAACGCCACTTATCCGTTTCGAGGGCGTGACCAAGCGGTTCGGGGATTTCACTGCCATCGACAATGTCGATCTCACGATCTACCGCAAGGAATTCTTCGCCCTGCTTGGCCCCTCCGGCTGTGGCAAGACCACGCTGATGCGGATGCTGGCCGGGTTCGAGACCGCAAGCGAGGGCCGCATCACCATCGGTGGGCAGGACATGAACGGCATCCCACCCAACCGGCGCGAGGTGAACATGATGTTCCAGTCCTACGCGCTGTTCCCGCATCTGTCGGTGTGGGACAATATCGCCTTCGGGCTGAAGCGTTCAGCGATGCCGAAGGACCAGATCCCGGATCGCGTGCATGAAATGCTGCGCCTGACCCGGCTGGAGCAATTCGCCCGCCGCAAGCCACACCAGATTTCCGGCGGCCAGCGGCAGCGCGTGGCCCTCGCCCGCGCGCTTGCCAAGGCGCCCAAGCTCCTCTTGCTCGACGAACCGCTCGGTGCGCTCGACGCCAAGCTGCGCCAGCAAACCCAGTTCGAGCTGATGGATATCCAGGAAAAGACCGAGACCACGTTCGTGATCGTGACCCACGACCAGGAGGAGGCGATGACAGTCGCCAGCCGCGTGGCAGTGATGAATGACGGCAAGGTCATCCAGGTCGACACGCCCGCCCGCATCTACGAGACGCCGAATTCGGTCTACGTGGCCGACTTCATCGGCGACGTGAACCTGATCGAGGGCAATGTCGCGCTGAAACCGGATGGGCTGGCCAGCCTCGCCTGGGCCGAGGGCGCGCCCGAGATCATCGCCACGGCGGGCGAGGGGCTGAAAGATGGCGCCCGCGCCGGATTCGTCATCCGGCCCGAGAAGGTGGCGATCAGCGCCGAGCGCCCCGAGGACCGCAACAACGTGGTCCGTGGCCGTATTCTCGATATTGCCTATCTGGGCAATATTTCCACCTATCATGTCGAACTGCCGGGCGGGCAGGTCATCAAGGCGCAGACGGTCAACAACCGGCGCCTGTCGCGGCGCGGCTTCACCTGGCAAGACGAGGTCTGGCTGTCCTGGACGGACACCGCCGGGCTGGTGCTGGCGGGGTAGGGGCGCACATGAACATTGGCCGCCACACCCTGATCGGGGTTCCGTATCTCTGGCTTCTGCTGCTGTTTCTGGTGCCGTTCGGGATCATCTTCAAGATCTCGCTGTCGGATATCGCGCTGGCCATCCCGCCTTACACGCCGTCGCTGGATCTGTCCGAAGGGTGGCCGGGGGTTCGCGATTTTCTGCGCCAGCTCGATTTCGAGAATTACGTGTTCCTGACCGAGGATGCGCTTTACTGGAAGGCCTATCTCTCGTCGCTGAAGATCGCCACGATCTCTACCTTCCTTGCGCTTTGTGTAGGCTATCCCATCGCCTACGCCATGGCGCGGGCGGCGTCGGAATGGCGCCCTACGCTGATGATGTTGGTGATCCTGCCGTTCTGGACCAGCTTCCTGATCCGCGTCTATGCGTGGATCGGGATCCTCTCGACCGAGGGCTACCTCAACCAGTTGCTGCTCTGGCTCGGGATCATCACCGACCCGCTTCAGATCATGAACACGCCGACGGCGGTCTATATCGGCATCGTCTACACCTACCTGCCGTTCATGATCCTGCCGATCTACGCGACGCTGGAGCGGATGGATGACAGCCTGCTGGAGGCGGCCGAGGATCTGGGCTGCTCGCGCCTTTCGGCCTTCTGGATCATCACTTTCCCGTTGTCGCGGTCGGGCATTATCGCGGGCTGTTTCCTTGTCTTCATCCCCGCGATCGGCGAGTTCGTGATCCCCTCGCTTCTGGGCGGGTCGGGCACGCTGATGATCGGCAAGGTGCTGTGGGAGGAGTTCTTTTCGAACCGCGACTGGCCGGTCGCCTCGGCGGTGGCGATCGTTCTGCTGCTGATCCTCGTGATCCCGATCATCCTGTTCCAGAAGAACCAGGAAAAGACCCAGGAGGCCGACGCATGAGGCGCTTTTCCTGGTTCAACGCGACATCGCTGACGCTTGGCTTTGCCTTTCTCTACGTGCCGATGATCATCCTTGTGGTTTACAGCTTCAACGAAAGCCGGCTGGTCACGGTCTGGGCCGGCTTCTCGACCCGCTGGTATGGCGAGCTTTTGCGCGATCAGGCGTTTCTGGACGCGGCATGGGTCACGGTGCGGGTGGCTTTCGTCTCCTCCACCATTGCGACGGTGCTGGGCACAATGGCGGCCTATGTGTTGGTGCGGGGAGGGAAATTCATGGGTCGCACGCTGTTTTCCGGCATGATCTACGCGCCCTTGGTGATGCCCGAGGTGATCACCGGGCTGTCGCTCTTGCTGCTGTTCATTTCCATCGGGCTGGATCGCGGGATCTTCACCATCATTCTGGCGCATACGACCTTTTCGATGTGCTATGTCTCGGTTGTCGTCTCCTCCCGCCTGGTCAGTTTCGACCGCTCGGTCGAGGAGGCAGCGCTCGATCTCGGCTGCACGCCGTTCGACGCTTTCCGTTCGGTCACCCTGCCGCTGATCGCACCGGCCGTGATCGCGGGCTGGCTGCTGGCCTTCACGCTCTCGCTTGACGATCTGGTGATCGCATCCTTTACCGCCGGGCCGTCGGCGACGACGCTGCCGATCAAGATTTTTTCCTCCGTCCGGATGGGCGTCAGCCCCGAGATCAATGCGCTGTCCACGATCCTGATTGGCATCGTGACGGTGGGTGTGGTCACCGCCTCGCTGGTCAGCAAGCGGCGGATCGTGCAACGCGAGCGCGACGAGAAAATGGCGGGGCAGACTGCATGAAACATGAATACGAGGCCTATTGCGCGGCCCATGGCCGGCCCGACCGGATCGAGCTGATGTTGTGTGACATCAATGCGATATTGCGCGGAAAGTGGCTGCCGGGGGACGCCATCGGCAAGCTGGAAAGCGGCGCGGTGCGGCTCCCCTATTCCACCTATGCGCCCGCGATCATGGGCAACGAGGTGGGGGCGACGGGCCTCGGCATCGTGGTGGGCGACCCAGACGGTGTTCTTGTGCCGGTGCCCGGAACGCTGCGTCCGGTGCC
>PFEX01000160.1:14910-15110 GCA_002783145.1 Rhodobacteraceae bacterium CG17_big_fil_post_rev_8_21_14_2_50_65_11 | reverse complement strand
TACGGGCCCGGCCAGTTCGAGGTGAATTTTCACCATACCGACGACGTGCTGCGCGCGGCGGAAACCGCGATCTTCTTTCGCCGTCTGGTGCGCGGGATCGTGGCGCGCCACGGGATGGAGGCGACCTTCATGGCAAAGCCCTACGCCGAGGCGCCGGGCAACGGCTTGCATGTGCATTGTTCGTTGCTCGATGACGCCGG
>PFEX01000160.1:4582-14900 GCA_002783145.1 Rhodobacteraceae bacterium CG17_big_fil_post_rev_8_21_14_2_50_65_11 | reverse complement strand
TGGCGGATTTGCAGGTGATCTTTGCGCCGCACATGAATTCCTACCGCCGTTTCCAGCCGATGAGTTTCGCGCCCTCCGGTCCGGACTGGGGCTATGACAACCGTGCTGCCGGGGTGCGCCTGCCGGAAACGTCGGGGCCGGCCGCGCGGCTGGAACACCGGATCAGCGGGGCGGACGTGAACCCCTACCTCGTGCTGACCGCGATCCTCGGCGGCATTTTGCACGGTATTGATACCGACCCGGACCTGCCGCTGCCGATCGACGACCCGAAGGCCGAACAGGCGCCGCCGCTTGGCCATGACTGGTTCGACGCGGTGGAACGGTTCGCGGCCTCGGGGCACGCGGCGGAGGTCTTCGGCGAGACGTACCGCCACGTCTTTGCCGCGGTGAAGAATGACGAGGTGCAGACGCTGACGGGGCTGATCACGCCAGTCGAATATCGCTATTACCTGAGCCGCCTGTGACCCATGCGCCGTCTGTATGAGCCGATGGCCTACGGGGCCGCGCCGATTGCGGATAGCTTCTGGCCCACGACCGTGCATGCTATCGCTGACCATGCCCCGCTGCAAGGCGAGGTGTCGGCGGAGGTGGCCGTGGTGGGCGCCGGCTACACCGGCCTCAATGCCGCTTTGGCATTGGCAGAGGCGGGGCGGAATGTGGTGGTGCTGGAGGCTGAACAGCCCGGCTGGGGGGCCTCGGGCCGCAATGGCGGGTTCTGTTGTCTTGGCGGGGCGAAAGCCCCGGCATCCGCGTTGATGAGCCGCTTTGGCGCGGTGGCGACGCGGGACTACTACCAGACCGAGCGGGCGGCGGTGGATCACGTCGCGGCGTTGCTGGACCGGTACGGGATCGGCGCCGACACGCATTCCGAGGGTGAGACGCTTCTCGCGTTCCGGCCCAAGGATATCAAGGGCTTGCAGGATCTGGCCGAGGAAATGCAGCGCTTTCATCAAGTGAAATGCGAGGTGGTCGCGAAACCGGCCCTGGCCGAACGGGGCTTTGCCAGCCCCGAGTTCCACGGCGCCCTGACCACGCCGATCGGCTTCGCGCTCAACCCCTTGAAATACGTGCTGGGGCTGGCGCGGGCGGTGTGCGCGGCGGGCGGGCGGCTTTTCGGGGGCACGCCCCTTATCGCCCTGTCGCGCGACGGCGACCGGCACCTTTTGACCACGCCCGGCGGGCAGGTGCGGGCCAAGGTGCTGATCGTGGCGACGAATGGCTACAGTTCCGACGACCTGCCCGGCTGGCTGGCGGGGCGCTACCTGCCGGTGCAGTCTAACGTGCTGGTGACGCGGCCCCTGACCGAGGACGAGTTGATTGCGCAGGGCTGGACGAGCCGTCAGATGTGCTATGACACGCGGCATTTGTTGCATTATTTCAGGCTGATGCCGGATAATCGCATGCTCTTTGGCTTGCGTGGCGCGATGAAGACGACGCCCGCCGCCCACGCGGAAACCCGCGCCAGGGCGCGGGCGGATTTCGAGCGAATCTTTCCCGAATGGCGGCATGTGGAGACGCCTTTCTTCTGGTCCGGCCTGTTGGCGCTGGCGCGCGATCTCGTGCCTTACACCGGACCGGTGCCGGGGCTGGAAAACGCCTGGACGGCGCTGTGTTACCATGGCAACGGGGTCGCCATGGGCAGTTACGCGGGCCGCTTGCTGGCCGCGCAGATCACCGGGCAGGGCCCGGATACGCCTGCCCCCTTGCGCGCGGGGCTGCGGCGGTTTGAACTGGGTCGCTGGCGGCGCGCATTGCTGCCGCTGGCCTACACTTGGTATGGCTTACAGGACCGGGGTTAAGAGATGGTAAAGCAACCCGTGATCGGCATTCTCGAAACCGGGCGCCCGCCCGAGGATCTGGCGTCGACGCATGGAAATTATCCAGAAATGGTAAGGGCTTGGCTGGATCTTCCTGGGGCGGAATTCCGCAGTTTCGCGGTGCTGAATGGCGAGATTCCGCAAGACCCGGCCGCCGCCGATCTGTGGTTGATCACCGGGTCGAAATTCGGCGTCTACGAGGGTCATGACTGGATCGCTCCGGCGGAGGCCTTCATCCGCGCCTGCCGCGACGCGGGTGTGGCCATGGTCGGCATCTGTTTCGGCCACCAGCTGATCGCGCAGGCGCTTGGCGGGCGGGTCGAGAAATCGGGCAGGGGCTGGGGCCTTGGCGTGCATCGCTACGGGCCGGTGAACTGGCCCGATGCACTTGGCCAAGCCCCTGAAACGATTGCGATTCAAGCCTATCACCAGGATCAGGTGATTGCCCCGCCGGAGGCGGCCGAAACCATCGCCGCAAGCGATTTCTGCCCCTATGCTGCGCTTTGGTATCCCGGTTTTGCACTGACGGTTCAGGGCCACCCTGAATTCGACAAACCATATGTGCAGGACCTGTTGGAGGCGCGACGGGGAACGGTGCTGCGCGACGATCAGGTCGACGCGGCGCAGGCCAGCATGGCGCAGGACGTGACGCGGGGCGATCTGGCCCGGATCGTGCGTGATCACCTGCTCAAATCCGGCTGAAAGATAAGGGGGTGCCCTCCCCACCCCCCCCGTGCACTCCTTTGCCGACAAACCGAACCGTGCCTCAGGCGGTTTGACCGACCTCGTGCTCCAGCCAGCCGCGCAGGGCAACCAGCGGCGGGTAGTTGGCGCCCGTCTCGGGCCAGGCGAGGTAGTAGGATCCGAAGCGCCCGGCGGCGGCGTGCGGCAGCGCTTTGAGGGCGCCACTGTCGAGGTCAGCCCCGATCAGGAAGCGCGGCACGAGGGCGGCGCCGAGGCCCTGCCGCGCGGCTGCGATCATCGTTGCAAACTGGTCGAAGCGGGCGGCAACCCGGTCATCGGGGGCAAGCCCGTGTGCCGTGAACCAGCGCCGCCACGCGCCCTTGCGGCTTTCGATCTGCAACCGGGGCAGCGCGGCGACATCGGCCGGGGTCTCGACCCGGCACGTTTCCAGAAGCGCGGGCGCGGCGACGGCGACATTTTTTTCCTCCATCAGTTTCAGGAACCCGGCGCCGGGCCAGTCGCGGCCGCCGAAATGGATCGCGGCGTGAAATGCCTCGGCTTTGAAATCGAACGGATGGGTGCGTGTGGCCAGCGTCACGGTGACGCCGGGATGGGCGGCCATGAAGCGCGGCAGGCGCGGCGCCAGCCAGTAGGTGCCGAAGGCGGGCAGGATGGCGAGGTTGAGAAGCCCGCCCTTCGGGTTGGAGACCAGCGACAGCGTGGCACTGGCGATGGTCGCGAGCGCGCCGCGCAACTCGCGCGCGTAGGCGGCTCCGGCGGGGGTGAGGGTCAGGCGCTGGCGTTCGCGCAGGAACAGGTGCTGGCCGAGACGCGCCTCCAGCTTGGCGATCTGACGGCTGACCGCGCCTTGGGTCAGGTCCAGTTCCTCTGCCGCACGGGTGACGGAGCCAAGCCGCGCCACCGCCTCGAAGGCCGAGAGCCAGGGCAGCGGGGGCAGGTAGCGGCGGGCATTGATCATGCCGTTTTGTAATGACCCCATGCCGAGATGTCGATGGAAACCGGGCGGCCGGCGCGCTAGGACGATCAGGACTGCACGACTGCACGACTGCAAGCCTTGCCGCGAGGAGATGCGAGATGACCCTGAAGGCGAAAGACCGCCCCAACCTGTCCAGCTTCAACTGGGAGGATCCGCTGCTGCTGAACGGGCAATTGACGGAGGAGGAGCGCATGCTGCGCGATGCGGCGCAGGGCTTCGCGCAAGCCGAGTTGCAGCCGCGCGTGACCCGCGCCTATGCCGAGGAAACCGTTGCGCCGGAGCTTTTTCCGCTGATGGGGCAGGCCGGGCTGCTGGGCGCAACCCTGCCCGAGGAATACGGCGGGTTGGGCGCCAATTACGTCACCTACGGGCTGATCGCGCGGGAAATCGAGCGCGTGGACTCCGGCTATCGGTCGATGATGTCGGTGCAGTCGTCGTTGGTGATCTATCCGATTTATGCCTACGGGTCTGAAAAGCAGCGGCTGAAATACCTTCCGGGGCTGTGCTCGGGCGCGTTGATCGGTTGTTTCGGGCTGACCGAACCCGATGCCGGATCGGACCCCGCGGGGATGAAGACGCGGGCCGAGAAGACGGAAGGCGGCTACCGGCTGACCGGGGCGAAGATGTGGATTTCCAACAGCCCGATCGCCGATGTCTTCGTGGTCTGGGCCAAGTCTGACGCGCATGAGGGCAAGATCCGGGGCTTCGTGCTGGAAAAGGGGATGACAGGCCTTTCGGCGCCGAAGATCGCCGGCAAACAGAGCCTGCGGGCGTCGGTCACGGGCGAGATCGTGATGGCCGGCGTCGAGGTCGGCGAGGACGCGCTGCTGCCTGATGTAGAGGGGCTGAAGGGGCCGTTCGGCTGCCTCAACCGGGCGCGCTATGGCATTGCCTGGGGGGTGATGGGCGCGGCCGAGTTCTGCTGGCACGCGGCGCGGGGCTACGGCCTCGACCGCAGGCAGTTCGGACGGCCTTTGGCGCAGACGCAGTTGTTTCAGAAGAAGCTTGCCGACATGCAGACCGAGATCAGCCTTGGCCTTCAGGCGGCGGTGCAGGTCGGGCGGCTGATGGACGCGGCGCGGGCGGCACCGGAGATGATTTCCCTCATCAAGCGCAACAATTGCGGCAAGGCGCTCGATATCGCGCGGATGGCCCGCGACATGCATGGCGGCAACGGAATTTCAGAGGAATACCAGGTCATCCGTCACATGATGAACCTTGAGACGGTGAACACCTACGAGGGCACCCATGACGTGCACGCGCTGATCCTTGGCCGGGCGCAGACCGGGTTGCAGGCGTTTTTCTGAAGCGCGCGCTCGTCGCGCGCGCGGGCGCGGCTCCTCGCCCGCTGCCCCGGCCGTGCGTCCGAGAAGCTTCGTTTCGCCGCCTGTTTGCGGCAATCCGGGAGCGGGTCGCCTCACCCCCCGCCGGGGCGGGGGCCTCCGCGACACGCCTGGGGTTCTACCCCAGACCCCGGAGGTATTTGGACCAAGATGAAAGGGGGCGGTTTTTTTCGCTCTTGCGCGCGGTCGGACGCCGGTAGCGCGCCCTGATTTGTCAGCGATTGGTGCGGGCGGCGGGACTCGAACCCGCACGGGCACAAGGCCCTTCAGATTTTAAGTCTGATATGTCTGCCAATTCCATCACGCCCGCGCAGCGCCTGCCTAGCGGCGAGGCGTGGTGAAGACAACTCCTCTTCGCGTCAGCGTTCGATCCCGGACCGGCAGCACGGATCGGGGATCGGGAGGCCGGCGGCGCTTTTCAGCAGGCAAACCGACGAGACGCCGCGATAGACGTCACGGTAGGTCCAGGCGTGACAACCGGCCATCCCGGCACAGACGCGGGCGCAGGCCTGCCAATCGCCATCGGCAATATCGACGGTTCCGATATCATGCCCGGGCAGTCGGACATTGGTGAAGATCCGGAAAAGCGCGGTCGGATCTTCCGGGTCTGACGGTGGGCTTGGCGGTGGCGGCGGGGCGGCGTCGCTGGGTGTGGCCGGGTCGCTTGGCGGCGACGGTGGCGGCGGCGGGGCCGGGGCTGGCGCGCCACCGCCACCGCTACCGCTACCGGAGGGCGGGCAATCGAACCGGTATCCGCTGACCCAAATCTGTGTGTCCCACGGGTGATACCGGGTGCATCCCTCGTGTCCCGCGATGTGGAAATGGATATCGGTGTTCACCGAGTCGCGCCCCGGGTTGGCGGCGCATAGGCGTCGCGTGACCTCGGAATGCAGGTCGGGCACCATCGGGTAGCCGACAACGAAATCGCGCATCGAATCGTGCGGTTCTTCATCGCAGACCTCTGGCGGGGGGGTCTGTAGCTGGCTTTCCCAATGCTCGGTCGCGCATTGCCAAGCCACGTTCGCGGCTGCCACACGCGCAAGGTTATGCGCGAAAACCGGGGCATGTCCGTGTGCGGAAAACGAGATTTTGACCTCGGTGCCGTCGCGAAAGGTCGGGGTAAACTGCCACCAGACATCGCAGGAGCGCCCGGTCGAGGTGCCGGGCGGATCATGGGCAACGGCCGCCCCCCCGATCAGGGCCAGAGTCAGAACAAGCGCGCTGCACCGCAGGCGACCGACGTTATTCCAGGAGACCTTGCAAGCCATCCATGTCCCCCCATGCCTTGCGCCAGAAAACCGGGATCAAGGCCAGAATGGGGGACACCGCCGGCGTCGGACATGATCTGGATCAATCCCGCGCGCCGGCAAACCTTTCCTGCCAGTCCTCGCGGTTCTCGTCGCTGATCTTGGCGAAAAGCACATCCGGCACCTCGAAGGCATGGCCTGGCTCCAGCGCGGCCAGTGCGTCGCCCACCGTTTCCGGCCAGTCCGCGCCCTCGGCCTTCATCGCGCCCAGCATCGTGGCGGCGGCGTCGGGGATGAAGGGGGCCGAGAGAACCGCGTAGAACCGGATCAGGTTGAGCGACAGGCGCACGATGGCCGCGGCGCGCGCCGGGTCTTCCTTGTAGGCAGCCCAGGGGGCGGCGGCTTGCAGGTATTCGTTGCCGGCGACCCAGATCGCGCGCAGCTCTGCCGCGGCCTTGCGGATCTCCATCGCTTCCATGTGCGCCTCGAAGGCGTCGAGCTTTTCCTGAAGCTCGGCCACGAGGGCCAGCTCCGCCTCGCCGTAATCGCCACCCTCGGGCACCGCCGTGCCAAACTTTGACCGGCAGAACTTGGTCACCCGGCTGACGAAATTGCCCAGCACGTCGGCCAGATCCTTGTTGACCGAGGCCTGGAAGTTTTCCCAGGTGAATTCCGCGTCGGCATTTTCAGGGGCGTGGGACAGCAGCCACCAGCGCCAGTAATCGGCGGGCGCGATATCCAGCGCCTGGTCCATGAACACGCCTCGCCCGCGGCTGGTGCTGAACTGGCCGCCGTCATAGTTGAGGTAATTGAACGCCTTGATGTAATCCACGAGCTTCCACGGCTCGCCTGAACCGATGATCGTGGCCGGGAAGCTGAGCGTGTGAAAGGGCACGTTGTCCTTGCCCATGAACTGCACATATCGCACGTCCTCGGCGCCCTTGTCGGTGCGCCACCAGCGTTCCCAGTCGGCGGCGGGCCGGCCTTGCGCCTCGGCCCATTCGGCGGCGCAGGCGATGTATTCGATGGGCGCGTCGAACCAGACGTAAAAGACCTTGCCCTCCATCCCCGGCCAGTCCTCGTCGCCGCGTTTGACCGGGATGCCCCAGTCGAGATCGCGGGTGATGCCCCTGTCGTGCAGCCCGTCGCCGTCGTTCAGCCACTTCTTGGCGATCGAGGTGGTCAGCACCGGCCAGTCGGTCTTCGACCCGATCCAGTCGGCCAGCCGGTCCTTGAGGTGCGACTGGCACAGGAACAGGTGCTTGGTTTCGCGCATTTCAAGCTCGGTGGACCCGGAAATGGTGGAGCGCGGGTCGATCAGGTCCACCGGGTCGAGCTGTTTGGTGCAATTGTCGCACTGGTCGCCACGGGCGGATTCGAAGCCGCAATTGGGGCAGGTGCCCTCGATATAGCGGTCGGGCAGGAAGCGGCCATCGGCGGGCGAATACATCTGCTGTTCGGTGACTTCGCGGATCAGGCCGGCCTCAAAAAGCTTGCCCGCAAAATGCTGCGTCAGCGCGTGGTTCTGCGGGCTGGAGGAGCGCCCGAAATGATCGAAGCTGAGACGAAAGCCGTCGCCGAGATCCTTTTGCACCTGCCACATCTCGGCGCAATACTCGGCCACCGGCTTGCCCGCCTTGGCAGCGGCCAATTCGGCCGGGGTGCCGTGTTCGTCGGTGGCGCAGAGAAACAGCACCTCGTGGCCGCGCGCGCGCATGTAGCGGGCGTAGAGATCGGCAGGCAGCTGGCTGCCTACAAGGTTGCCCAGATGCTTGATCCCGTTGATATAGGGGATCGCCGAGGTGATGAGGATGCGTGCCATGGGTCAGCCTTCTTTCCTGCCTTGCGCCGCGCCCCGTTTAGCGCAAGGCCGCGGCGAGGGCCAGAACCGATGCGGTGCTCTTCGCGCGGGGCAAGGGGGAGGGGGGGCGAGGGCTGCCCCCAACCATCCCCTTGTTTCGCATGACTGACTTTCGCAACGGTTGCAGCGTTGGACAAACGGCGACCCCACGTCAGATGTCGAGCAGGACGACAAACCGAAAAACGCCGCCCCGGGGCGGGGGCGGCGTTTTCCATGATCCGAAAGGCGGGGGGCTCAGAAGCCGAGACCTTCGTATTTCTTCTTGAACTTCGACACGCGGCCGCCGGTGTCCATCAGGCGCGAGGAGCCGCCGGTCCAGGCCGGGTGCACGCTGGGGTCGATGTCGAGCGACAGTTGCTCGCCCTCCGCGCCCCAGGTCGATTTCATCTGCACCACGGTGCCGTCGGTCATCTTGACGTCGATCAGGTGGTATTCGGGATGGATGTCTTTTTTCATGGTCCCGCTCCTTACGCGCTGGCGCCGGTCTTGGGCTTGTAGGTGGAATCTTCCGCGATCCGGGCCGATTTGCCGCGCCGCGAGCGCAGATAGTAAAGCTTGGCGCGGCGCACGCGGCCACGGCGCACGACGGTGATGCTGTCGATATTGGTCGAGTGCAGCGGGAACACCCGTTCCACGCCCTCGCCGAAGGAAATCTTGCGCACCGTGAACGATCCGGCAATGCCGTTGCCGTTCTTGCGGCTGATGCAGACGCCTTCGTAGTTCTGCACCCGGCTGCGGGTGCCCTCGGTCACCTTGTAGCCGACGCGGATCGTGTCGCCGGCCTTGAAATCCGGGATTTGCTTGCCGAGCGCTGCAACCTGCTCGGCCTCGATCTGTGCGATAATGTCCATCGCTGGTCTCCAAAACTGATCGCGGTTTGCCCGCGAATATGTGTCCGCCTCAGAACTCTCGGTCTTCTTCCGGGTCCGCCAATGCGCCCGCCAGAGGATCAGGTCGGTTTGCCTTTGCACGCCGCGCTTGGGGGACCGTCAGCGGCTGGCCGAAGAAAGCCTGCATGTCACCGATCTTGCCAATACGACACCTGCCCCGAGTCGGATTTCCGACCGGGACAGGCCAGCGTATAGGCAGGTTGCGGGCCGGGATCAAGAGGCTGCAACTGTACCGCGCGTCACGGCTTGGGCTTGCGCGCCTGATAGGCTTCCCACAGGTCCGGGCGCCGGGCGCGGGTCAGTGCCTCGGCCTCGTCGCGGCGCCATTCGGCGACCTTGCCGTGATGGCCGGACAGCAGCACTTCGGGGATCTCGCAACCTTCCCAAATGGCGGGTTTGGTGTATTGCGGATGTTCCAGCAGCCCGTCGGAAAAGCTTTCTTCCTCGGTCGATGCCTCGTTGCCCAGAACGTTGGGGATCAGCCGCACGGTGGCGTCGATAAGCGCCTGCGCCGCGATCTCGCCGCCGGTCAGCACGAAATCCCCGATGGAAATCTCTTCCAGCCCGAAATGGTCGATCACCCGCTGGTCCACCCCCTCGAACCGCCCGCAGAGCAGCGTCATCCCCTCGGCCCGCGCAAACCGCTGCGCGTCGGCCTGCGTGAAGGGCTTGCCGCGCGGGCTGAGGTAGAGGCGTGGCCATCTGGCGGGGTCTTGCGGCGTGCCGCTGCCCGCCATGCGCAAGGCCCGGCCCAGCACGTCGGGACGCATCACGAGGCCCGCACCGCCGCCCGCGGGCGTGTCATCCACCTTGCGATGCTTGCCGCTGCCGAAGGTGCGCAGGTCGACGGGGTCCAGCGCCCACAGCCCCTGTTGCAGCGCCTTGCCGGTCAATGACGCACCGAGGACGCCGGGGAACACCTCGGGAAACAGGGTCAGCACCTTCACCGTCCAGGCGCCTTTCAAGCGCGGTGTGGGCGTCACAAGGTCCCTCGGCTGAAGGCTGGCGCTGATCGACAGGCGACCGTGCGATCTGGGGGCGTTGTCCGACATGAAGCACGGGTTACAGCCTTCCCCCGGTCGGCACAACACGAGGTTCGGCCGGACCCCGCCGAAACGGCGACGTGGCGGAAAGGTTGTTTTTTGATGGATCGTGATAAGATATCGGGCAATTTGAAAAACAGAATGTGCAAACCGATGTTGAAAGCTGGTCTTGGAAACGTGATCCTGTTCGGGGTCGGGCTTGGCCTTGCGGCCTGTTCCGCGCAGACGGAGCCACCGACCGATGGCACCCCGGTCACGGTCTGGGCGACGGTGTATCGCCTTGTCGATGGCCGCCCGCAGGACGATGGCGTTCCCCTGCGCGATATGGCCGGGCACGAGATCGGCCCAGAGGTCGCGCGGTCCGATTGGTGCGCCGGGGCCCTCGCGGGGACCCTGCGTGTCGAGGGCGATGTTTATACCTACGCCGGCGTTGCCG
>PFEX01000160.1:4015-4554 GCA_002783145.1 Rhodobacteraceae bacterium CG17_big_fil_post_rev_8_21_14_2_50_65_11 | reverse complement strand
ACCTACGCCGGCGTTGCCGGGGCCGCGCAGGCCGACTGCAGCCATGGCCCCAGCGAGCGGGTCCGCTGGAGCCCGTCGCCGCATCGCAACGGCACCGGTGCGCGCAGCAATCCCCTGCATCCGTTTCGCAGCATTGCCTGCGATCTGGGGTGGGTCGGCGGCTCCACCCCCTGGCTGAACGGAGGCTACCCGGCCTTCGGCCAGCAACTCTACATTCCCGCTGCCGACGGCGCGGTTCTGCCCGACGGCCGCGTGCATGACGGCATCTTCACCTGCGAGGACACCGGCGGCGCCGCCACCGGCAACCATATCGACGTTTTCCTCGGCCCGATGCCTGGCCAGATGAGCCAGGTGATGGAGGACAACCCGTTCGATTTCGTCAGCCGTGGCGATCACCGGGACGTGCAGGCCTATCTCTTGCCGATGGACGACGCCGCAGCGGACTGACGCAGGCGCAGGCGCAGGCGCAGGCGCGGGACGGGATGGGATGGTCAGGTCAGGGCACCGGCGGCGGGAGACTGCCCGGCGCATCGCGCCGC
>PFEX01000160.1:303-3994 GCA_002783145.1 Rhodobacteraceae bacterium CG17_big_fil_post_rev_8_21_14_2_50_65_11 | reverse complement strand
ACCGCGCCGTCGGGCCGGGGCGCGTGCCCGCCACGGCAAGCGCGTCGCACAGGTCGATCGACTTGTCGAACAGGGCCCGCCCGATGATCGCGCCCGAGATGCGCGGCACGTATTTCAGCCGCGCGATATCGTCGAGACTGCGCGAGAGCCCGCGCGCGATGACCGGCGCCCGCGCCCCGTCGGCCAGTTGCGTGATCATGCCGAGGGAGCCATCACTATCCTCGATATCGTTGTCGATATCGGTGATGATGATCGCGGCCAGCGGGTCCTCGTTGAAGGCGGTGATGAAATCGGCAGGCGTGATCGCGGCGGTGGATTGCCAGCCGTCGCTCATCAAGCCGCCGTTGTAGACGTCGACGGCCACGACGATCTGGTCGGGGAAACGCTTTGCGGCCTGTTTCACAAGCGCCGGGTTGTGCACGGCGAGCGAGCTGACCACGATCCGCCCGGCGCCGTTGTCGATCCACTGGGCAATCGCCTCTACGCTGCGGAAACTGCCGCCAAGCTGCACCGGGATGCCGGCGTGAAGGATGATGTCCTGAACGATCCCGGTCGACTCCTCGCTATTGGCTATCCAGTCGAAATTGGTCAGGTGCAGCCACTCGGCACCATCCTCGGCGAAGCTTCGGGCCTTGGCGACGGGATCCACGTGCCAGATCATCGGGTCGTCCAGCCGTCCGCGGTTGAGGCTGACGCAATGGCCGTTCTGCAACTCGATTGTGGGGTAGATCATCATGGGTCGGCTCCTCCCGAAATGTGCCGCGATCATAGCCCGAACCGGGCGCGTTGTATTTGCCGGAAAGCGGCATTCGCGTGCATTGCGGCGGCGTGATTGTCGGCTTGCGTGTGCGTGGGCGCTTGCAGTAGACCCATGTCGATCGAGTATTTGCAGGAGACGCGTGATGGCAGGCCATTCGAAATGGGCCAACATTCAGCACCGCAAGGGTCGCCAGGACGCCGTGCGGTCGAAACTGTTTTCCAAGCTGGCCAAGGAAATCACCGTGGCCGCCAAGATGGGCGACCCCGACCCGGACAAGAACCCGCGCCTGCGCCTTGCGGTGAAAGAGGCGAAATCGCAATCGGTGCCCAAGGACGTGATCCAGCGCGCGATTGACAAGTCGCAAGCCGCCGGTGGCGACGAATACGAGGAAATCCGCTACGAGGGCTACGGCCCCGGCGGCGTTGCCGTCATCGTCGAGGCGATGACCGACAACCGCAACCGCACCGCCTCGACCGTGCGCTCAACCTTCGGGAAAAACGGCGGCAACCTGGGCGAGACCGGTTCTGTCGCGTTCATGTTCGAGCGCAAGGGAGAGATCGTTTACCCGGCGTCCGTGGGCGATGAGGACACGGTGATGGAGGCCGCGATCGAGGCCGGCGCCGAGAACGTGGAAAGCACCGAGGACCAGCATATCATCACCTGCGCCGACACCGATCTGAACGAGGTGTCGACGGCGCTGGAGGCGGCACTGGGCGAGTCCGAAACGGCCAAGCTGATCTGGCAGCCGACCACCACGACCGAGCTTGATCTCGACGGCGCGCAGAAGCTGATGAAGCTGATCGAGGTGCTGGAAGACGACGACGACGTGCAGCGCGTCACCGCCAATTTCGAGATCTCCGACGAGGTGATGGAACAACTCGCCGGCTGAATCGCGGCGCCGAATGGAGGGGGAGGGGTGGCCTGCGTGCCCCCCCCCTCTGTACCGCTCGTGTAGCCAAATCGACGGCCGCGACGCGGCGCGGGAAAGGGCCGGGATGATTCAAGCCGCGTTTGCCGGGTTCTACCTTGGTTTCAGCCTGATCCTCGCCATCGGCGCGCAGAATGCCTTCGTGCTGCGCCAAGGGCTGCGGCGTGAACATGTCCTTCCCGTCGTGCTGACCTGTGCCGCCTCTGATGCCGTGCTGATCACGCTGGGGGTGACAAGCTTTGCGGTGATCGCCGAGGCGCTTCCGGTGCTGGCACCCCTGTTGCGCTATGGCGGCGCGGCGTTCCTGATCTGGTATGGCGCGCGCAGCTTCCTGGCCATGTGGCGCGGCGGAGCGACGCTGCGCGCCGTCGAGACGGGGGCGGGATCGCTACGGGCGGCATTGCTGACCTGTCTGGCGCTGACATGGCTCAACCCGCATGTCTACCTTGATACGGTGATCCTGATCGGCACGATCGCCAGCCAGTATGGCGACAACACAAGCTGGTTCGGGATGGGCGCGGTCGTGGCCAGCTTCGTGTTCTTCGTCGCGCTCGGCTATGGTGCCCGGCTCTTGGCGCCGGTCTTTGCGCTGCCACGGTCGTGGCAGGTGCTTGACGGTGTCATCGGCGCGGTGATGTGGGCGATCGCAGCCCGGCTTCTGTGGGGGATGTAAGGTATCGGCTTGCCGTGGCCGGCGCTTTGCGATTGATTGCTTGACATGGCAAGCACGTCTCACGCGGCGCCCGAAATCGCACAGAATCCGGTGGCCGGCGTTATCTGGATGCTGGTGACGGGGGCGTGTTTCGTCGCGGTCACCGCGATGGTCAAGGCCGTGGGCAGCGATGTGCCGCCGGCGCAATCTGCTTTCCTGCGCTATGCGCTGGGACTGGTTTTCGTGATCCCGATGGTCCGGCCGATGCTGCGCGCACGGCTGTCGCGCCGGGCGTTGACGCTGTTCACCCTGCGCGGCGCGGCGCACACGCTGGGCGTGATCATGTGGTTCTACGCGATGACGCAGATTCCGATCGCCGAGGTGACGGCGATAAATTACCTCAGCCCGGTTTGCGTGACGATCCTTGCCGCGATCTTCTTGGGCGAGCGGCTTGCGGCGCGGCGCATCATCGCGGTGGGTGTGGCGCTGCTGGGCGCGCTGATCATCCTGCGGCCCGGGTTCCGGGAGATCAGCCCCGGCCACCTGGCGATGCTGGTCACCGCGCTGACCTTCGCCGGGGGCTACCTGGTGGCCAAGATCATGGCGGATGAAACCTCGCCCGTGGTGGTGGTGGGGATGCTGTCGATCACCGTGACCATCGGGCTGGCGCCCTTCGCGTGGTGGGTCTGGGTGCCGGTGACATGGGGACAGGCGGCGTGGCTCTTCGGGGTCGCGGTCTTCGCCACGGCGGGGCATTTCGCGATGACGATGGCCTTCCGGGCGGCGCCCCTGACGGTGACGCAGCCGGTCACCTTCCTGCAACTGGTCTGGGCGACGCTGCTGGGCGCGCTGGTGTTCGGCGAGCCGGCGGATATCTGGGTGATTCTGGGCGGCGCGCTGATCATCGCGGCGGTCAGCTACATCACCCTGCGCGAGGCGATGCTGAAACGCCGCCACCGAACCCCGGCAGTGCCGCAGACCAAGCTGTAGCGCGCGCGTTAGCATCCGTGACCTGCCATCCCTTTGGGCAGCGCCTGTCGCACCTGCCCCGATTGCGACCAACGCCGTGCGGCGGGGCCGTGCGCCGGTGCGGGCGGCCTTGCAGCTTGCGGCGCGCGGGCGTTCCCTGACCGCATGGAGGACAGCTGATGAGTTTGGACGCGATCTTGTTTGGCGGGATCGGTGCGGTTGCGGAATGCGCCGAACTGGACCGGACGGCGTGGAACGGCGCGATGCGGGCGGCGGGTCTGAGGTGGGACTGGAACTGGGCAACCTACCAGTCCCTGATGGCGACGCGGGATGCCCGCAGCCCGGTGCTGCGCCACGCGATCCGGCTGGGCGCGCAGGTGGA
>PFEX01000160.1:0-297 GCA_002783145.1 Rhodobacteraceae bacterium CG17_big_fil_post_rev_8_21_14_2_50_65_11 | reverse complement strand
CGCCGTGGAGCGCGGACAGGCGCGGCTCTTCGCGGCGCTTCTGGCCGAGGGACTGCCGCTGCGCCCCGGCGTGGCGCAGGTCGTGCGGCGGGCGGCGGGACGCGGGGTGAAGCTGGGGTTGGTGACACGCTCTGCGGCGGACCCGGTGCGCGCGATGCTGAAGGCAACGGCGCGGGCGCGCGGCGGGGTCGGGTTCGACGTGGCGATCCTGCGCGACGACCTGTCCCATCTGCCGCCGCACCCGGAGGCCTACCTGCTGGCGCTCGACCATCTCGGGGTCAGCGCTGCGGCCACGCT
>PFEX01000035.1:9957-10731 GCA_002783145.1 Rhodobacteraceae bacterium CG17_big_fil_post_rev_8_21_14_2_50_65_11 | reverse complement strand
CCGTGGCGGCCAAGGTGCGCATGCTTCTGGGTTGACAGAATGAAATGATACGCCGTCCCGGATGTGCCGGGGCGGCATTGGCCCCGGGTTTCGTCGCGCTGTCGCGCGCCGACCCGGTCACCTCTTCGCTTTCGCTCATCGGCGCAGCGGCAAGAAGGCAGCGGCAATACCACTGTTTGCGCAGCGTCTGCGCAGCGCCGATGACGGTGGGGCGCCGCTCTCATCCAGCGCACCAGCCACTCCTGCCGATGAGCGAAAGCGAAGAGGCCCCCGGTCAGGCGACGCCCGCCTCCGGCATATCCTCGCGCTCCGACGCTTGCCGCGCCCACATCGAGGCATAGCGCCCGCCGAGCGCCAGAAGTTCCTCGTGCGTACCGGTCTCCGCAATCTCGCCGGTGTCGAGCACGATGATCCGATCGCTGTCCACCACCGTCGACAGCCGGTGCGCGATGGTGATCACCGTACGCCCCTGCCCCATCATCTTCAGCTCGTCCTGGATCTCGCGCTCGGTTTCGGTATCGAGCGCCGATGTCGCCTCGTCGAGCAGCAGGATCGGCGGATCCTTGAGCAGCGTCCGGGCAATCCCCACCCGCTGCTTTTCACCGCCGGACAGTTTCAGCCCCCGTTCCCCCACCTGGGTTTCATACCCGTCCGGCAGACTTGCGATGAATTCGTGGATTTTCGCCGCCTTCGCCGCTGCCTGCACCTCCGCGAAGCTGGCCTCGGGGCGGCCATAAGCGATGTTGTAGCGGATCGTGTCGTTGAACAGCACCG
>PFEX01000035.1:9572-9938 GCA_002783145.1 Rhodobacteraceae bacterium CG17_big_fil_post_rev_8_21_14_2_50_65_11 | reverse complement strand
GATCTGCCCGTGCAGGCTGGACTGCGTTACCTCGCGCAGGTCCTGCCCGTCGATGCGGATCGCACCATGGCCCACATCGTAGAACCGGAACAAGAGCCGCCCGATGGTGGATTTCCCCGACCCGGACGGGCCGACAAGCGCCACTTTCTGGCCCGGTTCTGCCCGAAAGGACAGCCCCTTGAGGATCGGGCGCGCCGCTTCGTAACCGAAGACGACGTCCTCGAAGACCAGCTCGCCCTTGTCACAGGTCAGTTCGGCCGCATCCGGGGCGTCGGTCACATCGGCGGGCTGTTCGAGAAGGTCGAACATCTCGCCCATATCGACCAGCGCCTGGCGGATTTCACGGTACACCGTGCCAAGGAAGTT
>PFEX01000035.1:7821-9564 GCA_002783145.1 Rhodobacteraceae bacterium CG17_big_fil_post_rev_8_21_14_2_50_65_11 | reverse complement strand
TGGTGATCTGGATCATGTAGGCGTTGACCATCACGAAATCGCCCACGCTCATGTTGCCGTTGGTCACGCCCACGGCGGCCATGCCCATCACGATCACCAGACCGACCGAGATGATCAGCGATTGGCCGAAATTCAGGAAGCCGAGCGAATAGGCGGTTTTCAGCGCCGCCCGTTCATAGCCCTCCATCGCGCCATCGTAGCGTTTCGCCTCGCGCGCTTCGGCGCCAAAATACTTGACGGTCTCGAAATTCAGCAGGCTGTCGATCGCCTTCTGGTTGGCGTCGGTGTCCTGGTCGTTCATTTCCTTGCGGATCTTCACGCGCCACTCTGTCACCGCGAAGGTGAACCAGATGTAAAGCGCCAGCGTCACCAGCACGACGACGAAATACCAGATGTCGAACATCACCGCCAGAACGATGCCGATCAGCAAAAGCTCCACCACCAGCGGGCCGATGGAAAACAGCAGGAAGCGCAGCAGGAACTCCACCCCCTTCACGCCGCGTTCGATGATCCGCGACAGCCCGCCGGTCTTGCGGGTGATATGATAGCGCAAGGACAGCGCGTGGATATGCTGGAACGTCTCCAGCGCAAGTTGCCGCAGTGCCCGCTGGCCAACCTTGGCGAAGACCACGTCGCGCAATTGCTGAAAGCCTACCGACATCGCGCGCGCTGCCCCATAGGCTACCGTCAGCCCCACCGCACCCAGCATCAGCATGCCGGAGGGCGAGGCCTCGCCCGCCAGAACATCGACCGCCTTGGAATAGAGAAACGGCGTGTAGACCGATATCAGCCGCGCCACCAAGAGCATGACAAGCGACACCATAACGCGCTTCTTCACCCAAGGGTGCGCCTGCGGCCAGAGGTAGGGACCGACCTTGCGAATGGTGCGCCACCCGCTTCGGCGCGCCTTGGCGCCCTTTGGCTGATCTGTGATGATGCTTGGCGGCATTGGCTGGACCTTCGTCTCTGGCTTCGCGGACTTTGCGGATTTCCGGCATCTACCTAGGCCGTCGTCGCGCGAATGACCAGCACCCCCGCCTGCGAGGGGCCTGTGCGAACCTGCGGACCGGGGGTCAGTCGGCGTCGGGAATGGTGAAGATCTGGCCCGGATAGATCAGGTCGGGGTTGCGGATCTGGTCGCGGTTGGCCTCGAAGATCTGCACGTAGGCCACGCCCTCACCCAGTTGCTGCTGCGCTATACCCCAAAGCGTGTTCCCCCATTGCACGGTGATCACGTTTTCGCCGCCTTGCGCCGTCACCGCCGCCACCGTTTCGGGCTCTTCGCGCAGGAACGGCGTTTCGATACGGCTTTGCACCAAACCGGCCGGGGTCAGTTCGTCGAGGCGCAGGGTATAGGTGCCGGGATCGACCTGCGGCAGTCGCGTGCGCCACGATCCGGTGAGGTCGATCCGCGCCACCTGTATCGGCTGGTTGTCGAGGTAGAAGCGCACATCCGCCTCGGCCGAGCCGCGCCCGGCCAGTTGCACGTCGCCCTCGGTGTCATAAGCGATGGTATCGAGCGAAATCCGCCGTTGCGCACCGGCAGCGTCGCCGGTCTGGATCACGCGTATACCGTCGCCATCGGCGAGCAGCACGGTTGGCGTCCGGGCCTCTACCGTCGGCGCCTGCGGCGGGTCGGTCCTGTCAATGGCATCGGTGCCGGTCGGTGTCGCGGGCACGGCGGGGCCGGCGGGGCCGGCGGGGTCGTCACGCGCAGCCCTGTGCACCGCTGCCTCGCCAGCG
>PFEX01000035.1:1439-7746 GCA_002783145.1 Rhodobacteraceae bacterium CG17_big_fil_post_rev_8_21_14_2_50_65_11 | reverse complement strand
TCCGCCGCCCCGTCACCCGCCGCGGGGGCCTCCGCGATGATGGCATCGCCGGCGGCCTGCGGGCGGGGGGGCACGGCAGAAGGGGCCTGCGCGACGTCGATATCCGGGCCGGTGGTTTCGCCCGGCGATGGCGCTCCGCCAGACGGCGTGGTGGTCAGCAGGTCCGGCACCGCAGGATCATCAGCGGCAGGTCCCGCCGCCGGCGCCGGGGCCTCTTCCGTCCCGGCGATCTGCGGAGCATCCTCCCGATCCGGCGCGGTGTCTTGCGTCGGCGCGGGCGCGTCCGTTGCGGAAGGCGCAAGCGCCGTGTCCCCGGTGGCATCGGGGATTTCCACCGCGCCGGCCGGCGGCGCGCCGGCGGCAGCGCTGGACGGTGACAGGCCCCGCGTCGCAGGGTCGTTTCCGGGCAGCGTCGTCAGGGCGGCAAGTTCGGTCGCCGCGTCGCCGGCGTCCGGCGCAAGGGCGTCCGGCGCAAGGATGTCGGGGGCCTCTGTATCCGGTGACGACGCCCCGGCCGGTGGCGTGTCGGGCAGGTCTGGCGCGACGGGCCCCGGTGCGGTCACAGACCCGGCGGGGACGGGATCTTCCCCTTCGGCCAGGGCAAGATCGGTCAAGCCGCTATCCACCGGCGTTTCGGGGCCGGCAGACGGCGCTTCGGACACCACTTGGCGCTCAGGCTGTTGCGCCGGGCGCAGGGTGGGCGAGATGATAACGCTTTGCCCGGACACGAGCGGCGAGCCGTCCTGCCGGATCATCTCGAGGCTAAGCACGCGGGGACGATCAGAAGGCAGGATCTGGAACATCGCCACGAAAGCGCCACCCGCGTCGCTGCTGGCAACGTGGATTTCCTCGCCGTCGAGCAACAGCCGCAGGTCGGCAAGAGCCTCGGACTGGCCGGCGATCAGCGCGCCGCCCGCCGCGTCGATGCGCACGAGGTCAAAACTTGGAGCGACCGGCACGGATGGCTCTTCCGCCGGGGGGGGGGACGACGGCGCTGTTTCGGCAACCGAGGGGCCGGCGTCATCGCCCGAGGACGGCGCCGAAGGCTCCGCCTCTTGCGCAACGGGCGTCGGTGGGGGCGGCGTGTCGTCGGGACCGGGCGCGAAGGCCACCTGATAGATCAGGACCCCCGCAACCACGACCCCCGCGACCCCCGCGACCCCCGCGCCCGTGGCGAGGGTGCCAAACCCAAGACCGGTTCCCGAACCTGTTGCCATCTTTTCCGTTTCCCCTTCGGGTCCGACGCGTCCCAAGGCACCGCTCCCGTTGTATGAAAGTAGCAACACGTCTATCACGGGTCAAAACAGCATCAAGTGAGGCCGGTGAATGTTCTATTCGTTATGTGTCTATTGTGGCTCCCGTGCCGGGAACACGGCGCGCTACGCGCAAGATGCCGAGGCGCTTGGCACCGCCTTGGCCGAGGCGGGCATCCGGCTGGTCTATGGCGCCGGCGATGTGGGCCTCATGGGAACCGTCGCGCGCGCGGCCAAGACGGGCGGCGGCAAGACCTTCGGCGTGATCCCGCAGCACCTGCTGGACCGCGAGGTGGGCAAACGCGACCTCGACACCTTCATCGTCACCGAGACCATGCACGAGCGCAAGAAGGTGATGGTGATGAACGCCGATGCCATCGCCGTGCTGCCCGGCGGGGCCGGCTCGCTCGACGAATTTTTCGAGGTGCTGACATGGCGCCAGCTCGGCCTGCACGACAAGCCGATTTACCTTTTGAACTCCGCTGGATACTGGACACCGCTCAGGCAGCTCCTCGACCACATCATCGGGTCGGGCTTCGCCGATCCGAGCCTCATGGGGTATTGCGAAATCGCCGAGGATGTGCCCGCCCTCATGGCGTCGCTGATCCGCGCGCGGCGCGCCTGACCGCAACGCCGCTGTAAAGCGCAAGCGCCGCCCAGATCATTGGCAGCGCAATCGCGTGCCAGCCGGTCACCGCCTCGCGGAACACCAGCCAGGCCACCAGGAACTGAAGCGTCGGGTTGAGGTAAAGCGTCAGACCCACCGTCGCCATCGCGGCGCGCTTGGTGGCGTAGGAAAACAGGATCAGCGGCACCGCCGTCAGCGGCCCGCTGAGCGCCAGAAGCCCCGCGTCGCGCCAATTTGCCGCGAAGGCCCCTTGCCCCCAGACCCCCAGAACCACAAGCGCCAGGGGCGTCAGCAACAGCGTTTCCACCGTCACCGACACCACCGGACCGGACGCGATCCAGCGTTTCAGCACCCCGTAGCCGGCAAAGCTGAACGCCAGCGCGAGGCTGATCCAGGGCGCCACGCCAAGCCCCGCCGTCAATACCAGAACCGCCAGCGCCACCAGCCCGACAGCGACCCATTGCAGCGGAGCGATCGCCTCTCGCATCACCACGAACCCGGCGACGACGGCGACCAGGGGGTAGATATAATACCCGATCGACGCCTCGAGCGCGCGTCCCGCGCCGACCGCGTAGATGAACAGGAACCAGTTGACCGAGATCGCAAGCGCCGAAAAGAACGCGATCACGATCTGGCGCCGCATGGAAAACGCCGCCGCGATCAATGCCAGACGCCCCTGCACAAGCAGCACGATCCCGAAGGCGGCGAAGGACCACAGCGTGCGATGCGCCAGCACCTCCAACGGCGGCAGATGCGCCAACAGCTTGTAATAAAGCGGCGACAGTCCCCAGACGACGCAGGCCGCGACGAGTGCGGCAACGCCCTTGTGTGCCTCGCTCATCTGTTCTGTCTCCTTTCCTGCCCACGGCTCTGCGCGTGTGGGGCGGCGAGGTCAAGACCTGCAATCCCGGAGGTGGTCGCAGCAATCTGGACGGGGCGTCAAGGGGGATCGCCAGAGAAGAGCGACGATCCGAAATGGCGCCGTGAAAGACGCATACGCCTGACTTCAAGGCGAAGGTCGCGCTTGAGGCCGCCCGGTCAGTCGCTGGACGCCACCCCGTAGCTTGCGAATCCCTTGGCGACGGTGGCGATTTCGACCTCGGACAAAAGGTGGCCGCCGCCGATCTGAAGGACGTGCCAGTAGTGATGCGCCAGCGCCTCAAGTTCGAAGGCAAGCCATGCCGCGCGCCGAAGGTCGCCCGCCACGGTCAGCATGCCGTGATTGGCCATCAGGCAGCCGTTCATCGTGCCCAGCGCCGACAGGATCGCCTCGCTCAACTCGGCGGTGCCATAGCAGGCATAGTCGCAGCACGGGATTTCCATGCCGCCGAACGCCGCGATCATGTAGTGGATCGCCGGGATCGGCATGCGCGCGATGGCAAGGATCGTCGAGAACTCGGCATGGGTGTGAACGACCGCGCCGATCCCGGGCCGGGCGCGCATCAGGTCAAGGTGAAAGCGCCACTCGGTCGAGGGTTTCAGCGGCCCCTCCCACGCGCCGTCGTCCCCTTCCAGCGGCATCAGCGCGATCATCTCGGGTGCAAGCGCGGTATAGGGGATGGCCGAGGGCGTCATCAGCATCGCGTCGCCCATGCGCGCCGAGATATTGCCCGACGCGCCCCGGTTCAGGCCGCGAGCGTCAAGCTCCTTGCAGCGCTCGACGATTTCGGCGCGCAGGCTGGCTTCGGTCATCGGGGGCCCTTTCGGTGGATCGTGTCGGAACCTGTATCGCAAGCCGGAGTCGCCAGGACCGGCGGCAGCGCCAGTCGTCGCCGGGGCCCGGTTCCCCGCCTCGCCGTCATTGCGCCGCCGTGGCCGCGTGTTCGGGGAACATGGCCGCCAGCCCCGCCGCGCTGGCGGGTGCGATGCCGCGTTCGGTGATCAGCCTGGTGACCAGCCGCGCCGGCGTCACGTCGAAGGCGGGGTTCGCACCGGGGGTGACGTCGGGAGAGATCTGCACCTGGCGCACCTGCCCCGCAGCGTCGCGTCCCCAGAGCTTCGTCACCTCCTCGCCACTGCGGTCCTCGATCGGGATTTCGCTGATCCCGTCACGCAGCCGCCAGTCGATGGTGGGCGAGGGCAGCGCGACATAGAACGGCACGCCATTGTCGTGGGCCGCCAACGCCTTGAGATAGGTGCCGATCTTGTTGCAGACATCGCCGTTCGCGGTCGTCCGGTCGGTGCCGGTGATACACAGGTCAACCTGACCGTGCTGCATCAGGTGCCCGCCCGCATTGTCCACGATCAGGTGATGCGGGATGCCGTGGCTGGCCATTTCCCAGGCGGTCAGATGCGCACCCTGGTTGCGGGGGCGGGTCTCGTCGACCCAGACATGCACGTCGATGCCGGTCTCCACCGCCCGATAGATCGGCGAGGTCGCGGTGCCCCAGTCCACGGTCGCCAGCCAGCCGGCGTTGCAATGGGTCAGGATGTTGACCGGGCCGGATTTCTTCGCGGCGATCGCCTCGATCAGCGCCAGCCCGTGCTCTCCGATACGGCGGTTGATCTCCACATCCTCGTCGCAGATCGCGGCGGCGCGCGCATAGGCTGCGTCTCGTCGGTCGTCCGGCGCCAGCGGCCCCAGCAGCGCGACCATGTCGTCAAGCGCCCAACGCAGGTTGATCGCGGTGGGCCGCGTCGCGTGCAGCACATCGCGGGCGTGATGCAGAGCCGCGTCCGACGGATCAACGCCCATCTGCAACGCAAGACCGTAGGCCGCCGTCGCCCCGATCAGCGGCGCACCGCGCACCCACATGTCGCGGATTGCCACCGCCGCCTGTTCCATCGTGGTCAGATCGACCACCGGAAACGCGTGCGGCAACCGGGTCTGATCAATGATCTGCACCGTCCGGCCATCGGACCCGAGCCAGATGGAGCGGTAGGGAATGCCGTTGACCTTCATGAAAACTCCTCCGTTTCGATCCGTTCGGTCGGACCTGCAAGGGCCCGACGCCGGGAATGGCGGCACGGCCTGTGGCCAGGTCGCGGCCAAGCGCCAACGACCGGCGTTCCACAACCACGCGCTTGTCTTCGCTTCATCCGCGATGGTACCGGGATCCGCGACAGGCGCCAACCCGGGGATGCGTCGTCAGACCTCGACGGCGCATAAGCCCCGGGCGCTGACGCTCACCGCGCCGCCGATGGCCGCCGCCTGCAAGGGCATTGCGCATTACAACGTCACCCACCCGCGCGCCCGGTCGCTGCGCTGCATCGCCTCTATAACGCGCTGCACCTCGTAGGCCTCGCGGAAATCGGGGCCGGGATTGTCGCCACCGGCATGGGCCGCCAGAAGTTCCGCCACCTCGATCACCTTCAAGTCATTGAAGCCAAGGTGATGGCCCGGCGCCGGACAGAAGGCGCCATATGGCGGATGCGCGGGGCCGGAGTCGATGCGCGTGTAGCCGCTGCGCCCCGGCCTGTCCGACCAGAGCAGAAGCTCGTTCATCCGCTCCTGGCTGAAGGCAAGCGCCCCCTTGGTGCCGGAAATTTCCCATGACAGGTCCATGTGGCGCGCGGTGGCGGCCCAGTTCGCCTCGATACTGCCCGCGGCACCGGTCTCGAACCGCACGAGCGCATGGGTCATGTCATCGACCTCGACCGGGGCGCGCTCGGCGCTGCCGGGGGCGACGGGACGGGTGGGAAAGATCGTGCGGCAATCGGCCTGAACCTCCGCGATCGGGCCGACGAGGTATCGCGCCATCGACACGATATGGCTGCCGATATCGGCAAGTGCCCCGCCGCCTGCCGGATCGGTGCGGAAGGAATGCGGCGCGTCGGGGCTGGCCATGTAGTTTTCCGCATGACGCCCGCGAAAACCGGTGATCTCGCCAATCTCGCCGCCCGCTATGATCTCTCGCGCCAGCCGGATCATCGGGTTGCGCAGGAAGTTGAAGCCGACCAGCGTCGTGACCCCGGCAGCCTCTGCCGCCAATGTCATCGCAAGGGCGGACTCGGCGGTGGTCGAGAGCGGTTTTTCGCAGTAGACGGTCTTTCCGACGGCAATTGCAGCCAGCGCGATCGGCGCGTGCAGCGCGTTGGGCGCGGTGATGGCGACGATTTCAACCTCCGGATCACTCACCAGCGCCCGCCAGTCGGAGGTGCCCCGCGCGAAACCAAGTGCCGCCGCGCTCTTTTCGGCCAGATCGTCGCTTGCATCGGCCAGAATGGCGAGCCTCGGCTGCAACGGCAGATCGAACAGCCCCGCCACGGACCGGAACGCATTGGCATGACAGCGCCCCATGAAACCAGCGCCGACCAACCCGATACCTGTGTCTTGCTTGCCCAACGTCGTCCCCCTCGCATGGCACTCCTGAACCTGGCACAGACTGGTCCATCGCGGGGCCAGTTTCTAGCATGGTCTTGTCCAGAACTGACACTCCGCACATCCGGCGACGGCGGCGGCATATCCGCGGGCTGCAACGCGGCG
>PFEX01000035.1:1149-1379 GCA_002783145.1 Rhodobacteraceae bacterium CG17_big_fil_post_rev_8_21_14_2_50_65_11 | reverse complement strand
GGTGCGCGATACCGGCACCGCATTACCCCTGATGCTGCCCGCCGATGCCCTGGAACATCTCGCGCAGATCGACGGTGCTGCGCGTCCCGATATGGGGGACAGTCTCGTCGAGCCAGCGCGAGGCGGTGTCGCGCCCCACGTCGCGCAGTTTCGTCAGAAACGCCCATTCTGTGTTCATCTTGGAGGAAGCACCCAGCGGCTTCAGTTCCGCCTGGTTCTCGATGATGTGC
>PFEX01000035.1:428-1139 GCA_002783145.1 Rhodobacteraceae bacterium CG17_big_fil_post_rev_8_21_14_2_50_65_11 | reverse complement strand
GGCGGTAGTCGTCGCTCGACAGCTTGCCCTGGCGGATCAGGCGGTCGACGAAGTCGATGGAGCGCAGTTCTTTGAGCAAGCTGCCGTTGAAGGCAATCTCGTTCACCCGGTTCTGGATGTCCTGCGGCGTCTTCGGGGCGCCCTTGCGCTCGATCGGGTTGATCTGGATGACGACGATATCGTCACTGCCGGTCTGGCCGTGAAACGGGAACAGCGCAGGGTTGCCCATGTAGCCGCCATCCCAATAGGGCACGCCGTCGATTTCCACCGCCTGGAACATCGTGGGCAGACAGGTCGAGGCCATCACCATGTCCGCCGTCAGATCCTCGCGCGGGAACACCTTGACCTTGCCGGTTTCCACATTGGTGGCCGAGATGTAGAGCTTGAACGCCGTGCAATTGCGCACCATCTCGAAATCTATGCTTTCCTCCAGCAGATCGCGCAGGGGGTTCATGTTCATCGGGTTGAGTTGATAGGGTGAGGCGACTCGCGTCATCGCATCCATCATGTGATAAACCGGGTTGTGATCGAGCCCCCAGTACCCGGTCAACTGGTCGTAAGGCGTGCGCTTCAACGGGCTGGTCCTGGCGCCCTCGCTCATCGTGCGCCAGAAATGATCGAGCGCCTCGCGCGCGCCGTCCGGGCCTGCACGGGTATAGCCATCGGCCAGCGCGACGGCGTTCATCGCGCCGGCGGATGTGCCCGAGACCC
>PFEX01000035.1:0-400 GCA_002783145.1 Rhodobacteraceae bacterium CG17_big_fil_post_rev_8_21_14_2_50_65_11 | reverse complement strand
GCGCGCCACCGCCTTGCAGGGCAAGGTTCACGGGTTTCGGTTTGGTCGCCATCTTGGTGACTCCTTCCGGGATATCTGTGGTCCGCCCCGCCCCGTCAGGCGAGGTAGTCGTGCACGACGCGGCCATAGGGCAGCGACAGATCGGCGATGATGTGCTGGCCCTCGATCACCCGGCGCACCGGCAGATCGGCCACCGGCGCGTTGACATGCGGCACCAGGTGCAACCGCGCACGCCCGCGCCAGACCCCCTTGACGGTGATGTCGGTCATCTGGAAGGCGACAAGCTCGGCGATGCGTGGCTTGCCCGTCACGCAAGGGATCAGTTTCAGGTTCACGGCGGTCTTGGCCAACTTCTTCGCACAATCGTCGGGGTCGCCGCAAAGGGTCTCGTGCTTGTAGA
>PFEX01000182.1 GCA_002783145.1 Rhodobacteraceae bacterium CG17_big_fil_post_rev_8_21_14_2_50_65_11 | reverse complement strand
TTTCACCTATATCGTCACCAAACCGGTGAAATCCTCCGGGGTGCCGCCGCTGGATTTGCTGATTTCGAGGTGAGGCAGGGGATTTAGTCTGATTCGCAATGCTGAATCAGATGAATCGTCTGGATGGGCGCTGAATTACGGCCTCACATCGTGCCTTGGCCGATGCATCCTCCGCCCAAAGACGGAGGTGGTTCATGACCCAGACGGTTCTGTCCGCGCGCGACGAGATCGCGGACAAGGCGCTCGTGCGCAGCTTTTCCTATGTCGGCGGCAAATGGGTCGGGGCATCCGACAATGCCACGCTGCCGGTGCACGACCCGGCGACCGGCGATCTGGTGGGCGAGGTGGCCAGCCTGACGGCGGGCGACAGCGCCGGCACGGTCGATACCGCGCAGGCCGCCTTTGTCGACTGGTCGCAGACCCTGCCGCAGGAGCGATCCCATATCCTGCGCCGCTGGTTCGACCTGATGATCGCGCACCGCGAAGACCTCGCGCGTATCATGGTGCTGGAACAGGGCAAGCCGATTTCCGAGGCGCGCGGCGAGATCGACTATGCCGCGAGCTTCGTGGAATACTATGCCGAGGAGGCCAAGCGCCCCAATATCGAGGGCGTCACCAGCCATCTGCCCGATGCCGAGGTCGAATTGTGGCTGGAACCCGTGGGCGTGGTGGCGCTGATCACGCCGTGGAATTTCCCCTGTGCCATGCTGACGCGCAAGGCCGCCGCCGCCCTGGCCGCGGGCTGCTGCGTGCTGGCCCATCCCAGCCACGAGACGCCGTTTTCCG
Organism: Rhodobacteraceae bacterium CG17_big_fil_post_rev_8_21_14_2_50_65_11; assembly: GCA_002783145.1. GTDB lineage: Bacteria > Pseudomonadota > Alphaproteobacteria > Rhodobacterales > Rhodobacteraceae > Nioella. The sequence continues at coordinate 9,637 of PFEX01000182.1, read as the reverse complement.
CGCTTGCCCTTGCCGAGCTGGCCGAACGCGCGGGCTTTCCACCGGGCGTGTTCAACGTGGTCACGGGGCGCGCCAGCACCGTGGTGCCGCCGTGGACCGATGACAAGCGGGTGCGGGCACTGTCCTTCACCGGCTCGACCGAGGTGGGGCGGTTGCTTTATCGCGCCTCGGCCGAGACGATCAAGAAACTGGTGTTGGAGCTTGGCGGTCACGCGCCCGTCATCGTGTTCAAGGGCGCCGACCTCGACGAAGCGGTGGCCGAAACGATCAAGGCAAAATTCGCCACCTCGGGGCAGGACTGCCTCGGCGTCAACCGCATCTACGTGGAACGCCCCGTCTACGAGGCGTTTGTCGAGAAATTCACCGCCGCGACACAGGCGCTGACCATCGGGGTTGGCATGGATGACCCCGATATCGGCCCGCTGATGAACGAATCCGCCGTCGCCAAGCAGGAAGACCACGTGGCCGACGCGCTCGGCAAGGGGGCCAGGCTTGCCTGTGGCGGCAAACGCCATGCGCTGGGGCGGCTGTTCTATGAGCCCACGGTGCTGAGCGATGTGCCCGACAGCGCGAAGATCATGTCGGAGGAAACCTTCGGCCCGGTCGCGCCGATCACCCCCTTCGAGACTGAGGACGAGGTCGTCGCGCGCGCCAATGACAGCGAATACGGGCTGGTGGCCTACGTCCATTCGATGGATCCGCGCCGTATCTACCGTCTCAGCCGGGCGCTGCAATACGGCATGGTGGCGGTGAACCGCACCAAGGTGACGGGCGCGCCCATTCCCTTCGGCGGCACCAAGCAATCCGGGCTTGGCCGGGAAGGCGCGCGCCGGGGGATGGAGGAATTCATGGAAATCAAGTACGTCTGCCGCGATTGGGCATGACAGGGACACCGGCCCTGCGGGGTCGCCGCGACAAACAAGGAACACGATATGCTTAAGAACGACCAACTCGATCAATGGGACCGCGAAAACTTCTTCCATCCCTCCACTCACCTTGCCGAATTCGCGCGCGGCAATGTGCCCAACCGCGTCGTCACCGGCGGATCGGGCTGCCATATCGAGGATCGGGACGGCAACCGCCTGCTGGACGCTTTCGCCGGGCTTTACTGCGTCAATGCGGGCTACGGGCGGCAGGAGATCGCGGAGGCGATCGCCGCGCAGGCGAGGGAACTGGCCTATTACCACGCCTATGTCGGCCACGGGACCGAAGCCAGCATCACGCTGGCCAAGATGATCCTCGATCGTGCCCCGGCAAACATGTCGAAGGTCTATTTCGGGCTTGGCGGGTCGGACGCGAATGAGACCAACATCAAGCTGGTCTGGTATTACAACAACATCCTCGGCCACCCGGAAAAGAAGAAGATCATCAGCCGCTGGCGTGGCTACCACGGATCGGGCCTGATGACAGGCTCGCTGACCGGGCTCGGGCTGTTCCACAAGAAATTCGACCTGCCGCTGGCGCAGGTGATCCATACCGAGGCGCCCTATTACTTCCGCCGCGAAGATCCGGACATGACCGAGGAGGCCTTCACCGGCCATTGCGTCGAGGAGCTTGAGGCGCTGATCGCGCGCGAGGGCGCCGACACCATCGCCGCCTTCATCGGCGAGCCGGTGCTGGGCACGGGCGGCATCGTGCCGCCGCCAGCGGGCTACTGGGCCGCGATTCAGAAAGTGCTGAAAAAGCATGACATCCTGCTTATTGCCGACGAGGTCGTGACCGGCTTCGGCCGTCTTGGCACGATGTTCGGATCGACCCATTACGGGATCGAGCCGGATATCATCACCATCGCCAAGGGGCTGACCTCGGCCTATGCGCCGCTGTCGGGCTCCATCGTCGGCGACAAGGTCTGGAAGGTGCTGGAGGACGGCACCGATGAAAACGGCCCCATCGGCCACGGCTGGACCTACTCGGCGCATCCCATCGGCGCGGCGGCGGGGGTGGCCAACCTCAAGCTGATCGACGATCTGAACCTCGTGCACAATGCCGGCGAGATTGGCCGCTACCTGAACACCACGATGACCGCTGCGCTTGCCGACCACGCCAACGTGGGCGAGATTCGGGGCGAGGGGATGCTGTGCGCTGTCGAGTTCGTGACGGACAAGGACAGCCGGGAATTCTTCGACGCGTCCGAGAAGGTCGGTCCGCGCATCGCGGCGGCGCTGCTGGAAGAAGGCGTGATCGGCCGGGCCATGCCGCAGGGCGATATCCTCGGCTTCGCGCCGCCTTTCTGCCTGACGAAGGACGAGGCCGACGAGGTTGTGGGCAAAACGGCGAAGGCTGTGAAGGCCGTGCTGGGCTGACGGTCTCAGACGTCTGAATCACGAGGGATTGCCGGTGCGTGTCGCGGTTCTGATGGGCCTGCTCCCGGCTCTTGCCGGGTGCGGGGGTCCGTTCGTGCCGCTCATTTGAGCGGGCCGGGTCTGCCCCCCTGTTTCATCCCGCAGGCTGCCTGCATATACGGGGGGGGGGGCGATGGGGAGAGGGCAGCAGCAGAGACCAGAAGACAGGCGGAACGATGGCCATGGATGACAGCACGCTTTGGGTGTTCGGTTACGGATCGCTGATCTGGAACCCCGGTTTCGACGTGGCCGAGCGCCGCCTCGCGCGGTTACCGGGCTGGCACCGGTCGTTCTGCATGCGGTCCATCCACCATCGCGGCACGGTCGAGGCGCCGGGGCTGGTGCTGGCGCTCGACGCCGCTGACGGGGCGTATTGCGACGGGGTCGCGTTTCGCGTCGCTCCGGGGCAGGAGGAACCGGCGATCGCCTACCTGCGCGAGCGGGAGCTGATCTCCGCAGCCTATCTTGAACGCGAAGTGCCGATCACGTTTCATGACGGTGGTGAAGCAAGGGCGGTCACTTACGTGATCGACCCGGTGCATGACCAATATGTCGCGGGTCTGAGCCTTGAGGATCAGGCCCGGATCATTGCCCGCGCGGTCGGCGGGCGTGGGCCGAATGACGAATATCTGTTCAATACCGCCACCCATCTGGCCGAACTGGACCTTGCCGATGCCGACCTTGACTGGCTTGTTACCCGCGTGCGTCACCTGAAGGCCGGATCGCCCAAGTGATCTTGGCAGCAGCGGTCAAGCCGGGTAGGGTGCTCTCAAAGAACAGGTGATGGCAGAACAGCCTTGACGAGCAGACCGGACGAGCCGCGCTTTACCCAACCCCTCCGCCAGATCGCGATCATGTTGATGGTCTGCGGTCTCGTTGGTTTGGGCACGTTTCTTGTCTGGCCCAGCATCGAACCCGTGATCACGGCAAACACCTACCTCAACGGGACCATTGCCTTCGTCTTCTTCATCGGCGTTCTGGCCTGTTTCTGGCAGGTGGTGCAGCTTTTCTCGGCGATCTCGTGGATCGAGCGGATCGCCAATGGAGCGGACGAAAGCCAGGGCAAGCCGCCGCTTTTGCTGGCGGCGCTGACGGGCATCTTTCAGGTGCGCGGGTCGCGGTTGCAACTGACCTCCGCCTCGGCGCGCTCGGTGCTCGATTCTGTCGGTGCGCGGATGGAGGAAGCCCGCGACATAACGCGCTACATCACCAGCCTGCTGATCTTCCTCGGGCTTCTGGGCACGTTCTACGGGCTGGCGGTCACGGTGCCCGCCGTGGTCGATACGATCCGCTCGCTGCAACCCACTGCCGACGATTCGGGCATCGAGGTATTCGGCCGCCTGATGGGCGGCCTGGAAAGCCAGCTTGGCGGCATGGGAACGGCCTTCGCCTCGTCGCTGCTGGGGTTGGCAGGGTCGCTTGTCGTGGGGCTGCTGGAATTGTTCGCGGGCCACGGGCAGAACCGGTTCTACCGCGAGATGGAGGAATGGCTGTCCACCGTTACGCGGGTCAGCTTTTCCTCCGGCGAGGGCGATGGCGGCGGGCTGGATCGCGCCGCGATTGCGACCGTGCTTGACCACATGGTCGACCAGATCGACACGTTGCAGGGTCTTTTTTCCCAGTCCGAGGCACGGCATGCCGAAACCGAGGCGCGGCTTGGCGAGGTGACGGGGGTTCTGTCCGATCTGGCGGAGCGGCTTGGCCCCGGTCAGGTGGCCGCGACCGAACGCCTGTCGGCGGCGCAGGAGCGACTGGCCGAAGTTCTGGCCGACGCGTCCGGTGAAAGCGGGATAGATGCCGAAAGCCGGATGCGCCTGCGATCCATCGACGTGCAGCTTCTCAAGCTCTACGAGGAGCTTGGCAGTTCCCGGCAGGACGATCTCGGCGCGCTGCGGCAAGACCTGGGCGCGCTGACCACCGCGTTGCAGGATCTCACCCGGTCGGCCTCGCAGCCGCGTCAGCAGCGGCCCGTTCGCCGCCGCCCCGCGCCCGCCACCGGCGCCGCCGAAGACCCGCCGCAAGAGACCTGACCGATGGCTTTCCACCGCCGTTCCGGGACCCGTTTCACCGCCTCGATCTGGCCGGGCTTCGTGGATGCCATCACCGCGCTTCTGATGGTGATGATCTTCGTGCTGACGATCTTCATGGTCGTGCAATTCGTGCTGTCGGAAACGATCAACAACCAGGATGACGAACTGAACGCGCTGAACACGCGGCTTAATGAATTGTCGCAGGCGCTGGGGCTGGAACGGACGCGCGCCGATACGTTGCAACAGCGGGTGGTAACGCTTGGATCGGATCTTGACGCGGCACAGGCAGAACTGGCGACACGGGCGGCCTTGATCGCGTCACTGCGGGGGCAGAATGCGGCGCAATCGGCGGAGATCGCAGATTTCGAGGCGCAGGTGGCAGGGCTGATCGCGGCAAATGCCGACCTGATCGCAGACCGCGACAACGCCGAGGCCGAATTGGCGCAACGCCTGTCCGAAGCCGAGGCGCTGAATCTCGCGCTGGCCTCGGCGCGCGACGAGATCGACGCCGCCACTGAAGCCGCCCGGCGCGATGCTGCCGAACGCGAGGCGCTGGAGGCGCTGATCGCGGATCTGGAAACGCAGGCGGCAGAGCAGCAGGCAAGCCTTGCCGAAACGCTTGCCGCGCTGGAGGATCAGCAGGCGACCTCGACCGATCTGGACACGCGGCTGAGCACGGCACTGGCTGCGCTTTCGGATGAAGAGGACCGCGCCGCCGCACTGGAAGGGCAGATCGCGGAGCTGGAGCAGGAGATGAGTTCCGAGGAACAGGCACTGTTGGCCGAGCAGGCGGCGGCAGCAGCCTTGCGCGAGCGCATCGCGGTTCTGGAAACCGATCTTGACGCCGAGGCCGCCGCGCGACTCGCCGAGGCCGCCGCTGCCGCCGCGTTGCGCAATCGCTTGCAGGATACCGAGGCAACGCTGACCGACGAAGAGGCCGCGCGCCTCGCCGAAGCCGCCGCCGCCGAGGCGTTGCGTGTCCGCCTTGAAGCGGCTGACGCCGAACTGACCGCGATGGCGCTGGCGCTGGAGGAACGCCGCCGCGAAGCAGAGGAAACCCTGACCCTTCTGGCCGCCGCCGATCAGGCGCGGGAAGATTTTGCCGCCCGCCTTGCCTCCGCGTTGGCCGAGACCACAGCGCGTGATGACCGTATCGCGGCGTTGGAAACCGAACTGGCTGAAGCGACCGAAGAGGCCGGGCGCTTGTCCGATCTGGAAGGCCAGCTTGCTCTGGCGCTGGCGGCGCAGGCCCAGCGCGAGGCCGAACTGTCGCAAACGCGGGCCGATCTGGACGAGGCGCGGGAGACCGCCGAGCAACGGGCGAGTGAGCTTGACACCGTCGAGGCGGAACTGGCCCGCGCGCTGGCTCGCCTGACCACGGCAGCCAGCGAAAGCCGGGCACGGATTGCCGCGCTGGAGACGGATCTCGCCGAGGCGCAGGCCGCCGAGGCGTCGCGCAGCGCGGACCTTGCGGCGGCGCGCGATACCCTGTCGGCGCTTCAGGCGCGGCTGTCGCAGGCGCTGACCGAGGCACAAGATCGGTCGGATGCGGATGCAGGCCGGATCGCGGCGCTTGAGGATCAACTTGCCACGACCCGCGCCGACCTCTCGGCGGCGCAAACCCGGCTTGCCGATCGGCGCGACGCAATCACTGCGCTGGAGGCGCAGCTTGCCACTGCTCTGGCCGAAGCGAATGACCGGGCGCGTACCGATGCGCAGGAGATCGCCCGGCTGGAGGATATGCTGGCCGCGTCCCGTGCGGAAACGGAAGCGGCGCGTGGCGCGATCGGCGAACGCCAGTCCTCGCTGACGGAACTTGAGGCGGAACTCGCGGTGGCGCTGGCCACGGCGCAGGCGCGCGAGACCCGTGACGCCGAACGGATTGCCGTGCTGGAGGGGGAGCTTTCGGCAGCACGCTCCGAGGCCGAGGCGGCGCGGGCGACCGTTTCGGAGCGCGAAACCACGTTGAGTGCGCTCGAGGCGACACTGGCGCAGGCGCTGGCCGCTGCGCAATCGCGCGAAACGCGGGATGCGGCGCGGATCGAGACCCTGGAGGTGGAGGTGGCGACAGCCGAGGCCGAGGCCGCTGCGGTGCGCGACGACCTGGCTGCGGCGCGATCTTCTCTGGCGTCGCTGGAGGCCGATCTGGCGCAGGCGCTGCTTGACATGCGGCGTGCAGAGACCGCGGCAGAGGCCCGGATCGCGGAGCTTGAGACGGACCTTGCCGCCTCCGAGGCCGCGCGAGAGCAGGCCGGGGTCGAGGCGCGGCGGACGCTGTCCGATCTGGAAGAGCAACTGAGCGCTGCGCTGACCGCGCAGATGCTGGCCGAGGCGGAGGCGCAGGTGCGGTTGAGCGAGGCCGATCAGCGCGCCGCGCTTTTGGCGCAGGCCAATCTGGAACTGGAAACGGTGGAGGCGGAGTCGGCCGAAAGTCAGCGCCAGATCGCGGCGCTGAACGAACAGGTCGCGGCGCTGCGCACACAGCTTGGGCAGTTGCAGGCGCTGCTGAACGATGCGCGCGCCAGCGATGCCGAGGCGCAGGTGCAGGTTGACACACTGGGGTCGGATCTGAATGCCGCGCTGGCACGACTGGCTGCGGAACAGGATGCCCGCGCCGAGGCGGAAGCGGCCCGTGCCGATGCCGAGGCTGAGGCGCGTCGGCTTGCCGAGGCGGAAGCCGAACGGCTGGCCGCCGATGCACAGGAACTGGAACGCTACCGGTCGGAGTTTTTCGGACGACTGCGGGAGTTGCTGGAAGGCCGCGAGGGCGTGCGGATCGAGGGTGACCGGTTCGTGTTCGCCTCCGAGGTGCTGTTCGAGGTGGGGGCGGCGGACCTGTCGCCCGAGGGGCGCGACCAGATCGCCAACGTGGCGGAATTGCTGTTCGAGGTCGGTGCCGAAATCCCGCTCTCGGTGGACTGGATCGTCCGGGTGGACGGGCATACCGACGACCAGACGCTGCGCCCGACGGCGGAGTTTGCCAATAACTGGGAACTCAGCCAGGCGCGGGCGCTGTCGGTGGTCCTGTTCATGATCGATGAACTTGGATTCCCGCCTGCGCGACTGGCCGCCACGGGGTTCGGGGAATACCGCCCGATTGCGTCGAACGATACCCTGGAAGGACAAGCCCAGAACCGTCGCATCGAGTTGAAGCTGACAGAACGCTGAGTGCCTCATCCAGCCCGGCGGGGCTGTCTTCGGCATGAGAAAAGGCGCCCGGGCGGGGCGCCTTTTTGCGGTGTCATCCGGTCGACAGGGCGTCAGTCGGCGGTCAGCAGCGGGGGCTTCTTCGAAGACAGCCGCCGCGTGCCCTGATCCTCGACCTTCAACTCGATCTCGCCATCCCTGATGCCGACCCGGACATTGCCGCCCTTGGCAAGCTTGCCGAACAGAAGCTCCTCGGCCAGTGGCTTCTTGATGTGTTCCTGAATGACGCGGCCAAGCGGGCGGGCACCCATGCGGTCGTCATAGCCCTTGTCGGCCAGCCACTCCGCCGCAGGTTTGGTCAGTTCGATGGTGACATTGCGATCCATCAGTTGCGCTTCGAGTTGCAGCACGAATTTCTCGACCACTTGCAGGATCACCTCTTTTGGCAGTGCGCCGAAGGAAATGACAGCGTCCAGACGGTTGCGGAATTCCGGCGAAAAGGTGCGTTCGATCGCGGCGGTATCCTCGCCCTCGCGCCGGTCGCGGCCAAAGCCGACGGCCGCCTTGGCCTGTTCGGCCGCGCCCGCGTTCGAGGTCATGATCAGGATCACGTTGCGGAAATCCACGGAGCGCCCGTTGTGATCGGTCAGCGTGCCGTGATCCATGACCTGAAGCAGGATGTTGAACACGTCCGGGTGCGCCTTCTCGATCTCGTCGAGGAGCAGCACGCAATGCGGGTGCTGATCGACCCCATCGGTCAGCTGACCGCCCTGATCGAAGCCGACATAGCCCGGAGGCGCGCCGATGAGGCGGGAAACGGCGTGCTTTTCCATGTATTCCGACATGTCGAACCGCAAGAGTTCCACCCCGAGCGTGTCGGCGAGTTGCTTGGCCACCTCCGTCTTGCCGACGCCGGTCGGGCCCGCGAAGAGATAGTTGCCGATGGGTTTTTCGGGTTCGCGCAGGCCCGCGCGCGCCAGCTTGATCGCCGAGGACAGCGCGGTGATGGCTGCATCCTGACCGAAGACCACGCGCTTGAGTGTCACTTCCAGATCCTTGAGGACCGCTGCATCGTCCTTGGACACGTTCTTTGGCGGAATGCGCGCGATCTTGGCGACTACGGCCTCGATCTCCTTGGTGCCGATGGTCTTGCGGCGCTTGGATTCCGCGACAAGGTGCTGCGCCGCGCCTGCCTCGTCAATCACGTCGATGGCCTTGTCAGGCAGTTTGCGGTCGTTGATGTAGCGCGCCGACAATTCCACTGCCATCTTGATCGAGTCGTTGGTGTACTTGATGTCGTGGTGCTTTTCGAAATACGGCTTCAGACCCTTCAGGATCTTCACCGTATCCTCGACCGAGGGCTCGTTCACGTCGATCTTCTGGAAGCGGCGCGACAGCGCGCGATCCTTTTCGAAATGCTGGCGAAATTCCTTGTAAGTGGTGGATCCCATGCAGCGCAGCTTGCCGCCCTGAAGCGCGGGCTTGAGCAGGTTGGATGCATCCATCGCCCCGCCGGAGGTCGCCCCGGCGCCAATCACGGTGTGGATCTCGTCGATGAAGAGCACCGCGTCGCGATGATCCTCCAGCTCGTTCACGACCGCCTTCAGCCGCTCCTCGAAATCGCCGCGATAGCGCGTGCCGGCCAGCAGCGCGCCCATGTCGAGCGAATAGATCGTGGCCCCCTGCAACACCTCGGGCGTCTGGTGGTCGACGATCTTCTTGGCCAGACCCTCGGCGATCGCGGTCTTGCCGACACCGGGGTCGCCCACCAGAAGCGGGTTGTTCTTGCTTCTGCGGCAGAGCACCTGGATACAGCGTTCAACCTCGTGTTCGCGGCCGATCAACGGGTCGACATCGCCCTTCATCGCCTTCTTGTTGAGGTCCACGCAGTACTTGCCCAGAGCGGATTCCTTGCCATCGTCCTCGGCGCCGGTCGCGCCGGGGATCTCGTCGCTTTCATCCTCCGGGGCGCCGGTCACGGGGCGCGCTTCACCGTAGGACGGATCCTTGGCGACGCCATGGGCGATGAAATTCACCGCGTCGTAGCGCGTCATGTCCTGTTCCTGGAGGAAGAAGGCCGCGTTCGATTCGCGTTCGGCGAAGATCGCGACCAGCACG
>PFEX01000077.1:10324-10466 GCA_002783145.1 Rhodobacteraceae bacterium CG17_big_fil_post_rev_8_21_14_2_50_65_11 | reverse complement strand
ATCGTGGTGGCCCGAATGGGAAGGCTGGCTGAAGCGCCGCTCTGGCGGGCAGGTCGCGGCGCGCAATCCAGGGGAGTCGGGGTACGAGGCGCTGTGCGATGCGCCGGGAACCTATGTTCTGGTCAAGACGCGGCAGTGATTT
>PFEX01000077.1:0-10305 GCA_002783145.1 Rhodobacteraceae bacterium CG17_big_fil_post_rev_8_21_14_2_50_65_11 | reverse complement strand
TTGCTGCATTGCAGAAAAAACACTTGAAATGCTGCGATGCAGCATGCATATTGATTGCAGAACACACAGCAAGTCCGGATCCCGGACATAGGAGACAGACCAATGGCCAAGACCAATGATTTCACCAAATACGTCAACGAAGCCATGGCCGCCTTTCCGGTGGACATGACCGCTTACAACGACGCATTCAAATCTTCCGCCGTGATGGGCGAGAAATTCTCGAAAGTCGCTCTGGAAGCTGCCGAGAAGTCGACCGACATCTCGACCAAGTGGACGAAGGACACGCTCGCCAAAGCGGCCGATATGGCCACCGTCAAGGATGAGCCGACCGCCTATACCAAGGCGATGACCGATTTCGCCTCCGCGCAGGCCGAGATGACCGCCGAAACCATGGCCGCCTTCGCCGAGATCGCGAAGAAAGTGCAGATGGAAACCGTCGAGCTGATGATGGCCGCCGGCAAGGAAGCCTCGGAAGAGACCACCGCTGCCGTCAAGAAAGCCACTGCCGAGGTGACCAGCGCTGCCAAGAAAGCCACTGCTGCCGCATAAGGCGCAAGGCCCGGTTTTCGTTCGGGGGTCCTCCCACCTCTTGCGAAGATCCGAAAGGACGGACCCGACAGGGCCCGTCCTTTTTCTTTGATCACGGCAGGTGATTGCATTTTCGCCAAAGCTGCGTAGGCTTCCCGGTGCTGCATTGCAGTGCAAGGAACAGGGAGGTGGTCATGACAGACCCCGACAAACCGCTGCTGATCAAACGCTACGCCAGCCGCAGGCTCTACAATACCGAGACGTCGGATTACGTTACCCTTGAGGATATAGCCGGATTCATCCGCGACGGGCGCGAGGTGAAGATCATCGACCTGAAATCCGGCGATGACCTGACCCGCCAGTATCTGCTTCAGATCGTTGCGGAACACGAAAGCCACGGCGAAAGCGTGCTGCCCATCGGGGTTCTGACCGATCTGGTGCGCAGCTACACCACGCAGGCCCAAAGCATCGTGCCCGAATTTCTGGCAATGTCATTCGACATGTTGCGCGATGGTCAGTCCAAGATGGTCGAGAATATGAGCGCGATAAACCCGTTGGCCAACATGCCCGGCTTCGAGGCGATGCGCGCGCAGCAAGAGGCGTTCATGAAGGCGATGACCGGCGGCATCGCCGGGCAATGGTCCGGCCCGACGTCCGATGGCGAAAGCGCGGACAGCCCAGAGGATGAACTGTCCGAAATCAAGAAACAGCTGGCGGACTTGCAGACCAAGCTTTCCAGGATGTGAGCCCGTCAAACGGGCGTCAGGTTCCGTAGGCGCGAAGGTCGCCCTTGACGTCATCGGCCGCCGCCAGCAGCGCCCCGGCGATGAAATCCAGATCCGGTGTCGTCAAGCGCGCGGGCAGGCGCACGTCGCAGGCGCGCATCAGCATGGCACGGGTTCGCGGCAGCTCGGGCTGATCGCCGGGAATGAACTGCCAGTTCCAGAACGCGCGGGCATTGTCCGTCGACAGGCCGAAGACCTGCACCTTCACGCCGCGCACGGCCGCGGCCTTGGCGAAGGCGCGGGCTTCTTCGTCGCTGTCGAACCCTGCAAGATTGAACTGGATCGAATCCGGCGCGCGCTCTTCCGGGGGCAGGGCCGGCGGCACCGACAGCCAGGACGAGGCGTTGAGCAGCCCGGCGACGTAATCGTGGTTCGCGCGGCCATCGCGCACCCGCCGGGCGACTTCGGGCAGTTGCGAACGAACGATCGCCGCCGACAGGTTGGACAGGCGCAGGTTGTAAAGCGGAAGCTTGTTCTGCCAGCGGGCAAAGGCGCGGTCGAGATCGCCCGTGTTGTCGCCTTCGGGCGCCTTGTGCTTGGCCCAGTTGTGCTCATAGGCGCCCGACATGATCACCGCACGCGCCACGAGGTCGGCGTCGTCGGTGACGAGTATCCCGCCCTCGCCGGAATTGATCAGCTTGTAGGACTGGAAACTGAAGCAGCCGACGCGCCCGATGGTGCCGATGTTGCGCCCGTGCCACGTGGTGCCCAGCGAATGCGCCGCGTCCTCGATTACCGGCACGCCCTTGGCATCGCACAGCGCCATGACGGCGTCCATGTCAGAGGTGTGGCCGCGCATGTGGCTGATGATGACGGCGCCGATCTCATCGGTCAGCTTGGCGGCGAAATCGTCCATGTTGATGCGGTAGTTATCGCCGACCTCGACAAGCACCGGCTGGCAAGCGGCGTGCACGATCGCGGACGGCACCGCGGCAAAGGTGAAAGCAGGGATCAGAACCTGTGTGCCGGGCGCCAGCCCCAGCGCTTCCAGCGACAGGAACAGCGCGGCCGAACAGCTTGACACCGCAAGCGCGTATTTGACGCCCATCATGTCGGCAAATTCGCGCTCCAGCAGGCTGACCGGTGCATCCTCGGGTGCGGTGTAGCGGAAGAGGTCGCCGCTTTGCAGCAAGCGCTCGATCTCGGCACGCGCACTTTCGGGGATTGGTTCGGCGTCGTATACGTTTGGTGCCAGCGCCATGATTTCACCCTTTCGAAAATCTATATTTCGTATTCCTTACATCGGAATCACGACAGATCAAAGACAGAACCCGACCGGCGGCAGATTTTCGCGGCTTCTGGTGGAAAATGTCGGGCCGGACCCGCGCGCCCCGTCAGCGGATCAGATTGGGCCGGTAGCGAAGCCGCGCGCGGCGCTCGGCGGGCAAATGGCGCCCAAGGTGGCGATTGACCCCACCGAACGCCAGGATCACCAACAGCGTCAGCACGATGAAATAGCCCGCCACGATCGGGTAGGGCACGAAGGGGTTGAACGTCCGGTCGGCAAAATAGCTGGCGTAGTACAGTGCATCGCCCTGTTGCCGAAAGGCCGGGAAGCCTGAGAAATAGACCAGCGTGGTGGCGTGGAAGAGGAAGATCGCCTCGTTCGTGTAGGCTGGCCACGCCAGCCGCAGCATGGTCGGGTAAACCACCCGCCGGAACCGCTTGAACCCGGACATGCCATAGGCGTCGGCGGCCTCCAGATCGCCCTTCGGCACAGATTGCAGCGCGCCGTAGAAGATCTCGCCCGAATAGGCGGAGGTATTGAGGAACAGGACGATCACGGCCCCCAGCCACGCCCGCGCAAACGGGTCGGTGAGCCAGCTGATATCGGTGCTGCTGGCGCCGATCACGATCTCGTCGGGCAGGCGGACCAGCGCGAAATAGGCAAGGAAGAACTGGATGAAGAGCGGCGAGCTGCGAAAGACGAAGATGAACCATTCCGCCGGCTTGCGGATGATGCGCGCCCGCGCCGATTTGCCGACCGCCAGCGCCACCGCGAAGAAAAACCCGAAGAACAGCGCCAAGGCCCCGAAATAGACGTTCCAGATCATGCCCGAACCGATCAGGGTGATTTGTTCGCAAAGGCCGATCTCGCCGCGCGGCAAAAGCCGCTCGCCGATTCCGAGCGAGCGCAGCGCGTAGGCCTGAACGGTGTCCCAGCAGCTCATACCGTGGCCTTTCGTTGCGCTTCACCGCCGGCCGTGGCCTGCCCGTGGCTCAGCCTGCGGGTCAGCCGGGCCAGCGCGATCTCCGACACCCTGGTGAAGCCGAGATAGACGGCCAGCAGCGCAAGGAAATACCACATCCGCCAGTCTGGATGTGGATAGCTGTATTGCGAGGTGCGGCTGCCGCCAAGTTCGCGCGCCCAGTAGACGATATCCTCCACCCCCAGCAGGAACAAAAGCGGCGTTGCCTTGATCAGGATCATCCACAGATTGCTCAGCCCCGGCAGCGCGTAAATCCACATCTGCGGCACGAGGATGCGCCAGAAGCTCTGGCGCCGCGTCATGCCATAGGCCTCGGCGGTTTCCATCTGCGCGCGCGGCACCGCGCGCATGGCCCCAAAGAGCACGTTGGCCGCGAAGGCCCCGAACACGATCGCGAAGGTAAAGACGGCGATCAAGAAGTTGTAGGTTTCGTGCACCCATTGCGGGGCGGAACTCAGCGGGATCTTCGCCGCCTGGCAGACCAGGAAATTCGCGCCCTGTCGGATCGGCTCGTCCCACTCTGGGCAGCGGATCTGGTGGTTGATCCATTCCAGCGCCTGGTCGATTGCGATGACGAAAAACAGGAAAAAGACGATGTCCGGCACGCCGCGCACCATCGCTGTGTAGAGCTTGCCGACCCACGCGAGCGGCAGGATGTGCGACCGGCTGGCCGAAGCGCCGATGAAGCCGAAGGCAAGGGCAAGCGGCGCAGTGACCGCCAGAAGGATCAGCACGGTCAGGAAGCTCTGGTAGAACAACAGGTGGACGCCGTTCGTCAGGTAACAGGCGAACCACGGGGCTGTGTCCAGCGTGGAGGGATCGGCGCAAAACTCGAACATCGGGCCTCGGGTATGGTGGCGCGCGACGGTCTGTCCGCCGCGCGCCGGGACCGGATCAGTTGTAGGTGACGGCGTCCTCGCCGAACCATTCCAGGATCAGCGCGTTCAGCGTGCCGTCTTCCTTCATCGAGGCGATGGCCGCGTCGAAGGTTGCGCGCAGCGCGTCGTCATTGTCGCGCAGGCCCATGCCGATGCCACCGCCCAGCGAAACGGGGTCGCCGACGATGCGCAGGTCGTCATCCTCGGCCACGATGTCGAGCAGGAAATCGCCATCCGCCAGAACCGCGTCGGCCTCGCCGGTGCGCACCGCTGCGACGGTTTCATCGGGGGTGGCGTATTCGATCAGCGTGGCGCCGGATTCAGCGACGTAGCCCGACTGGATGGTGTTGGTCTGCGCCGCGATGTAGCCACCCGCGAGGTCCACATCGTCCGAAAGCGCCGCGAAAAGCGACGCCGACGGCGGGATGTAATCCTGCGTGAAGTCGATCACCTCGTCGCGTTCGGGGGTGATCGACATGCCGGCGATGATGGTGTCGTAATTGCCCGAGGTCAGGTTGGGGATGATCGAATCCCAGTCATTGGTGACCCATTGGCAGGTCAGGCCCGCCCGCGCGCAGAGCTCGTCACCAAGCGCGCGCTCGAACCCGTCCACTTCGCCGGAGTCGTTGATGAAGTTATAGGGCGGGTAGGCGCCCTCGGTGCCCATGCGGATGGTGCGCTCCTGCGCCAGGCCCATGCCGGCCGAAAGCGCCAGGATCGTGGCGGAAAGAACGAGTTTTTTCATTGTGTTACTCCCTGGTTGTGGTGTGTCGTCATTGCGACGTGGTGTGGCTGAGGAATTGTTGCAGACGCACCGATTGCGGGTTGCCGAACAGCGCCTCGGGCGGGCCTTCCTCCTCGATCAGGCCTTGATGCAGAAAGACGACGTGATCGGACAGGTCACGCGCCAGCCGCATGTCGTGGGTGACAAGGATCATGGTGCGCCCCTCGGCGGCAAGCGCCTTGATCACGCGCACCACCTCCTGTTCCAGCTCCGGGTCGAGCGCCGAGGTCGGTTCGTCGAACAACAGCGCCCGCGGCTCCATGCAGAGCGCCCGAGCGATTGCCGCGCGCTGCTGCTGCCCGCCCGACAGTTGCGCCGGCCACGCGTCGCACTTGTCGCCGATGCCCACCTTGTCGAGATAGCCGCGCGCCGCCGCCTCGACCTCGGCCTTGTCGCGGCCGAGCACCGTTACCGGCGCCTCCATCACGTTTTGCAGGATGGTCATGTGCGCCCACAGGTTGAACTGCTGGAACACCATCGACAGGTTGGTGCGGATGCGCCGGACCTGGTGGCTGTCGGCGGGCTGGCGGTGCGGGCCCTGGCCCTTCCAGCGCACTTCCTCGCCCTCGAAGGCGATGCGGCCCTGCTGGCTGTCTTCGAGAAGGTTGGCGCAGCGCAGAAGCGTCGATTTGCCCGACCCGGAAGAGCCGATCAGCGACACCACGTCGCCACCGCACGCGCGCATGTCGACACCGCGCAGCACGTGCAGGTCGCCAAAGCTCTTGTGTAGCCCGGTAATCTCGATGACGGGCGGTGCGGTTTGGTCGCTCACGCGGAGTCTTCCTTCAAGGCCATTGGTGATTTCTGCGCAAAAAAAGCGCGAATGCAATGCGCATTTGTCGGATGACATCGCGTCGTGCAGGGCAAATGCCTCTCATTCGGGCAGATCTGCCGGGTCTGGCGGGATCGCGAGCGCTGCGTAAGCGCAGAGGGGCAGGTTTGCGAACCCTTCCAGGCAAAGCGCGGCGCGGTGGCGCGCGGGCAGGGCGGCAAGCGCCTCTTCAAGGGCGGCGAGAATCGGTTCGGGGTCGCGTCCCTTCGCGGTGATCAGCGGCAGGGCCGGCGTCGGCGCGGTGCGGGCCAGTTCGTGCAGGACGGCAAGGTCCGGCTCGTGGCGCAACAAAAGCCGCCAGGTTTGCGCGTCGATGGCCGCGATGTCTGCCTGTCCCGTCAGCACCGCTTGCGCCGAGGCGGCGTGTCCGCCGGTCAGGATCGGGCGGCGCGGGGTCAGCCCGTGGCGCGCGGCGTGGGCGAAAATTGCGCCCCAGCCTGACTGGCTGAGCCCGTCATTGGCGGCGACGCGGGTCACCAGCCGCGCCAGCGGTGCATCGGCCAGATCAGGGCGCGTCACCAGAACCGAATTGTAATACCCGAACGGACAGCCGGGCAGGCCGAAATCCGGGGTGCATACCAGTCGCACGCGGGTCCCCAGCTTGGCGCGCAGCGGCAGCCCGCAGGTCTGCGACACCAACAGGTCGGGTGCGGTCCACAGATCCCACAGGCTGGCGGCGTTGCGGGTCAGCGCCTCGGGCGCGTCCAGCCCGCGCGCGCGCAGGGCGTCGCGGGTGAGCGCCCAGAACGCATCGGTGGCGGCGCGCATCTCGGGCCGGTCATACATCGGCAACGCGGCCAGCATGGCCTAGCCCCGCGCCTCGACCCGCTGGCGCGCAAGCGCGCTGTCGCGGTCGTTGACGCCCAGAAGGTTCGTCGTCAGCCGCAAGAGCGCGTCCTCCTCGTGGTCGCGCACCCCGTCGGCCAGTGCCACGGCCCAGAGCGCTTCGACCACGTCGGTGCGGTTCGAGTAGGGCACGGCGTCCTTGATCGCGCGGGTAAAGCGCACCGTGTCGGGTGCCTCGGCTTCCAGCGTCTCGGCGTCGGCGCGCAGTCTGGCGGCCTCGACGGGCGAAAGATCATGACGCTCGGCAAGGATCCGGTCGATCCGGGCAATCTCGGTCACGTCGTAATGACCGTCGCTCTTGGCGATGCGCACCAGAAGCGCAGCCAATGCCAGGCGCGCGTCGGTATCTGGCAATTCGGGCGGGGCGGGCGCCATCAGGCGCTGTAGCAATTCGGCAAACATGACGCCCTGCATATTTCGCCGCGCAGGATTTGCCAAGCTGCTTGCCAAACAAAGGCATCGGCGCAGCACCGGAAAAAGGCGAAGCGCCGGGGAACGCTTCGCCTTGCAGGGGACAGGGAGGGGGAAAAGGGTTTCGTCAGTGAAATGAGCGGAAAAAATGACCTGGTTGCTGGTGATCGGTGATTGGAAGACCTTGTGCCCATGGGTCGCGCGACGGGCCAAAAGGGTTCACCACAAAATGAAACGCCCCCGCCGAAAATCTCCGGTCGGGGGCGTAAAGATTTGATAAAGAATGAGAAAAAGTCAGACCAGCCGGGAATTTTCCTTCGCTGCGCGGATGAAATCGGCAAACAGCGGGTGCGGCGCGAAGGGTTTGGATTTCAACTCCGGGTGGAACTGCACTCC
Organism: Rhodobacteraceae bacterium CG17_big_fil_post_rev_8_21_14_2_50_65_11; assembly: GCA_002783145.1. Classification (GTDB taxonomy): domain Bacteria; phylum Pseudomonadota; class Alphaproteobacteria; order Rhodobacterales; family Rhodobacteraceae; genus Nioella. Next base: position 2,635 of record PFEX01000077.1, on the reverse strand, counting down.
GATAAACCACGGGTGATCGGCGTGTTCCACGATCTCCGGCAGGCGACCGTCGGGCGACATGCCGGAAAAGACCAACCCCTTGTCCTCCAGCGCGTCGCGGTACTTGATATCCACTTCGTAGCGATGCCGGTGGCGTTCCTCGATACTGGTCGCGCCGTAGACTTTCGACACCAGCGAGCCGTCTTTCAGCATCGCGGTATAGGCACCGAGCCGCATGGTGCCGCCCTTGTCATCGTCGAGCTTGCGCTTGACCGTATAGTTGCCCTGAACCCATTCCCTGAGGTGATAGACAACCGGGGTAAAGCGTTTCTTGCCGGCCTCATGGTCGAACTCTTCCGATCCTGCATCGCCCAGATCGGCGAGGTTGCGCGCCGCCTCGATCACCGCCATCTGCATGCCGAGGCAGATGCCGAGATAGGGCACCTTGTGTTCGCGGGCGAATTGCGCGGCCTTGATCTTGCCCTCTGTGCCGCGTTCGCCGAAGCCGCCGGGCACCAGGATCGCGTCGTAGAGTTCGAGGTAGGGGACCGGGTCCTCGCGGTCGAAGATCTCGGCGTCGATCCACTCGGCCTTGACCTTCACCCGGTTGGCCATGCCGCCATGTGTCAGGGCCTCGGCGATGGACTTGTAGGCGTCCTCCAGTTGCGTGTACTTGCCGACGATGGCGACCTCGACCACACCCTCGGGGTTGTGGATGCGGTCGGACACGTCTTCCCAGCGGCGCAGGTCGGGCTTTGGTGCCGGGCTGATTCCGAACGCATCCAGCACCGCCTGGTCGAGCCCTTCGTTGTGATAGGCCAGCGGTGCGTCGTAGATGGTCGACAGGTCCTGCGCGGCGATCACGGAATCGGGGCGCACGTTGCAGAACAGCGCCAGTTTTTCGCGTTCCTTGGCGGGGATCGGTCCCTCCGACCGGCAGACGAGGATATCCGGTGCCAGCCCGATGGAGCGCAATTCCTTGACGCTGTGTTGTGTCGGCTTGGTCTTGAGCTCGCCGCTTGCCTTCAGCCATGGCAACAGCGTCAGATGCATCAAAACGCACTGTCCGCGCGGCTTTTCCTGCCCGAACTGGCGGATCGCCTCGAAGAAGGGCAAACCCTCTATATCGCCGACGGTGCCGCCGATCTCGCACAGCATGAAATCGACGTCATCCTCACCAATGGCGATGAAGTCCTTGATTTCATTGGTGACATGCGGAATGACCTGGATCGTTTTGCCAAGGTATTCGCCGCGACGCTCCTTTTCCAGAACGTTGGAGTAGATGCGGCCGGAACTGACGGAATCGGTCTTGCAGGCGGGCACCCCGGTAAAGCGTTCGTAGTGCCCCAGGTCGAGGTCGGTTTCCGCGCCATCATCGGTCACGAACACCTCGCCATGTTCAAACGGCGACATGGTGCCGGGATCGACGTTCAGGTACGGGTCGAGCTTGCGCAGCCGGACGCTGAAGCCGCGGGCTTGCAACAGCGCGCCAAGCGCAGCCGAAGCAAGACCTTTCCCAAGCGAGGAAACCACCCCGCCGGTGATGAAAATAAACCGCGCCATGTGGTGCTCGTCTCCCGTGTCGGACCGGTGCGCCAATGCTGCAAATCCCGGTCGCTCCGTCCATGTATCACGGGAGTCGATCATAACAGGATTCGCAGGGTCGGGGCAAGACGGCCGCAATATTCGGTGGAAATCGGGGGCAACGCCCCCAGATTTATTGCGTCAGTCGGCCCGTGGCGGGGCAAGAGGCGCATCGGTTTGAGGTGGTGGCAACAGCGACCCCTCGCCCGGCAGGGCCGGCGGCGCGGTGTCGGTTTCTTGCGTGGCTGCGCCGGGGCCATTGCCGATCCGGTCGAGAACCGATCCGCTTTCCGCATTCTGCGCGGCGATGATCGTCAGCGTGATCGAGGTGGCCAGAAACGCAATCGCCAGGCCCCATGTCACCTTGCCAAGCGCCGACGCGGCGGCCCGGCCTGTCATGGCGCCGCCGCCTCCGCCGCCGATGCCAAGCCCGCCACCTTCCGACCGCTGGAGCAGAACCACGCCTATCAGACAGATGGCAAGGATCAGGTGGACGACGAGGATGACGTTTTCCATGACGATTGTGTTCCGGGCCTTGCACTGGTTTGGGTCTACTTATGGGAAGCGCCCGGATGCCGCAAGAGGGGGATCGCGCAAAGCTGACCGGGCCGCGCGGCGGGCAGGCGCCGAAAAAGGGGGTGCCATGCAGCCCCCCCGCACACCCCTCATGCACCTTGCGTGCAGACGAAAAGCGGGGTCGCCGCGCGGGGCGCGTCGATCCGGGGGCGCCCCTCGTCAAGCCCCTGCGGGGCCCTCCTCGGGGCGCGTTGCCACGGGATGGCGGATGCGGCGCGCGCCGGTGCCGGCCGGTGGCGCGGGCGGCGCGAGCGGGACGCCTCCGGCGGGAGTATTTGACCCAAGAAGAAGGCGGAAGGGGGGAGTATTTGACCCAAGAAGAAGGCCGAAGGAAGGCCGAAGGGGGCACGCGGCCGCCCGCGCGGGGCGCGGCCGATTTTCCGGTTTCGCCGCGCCGGGGGCGTCGCTATACACGTAACGGTTTGAGCCCGGTTCATCAGGAAGGATCCGCATATGGCCAATGTTGTTGTCGTGGGCGCCCAGTGGGGCGACGAAG
>PFEX01000143.1:217-10554 GCA_002783145.1 Rhodobacteraceae bacterium CG17_big_fil_post_rev_8_21_14_2_50_65_11 | reverse complement strand
CCAACGGAAACACCCCGCCGCTGATCGCGCCGATGGTGACCCCGTGCCGGGCGAGGTGGCGCAGCCGACCCCGGCCTGCGGATGATGTGGCGAATTGCCCGTCCGGGCCGCTGAGCAGGAACAGGTAGTCCAGCCGCGCCACCCGGTCGAGCGCCTGTTCGGTCTCGAACCCCACCCGCGCGCTGCTGACGACCTTGCCGCCGCCATCGGCGATCAGCGACCAGTCGAAGACCTGCGCCCCGGCGATTTCATTGGCGACGCGCAAGGCGTCGATGGCCGAGGTCAGGCAGGACATCGGAAAGCCAGGAAACAGGAGAAAGCCGATGGTCGTGGGTGTCTCTGGTTTCATCGCGGGCCCCGAATGTGTCCTGTTCAGATGTCGAGCGTATGGTCTTTTTCCCAGCGGCTGAAGTGAGAGACGAAATCGTTCCATTCGCGGTGCTTCAGCTTGAGGAACGCGGCCGAAAAGGCCCCGCCCATGGCGGATTTCAGGCTCTTGTCGCGGTCATAGGCGCGCAGCGCGTCGAGCATGTTCAAGGGCAGTTTCGGCGCGCCGCGCACCTTGTGGCCCTCGGCATACATGTCGATGTCGCGGCGGATGCCCGGATCGGCCTTTTGGCGAAGCCCGTCGAGCCCGGCGGCAATGATCACCGCTTGCAGCAAGTAGGGGTTGGCCGCGCCGTCGGGCAGGCGAAGTTCGAACCGGCCGGGGCCGGGGACGCGCACCATGTGGGTGCGGTTGTTGCCGGTCCATGTCACGGTATTGGGTGCCCATGTCGCGCCCGAGATGGTGCGCGGCGCGTTGATTCGCTTGTAACTGTTGACGGTCGGGTTGGTAATCGCGACCATCGCGCTGGCGTGGCGCATGATGCCGCCAAGGAAATGCTTGCCACTTTCGGACAGGCCCACCTCGCCGGTCTGGCCCTCGCCCGCACCGGCGAAGGCATTGGTTGTCGCGGCCTCGCCCGGCGCGTCCCAGACCGAGACATGAACGTGGCAGCCATTGCCGGTCAGCCCCTTGACGGGCTTGGGCATGAAGGTGGCCCTGAAGCCATGCGCCTCGGCCACGGATTTGACCATGAACTTGAAAAAACTGTGCTTGTCGGCGGTTTGCAGCACGTCGTCGAAGTCCCAGTTCATCTCGAACTGGCCGTTCGCGTCCTCGTGGTCGGTCTGGTAGGGCCCCCAGCCAAGATCCAGCATGTAATCGCAGATTTCGCGCACCACGTCATAGCGGCGCATCACCGCCTGTTGGTCGTAGCAGGGCTTGGCTGCGGTGTCCTTTTCGTCCGAGATCGCCTCGCCGTCGGGGGTGAGCAGGAAAAACTCCGCCTCGACACCGGTTTTCACATGCAGCCCGATCTCTGCGGCCTCGCCGATCAGCTTGCGCAGCACGTTGCGCGGGGCCTGTGCGACATCTTCTCCCTGCATCACCAGGTTGGCGGCGACCCATGCGACCTCGGGTTTCCAAGGCAGCTGGATGACGGAGGATCTGTCCGGCATCGCCAACATGTCGGGATGCGCCGGCGTCATGTCGAGCCACGTGGCGAACCCGGCAAAACCTGCGCCATTTTCCTGCATATCGGCGATGGCTTGCGCCGGCACCAGCTTGGCCCGTTGCCCGCCGAAGAGGTCGGTGAAGGAGATCATGAAATACTTGATACCGCGTTCGGCGGCGTAGGCGGCCAGATCCTGTGTCATGCTGTGATCCCTGTTGTCCGTGGTCTTGTTGTTGAAACGGCGCGACGGGTGCTGCCGCGCGCCGCCTGTTTCAGTATCCGCCGCCCGGCTTGCCGGGGTACCAGTCGGTGCCCGCCAGCGGCACCTGCGCCATCGCGGCGGACTCCATCGTCAGGGCGCAGAGGTCTTCGGGTTCGAGGTTGTGCAGGTGGTTGTGGCCGCAGGCGCGCGCGATCGTCTGCGCCTCCAGCGTCATCACTTTCAGGTAGTTGCGCAACCGCCGCCCGCCTTCGACCGGGTCGAGCCGCGCCGCAAGCATCGGGTCTTGCGTGGTGATGCCGGCCGGGTCCTGGCCCTCGTGCCAGTCGTCATAGGCGCCCGCCGTGGTGCCGAGCTTGCGGTACTCCGCTTCCCATTTCGGATCGTTGTCGCCAAGCGCGATCATCGCCGCAGTGCCGATGCTGACCGCGTCCGCGCCAAGCGCCAGCGCCTTCGCCACGTCGGCACCGCTGCGAATGCCGCCGGAGACGACAAGCTGCACCTCGCGGTGAAGCCCAAGGTCCTGAAGCGCCCGCACGGCGGGGCGGATGCAGGCCAGCGTCGGCAGGCCCACATGTTCGATGAACACGTCCTGCGTCGCCGCCGTGCCGCCCTGCATCCCGTCGAGCACCACCACGTCGGCCCCGGCCTTCCCCGCAAGCGCGGTGTCGTAGTAGGGCCGCGTCGCTCCGACCTTGATGTAGATGGGCACCCGCCAGCCGGTGATTTCGCGCAGTTCGAGGATCTTGATTTCAAGGTCGTCCGGCCCGGTCCAGTCCGGATGGCGGCAGGCGCTGCGCTGGTCGATCCCCTTGGGCAGGGTGCGCATCTCGGCCACCCTGTCGCTGATCTTCTGGCCCAGCAACATGCCGCCGCCGCCGGGTTTCGCGCCTTGGCCGACCACGACCTCGATCGCGTCCGCCTTGCGCAGGTCATCGGGGTTCATGCCGTAGCGCGAGGGCAGGTATTGGTAGACCAGCTTCGTGGAATGGCGGCGTTCCTCGGGCGTCATGCCGCCATCACCGGTCGTCGTCGAGGTTCCCGCCGCACTCGCGCCGCGCCCGAGTGCCTCTTTCGCCTGCGCCGACAACGCGCCGAAGCTCATCCCCGCGATGGTGATCGGGATATCCAGCTCGATCGGGGTCTTGGCATACCGGGTGCCAAGCGTCACCGAGGTGTCGCAGCGTTCGCGGTAGCCTTCCAGCGGGTAACGCGACACCGAGGCGCCAAGGAACAGCAGGTCATCGAAATGCGGCACCTTCCGCTTGGCGCCGCCGCCGCGAATGTCGTAGATGCCGGTCGCCGCCGCGCGGCGGATCTCGGCATTCACCGGGCTGGAAAACGTCGCCGACTGGATCGGGACGGTGCGGGGGATCTGGTTTTCTTGATCGCTCATGGGCCTCGTTCTCAATAGGCGTTGTCGATGTCGAAATTGTAAAGCGTGCGGGCCGATCCGAAGCGTCGGAATTCTTCCGGCTTGGCTTTGGCACCCGCGCGGTCCAGCAGGTCGGCCAACAGGTCGAGGTGTTCCGGCCGTACCTCCTTTTCCACGCAATCGGCGCCGAGGCTCTTGACCGAACCGCGTACGAACAGCCGCGCCTCGTAGAGCGACTCGCCAAGCGCCTCGCCGGCATCGCCGCAAACCACCAGGTTGCCCGCCTGCGCCATGAAGGCCGACATGTGGCCGATATTGCCATGCACCACGATGTCGATCCCCTTCATCGAAATGCCGCAGCGCGACGAGGCGTTTCCCTTGATGTTCAGCAATCCGCCATGCCCGGTTGCGCCCGCGTACTGGCTGGCGTCGCCGTCCACGATCACCGTGCCCGACATCATGTTTTCCGCCACGCCGGGGCCGACGGAGCCTTCCACATGCACCGTGGCCAGCTTGTTCATGCCGCCGCAATAATACCCGGTCGGGCCCTTCACGGTCACCTGCACAGGCGCATCCAGCCCGACGGCGATTGCATGGCTGCCCATCGGGTTCAGCACCGTCCAGCCCTCGTTCGGGGTGGCCCCGGAAACGGCGTGCAGCGCTTCGTTCAGGCCGCGCAGGCCGCCGGTGGAAAGGTCATATGTCGGCATGTTAATGGGTCCAGAAATAGACGGTTGCAGGTTCGGGTTCCCAAACCCTCGCGGTCGCGATATCCGGCAGGCCCACCAGGGCGCGGTATTCGCTACCGAAGGCGACGTAACGGTCGGTTTCCGCCATCACGGCGGGCTTGCAGGCGATGCGGTCGCGCACGACGCCGAACCCGTCCCTGGTGCCGACGACGAAGGTGAAGAACCCGTCGAGATCGTCGAGCGAAGCCTCCAGCGCCTCGCCCAATGTCGCGCCCTGCTGCATCTTCCACGTCAGGTAGGCGGCGCCGACCTCGGTATCGTTCTCGCTTTCGATCCGGACGCCTTGCCGACGCAGCTTGCGGCGCAGGGCGTTGTGATTGGAAAGCGAGCCGTTATGGACAAGACATTGATCCGCCCCGGTGGAAAAGGGATGCGCGCCTTCGGTCGTCACGGCGGATTCGGTGGCCATGCGGGTGTGGCCGATGCCGTGGCTGCCCGACATCGCCGACAGGTGGAACCGGTCGGCCACGTCGCGCGGCAGGCCCACCTCCTTGTAGATCTCGATGGCCGCGCCGTCGCTCAGCACCCGGATGCGGGCCGCATGATCGGCCAGTGCGGCGCGGGCGGCGGCGGTCTTGTCAGCGGGCAGGGTCAGCACCGCGTGGCTGCCATTGGCCATCAGGCTGACCTTGGCGTCGATCGCGCCGCCCACATCCTGCGCCAGCGTGGCGAAGGCGGTTTCCGGATCGTCCGACTGAACGGTCAGCTTGGCTTGCCCCGGCGCCGCACCGCCATAAACCGCGATCCCGGCGCTGTCCGGGCCGCGATCCGTCATCGTAACCAGCATCTCGGTCAGAAGTGCCCCAAGCCGGGGGTCCAATGACCGGTCTTTCAAAAACAGTCCGACGATTCCGCACATCCGCACATTGTTCCTTCTCGCTCGAATGTCCGTGTGACCTTAGCAGGTGAGTCGGTCGAGATGCATCCATTAAGGAAATAATTTTCACTTGAGGGAATATTTCCATCGGAAAATCCAAGCCGATTCGTGGTTTTGCACAAAAAACAGGCATGTCCACTGCGTCGTGCAGCAGGGATCGGGCGGACGGCAGGTGTGGCAGAGGCAAAAGGGATTCGCCGCTGCCCCGTGGTCAGGCGGATTGCGGATAGGCAATGATCGACAGGTAGCGCGCGGGCAGGTCCATCAGGCCTTCCGGGCCGTGCGGCGCATCGGCATCGAAGAACAGCGTATCGCCGGGGCGAAGGTGGTAGAGCCGGTCGCTATGGCGATACATCAATTCGCCTTCAAGCATGTAGATCGTCTCGATCCCGCCATGCTGGAAAGCGGGGAAGATATCGGACACGGTGCTCAGCGTGATCAGGTAGGGTTCGACGATCACGCCGCTGGCATTCGCGCCGATATGGCCCAGCAGGTTGTATTGATGCCCCGCCCGCGTGCCTTCCCGCGCGATCTCCACCCCTTCTCCGGCCTTTGTGTGGACAGCCTCGCGGTGTTCCTCGAAGCCACGGAAAAACGCGGTCAGCGGCACGCTGAGCGCATCGGCCAGCGTTTGCAGCGTCGTGAGGGAAGGCGAGGTGTTGCCGTTCTCGATTTTCGACAGCATGCCGATGGACAGGCCCGTCAGGGCGCTGAGGTCGGCCACGGTAATGCCCTGACGCTGGCGGAACGCGCGCAATTCGCGCCCGATCGCGACCTCCAGCACCTTCTCGCGGTGTTCGCCGTGCCGGTGCGGGTCTTGCTTGAGCTTCGCCACTGGGCCGTTCCATCCGCCTGCGTGTTTGCATTCGCGGACCTTACAGCAACCCTTTGGCCAAGGGAAACGGCCAAGGCCGCGCCTTGACACGGGAAGGTGATCCGCCAAGTCTGGCACAACCCACCCCATTTGCTATCAGGTTCGCGCCTGATCCGCCCGGAGACATTGCATGAAACCCGCCCTTTCCTTCGCCCCCGCCCTTGCCCTGCTGTTGACCGCGGCCTGTGCCACCACCGCCCCGCAGGACGTGGATGACGGCGAACCCGGCGTCGCGGCCGAATTACCGGAGGAGATCGTGGCGCAGCTTGACCCGGCACAACGGCTCGACACTATCCGGCTGTTCCCCGAGGATGGCTGTTACTGGTATCGGTGGCAGGGGCCGGTCGAGACGACCTACCTGCCGCTGCGCACGGCCGAGGGGCGCAGGATCTGCACCCGGCAGCCCGACAGCCCCAATATCGGCATCACCGATACGGAGGCCGCTCAGCTGGTTGCCGAAACCCCACCCTCGGCCGGATAAAGCACCGCCGTCACGCCGGTTTCCACGTTCTCGTAAAGCTCGATGATATGCGCCATCACCATGCGCACGCAGCCGGAACTGGCGCGGCGCCCGATCGACCACGGCTGCGGTGTGCCGTGGATGCGCAGGTAGGTGTCGCGGTTGCCGACGTAGAGGTAGAGCGCCCGCGCGCCGAGCGGATTGGTCGGCCCGCCGGGCACACCATCCGCGAACGCGGCGTAGTTTTCCGGCTCTCGCTCGATCATGTTGGCGGTCGGGGTCCACTGCGGCCAGCGAGCCTTGCGGGCGATGGTGTAGGTGCCGGGTTCGTAAAGCCCGCCCCGGCCGATGGCGACGCCGTAGCGCATCGCGGTGCCGCCTTCCTCGATATGGTAAAGGTAGCGCGCGACAGCATCGACATGGATATCGCCGGGCGTCAGGCTCGGGTTGGCCTCGACCCGTCGGGGCAGGAAGCGAGGGTCAAGCCCCCAAGGGTTGGTCGTGTTGATGTCGAAATTCGCGGGCGTGACCTGCGCATCCCAGTCGTCCCAGAGATCCGGCGAGGCCAGCGCCGGCGCCGCGATGGGCGCGGAAAAAAGCGCCGCGCTTGTCATGATAAAATGGCGTCGGGTCAACATCGGCAAGGCTCCGGGCAATATGCGGCAAGCGTAGACAGGATTGCACATAGGTGTTTTGCCCCCGGCATCACAAGGCCGAGTCGGGTTTTTCGCGTCACAAATCGGTGTTTGGCGCCCGGAACGCGCGCTTGTTCCCGGTCGTGTCCGGGCACGCAAGCGCGTAGCGCGTCCAGGGCGCTTCGCGGACAGGGGGGCGTCAGTTCGTCGGCGATGCGTCCCATCGGCGTTTCTGCCAATGGTCCCGAGGGATCGAACAGGTCTCCGGACTTGCGGTAACGCCACCTGCGACACGGGCAAACGGCGCAATGCGTGTGCCGTGATTTGCGCAAGACGCTTGGCAATTTGCGCAAGACGCTTGGCAAAACATCGCGATATCGTATGGTTGATGGAGGCGAGTACCGGAATCGAACCGGTGTGGACGGATTTGCAATCCGCTGCGTCACCACTCCGCCAACTCGCCGCCTTTGGTGCCCCGGTGTTGTGCCCCATGCTGCATATGGGTGCAAGCGGATCTTGCGACAAAACTGCACCTTGGCGTCGATGGGGCCCGTTCATGGCGGCTTGTCCGTTGCCCCTGCGCCGTGGCTGTGGCATGAGATTCGAAACGACAGAAATTGCGGGTCAGATCATGCAAGATTACGCCACCCTCCGCACCGTGATGGTCGATACCCAGATCCGCACGCAGGATGTGACAAAGTTCAATATCATAGAGGCGGTGCTTTCCGTCGCCCGCGAGGCCTATCTGCCCGATTCGATGCGCGCGGTCGCATATGTCGGTTGTGATGTGGTGCTCGACGGGGGCCGGGTTGTGCTGGAACCACGCACGCAGGGCAAGATGCTCGACGCGCTCGACATCCAGCCCGATGAACTGGTGCTCGATCTGGGCTGCGGCTACGGGTATTCCTCAGCGGTGCTGGCGCATCTGGCAGAGGCCGTCGTCGCCGTCGAGGAGGTCGATACGCTCGCGTCCGAGGCGCAGGCCGTGCTTGGCGAACAGGGTGTCGATAATGTCGCCGTTATCGAGGGTCCGCTTGTTGAAGGCAGTGCGAAGCATGCGCCGTTTGATGTCATCTGCATCCAGGGCGGGGTCGAACAGGTGCCGCAGACACTGATCGATCAACTTGCCGATGGCGGACGGATTGCAGCGATTTTCATGGCTGGGTCCATTGGCGAATGCCGGATCGGACACAAATTGGATGGCAGGATGGCCTGGCGCATGGCGTTCAACGCGACCGCACCCGTTCTGCCGGGCTTCGCCAAGGAACCCGAATTCATCTTGTAAAACGCCCCCGGACTTCGCGTCGGGGCGTGACCGGAGGGCAAGACGCATGCGCGTGACTATTCGAACCACCCTGGCTGCAACGTGCTTGGCCATCGGGTGGTTGCTGATACCAGTGACGGCGTCGGCGGACAGGCTGTCCGACGCTCTGGCAGATGCCTACCGCAATTCCGATCTTCTGGAACAGAACCGCTATCTTCTGCGCTTGCGGGACGAGGGCGTCGCGCAGCAGGTCGCGGGTCTGCGGCCGGTGATCAGCTTCATGGCTTCCTCCCGCTGGGATATTCCCGCCGACCGGCAAACCGACCGGATCAGCCTTCAGGCCGAGATGCTGCTTTACGACGGTGGCGGTCGGCGTTTGTTGCGCGATGCAGCGCAGGAAACCGTGCTGGCCACGCGTCAGAGCCTTGTCGGTCTGGAACAGCAGGTGCTGCTGGATGCGGTGACGGCCTACATGCAGGTTTGGCGGGATATCCAGGTGGTTTCGGTGCGCGAAAGCAACGTGCGGGTGATCACGCAACAACTGCGCGCCGCCGAGGACCGGTTCGAGGTCGGTGCCGCCACCCGCACCGATGTCGCGCAGGCCGAGGCGCAGCTTGCGCAGGCGCGCGGGGCGCTGGTGGCGGCGCAGGGCAACCTGATGATCAGCCGGGAACTTTTCACGATTGCCGTGGGTCGGACGCCGAACGGGCTTGCCGGGCCGGGGGCGATGCCGTCGCTGCCTGCGACGCAAGCCGAGGCCGAAGCCATCGCGCGGCAGTCTCACCCGTCGATCCTGTCGCTGCGCCACGGGGTGCAGTCTGACCAGCTGACGCTCGCCGCAGCGCGCAGCGATTACGGCCCCCAGATCAGCCTGAACGCCAATACCGGCTTCGATCCGGCACCCTCGGCGTCGGGCGAAGGCTCCACCAGCATCACCTTGCAACTGACACAACCGCTTTACCAGGGCGGGCGGCTGACCTCGTCCGAGCGGATCGCCCTCGCCACCTTGCACGCGACCGAGGCGGAGTTGAACCAGGCCACGAGGCAGGTGCTCCAGGGGATCGGCAACGCGTTTGCGCAGATCCGAATCGCCTCCGCCTCGATCGAGACGTCGCGGCAGCAGATCCGGGCAAGCCGGCTCGCGTTCGAGGGGGTTCAGGAAGAGGCGTCGCTTGGTGCGCGCACCACGCTGGACGTGCTCGATGCCGAGCAGACATTGCTGGAGGCGCGAATCGGCGAGATCGAGGCGCAGGCATCGCTTTATACCGCGAGCTACCGGTTGTTGGCCGCGATGGGCCTTTTGACTGTGGAACACCTTGGCCTCAACGTTCCCGAATATGACACGACGGCCTATTACAACGCGGTCAGCAACGGCCCGGCGCGGGGTCTGTCGGTGCAGGGGGATCGCTTGGATGCTGTCCTCGACCGGCTCGGGCGGGAGTGAGCCGGAACATCTGATCTGGGTGTCCGCACCTGACAGAAGCGTTCCGTTTTTGACATGCAGTCACACTCGCAAAGGGCCATCGCGCGACGCCTGCGGCGCCAGTCAGGCGACGGCAGACCCATGCGAACGCAACGGCCTCCCAGCCGTCGATGGCCGCTTGTGACAGGTGCGGAACACCTAGAACTTTAGCTATCCGTTGCCCAAGGCGCTACGGCAGGCTATCCTCGCCCCAAAACAAACCTTTGTGCCAAGGGGCAGGCGCGGCAAGTTCGGAGTGGAGCAGATGGCTGACGCGGCGAAATCGGATGAGATCGAGGATGTCCTGTCCTCCATCAGGCGCCTGGTGTCCGAACACCAGCCGCAAGACCCCGCTACGACAGCGCGGCCGCGCGAAGATGCGCCAGCCGCTTCACAACCGACGCAGGACGACACCCCGCAGGGCGATCCCCAAGGGCAGACGGAAAAGTTGATCCTGACGCCCGCGTTGCGGGTTACCGACCCCGAAGATCCGTGGCTACCGATTACCCCGCAGGTGGCGGATGGCAACGATCTCGCGGATGACATGGCGGCAGATGCCGGCACGAATGGCCACGATCACGTCCATCACAGCGATTGGGCTGCTGATCTTTTGGCCGGATCGCAGGTCGGTGACGGTCCGGATGATCGCCCGCAGCCGCATGATCCGCAATTGCAGGCCGACCAGTGGGACGCGGCCGAAGCACCCGATGCGGCGCATGAGCCGCTCGATGCGGATCAGGTGACACTCGACGTCGACGACGCGCGTGACGGCAGGACGAAAGCCGGGCCTGCGGAGGTGGACGGCAACACCCGGGCGGATGCCGCCGGGGACGACAGGGCAGGGGACGACAGGGCAGGGGACGACAGGGCAGGGGACGACAGGGCAGGGGACGACACCCCGCTTTCCTTCATCCGCAGCACA
>PFEX01000143.1:0-194 GCA_002783145.1 Rhodobacteraceae bacterium CG17_big_fil_post_rev_8_21_14_2_50_65_11 | reverse complement strand
GGAAGAAGGCGATAACGGGTTCGAGGCGTCCGATCTGCCGTCCGCCATGCGCGACCTTGCGCAATCGCGCGCGGCGCGGCAGGAGCGCCCGCAAATCACGCCAGTAGGGCCCGACCGCGACCCGGCCCGCGTGCGGGTCGAGATTGTGAAAGCCGTCATTGCGGATGAATTGCAGGACAGGGCGCAAGACGATG
>PFEX01000045.1:2115-10454 GCA_002783145.1 Rhodobacteraceae bacterium CG17_big_fil_post_rev_8_21_14_2_50_65_11 | reverse complement strand
TTGCGCCAGGGTGCGCATCTGCGCGACCCGCAGCATCTGCGACAGCGACAGATGCGTACCGATCATGCGCAGCGGGGTATCATCCTTGCGCAAATCGACGATGACGGCGCCGCGATGACAATGCCCCGGCAAATCCAGAAGCACCATATCCTCGACCTCGATACCGGGTGCGGCAAAGAACACCACGCCAAGAAAGCCGTGGCGCCGCGCGCCCCAGCGGCGTCGATCATCGCCGTGCAGGTGATACGGCCCGGTGCTGTCCGCCACCTCGGCCAGATCGAGGATGCCAACATGCGGCGGGCGCTCTTCGTCGGCCTCCTGCAACAACAGGATATCCGTGCCCTGCGCAACGACCTCCTCGCGCAGCACCTTGACCGTGCGCGCAGGATCGACCCGGCCATCCTGCCCGCGCCCGCGGTGGATATTCCAGCTTACGCGTGACAGGATCGTCATACCCCCGTTCTCACCATCTTTTTCCACCGGGTTCTGGTCGGCGCCATAGCCCGCCGATTTCGTGTCGGGCCACGCGGGTGACGATAACCAGTGACAGGATCAGCCCGCCCAGCACTGCGGCAGCGACCCCGAACCAGACGCCACGTTCATCGAAGCCGGCGACACCCACGAAGATCCAGATGAAAAAGGCAATGCCGAAGCCCTGCCGGAACAGGCTTATCCAGACCGTCATGATTGGCCGCTTGAACGCCTGCAAAAGCGAGTTGATGGAGAACAGGACCATGTAGGCTGGCAAGATCACGCTGTCGATCCGCAGGTAGTAGACGCCGACGCGGATCACCTCCGCGTCATCCGTGAAAACCGCAAGGAACAGCCGCGCGAATATCCACAAAACGGGCGCGGCGATGGCCGACATGATCAAGCCGACCTTCCAACAGAATATCACCGCGTCGCGCACGCGGGCAAAATCCTTCGCCCCGAAGTTCTGCGATGCGATGGGCAATAGCGCGCCAGTCACGCCAAAGATGGGCAAGAGCAGGATCTGTTCAAGCCGAATGGCGATGCCGTAGCCCGCGATGGCATGCTCGCCAAAGCCCTTCAGCGCGTATTGCACCACGAACGTTGCCAGGACAACCGCCAGAATCGAGACCGCCGTTGGCAGGGTCTGAAGCGAGATTTCCCAGAAGCGCGCCGCCCGGGGCCGGAAGTTGCGAGCCCGGACTCGCGCGATCGTGCGCAGGCCAAGGACCTGCCGGATCATGAAGATCATCACGCCGGTCTGGCTGATCACCGTCGAGGTGGCCAGCCCGTCGAAACCGAGCCCGCCCCAGAGACCGGGAATACCGTAGATGCAGATCGGGTTGAGCGCGATATTGGCGAAAAACGCCACCGTCAGTGCGCGCTGCATGGATCGGCCGTCGCCATGCGCCTGCAACATGCCGTTGCAGGCGAAGGCGACCAGAAACCCCGGCAGTGCCAGCGACAGAACCTGGTAGTAGCGGATCCCCGCCTCCCGATAGGCGCCCGGCTCCGACACCAGCCGGATCAGCGCCGGGCCGAACCATTGCCCGGCGAGGCCGAGCAGCAAGGCCGCAAGCAACCCGTAAACCAACCCCTGCGCCATCGTGCGCCGGGCCTGCCGCCGGTCATGCGCGCCAAGCGCGTTGCCCACCAGCGCGCTCATCGCCGCGCCAAGCCCCACGCCGACGGACATGGCGATGAAGAACGCCTGAAATCCAAGCGACAACCCCGCCTGTTCGCTGGTGCCCAGAAGGCCGGCGAAATACATATCGACGATGTTGTAGAGCGTGTTGAAGAGCATCCCCAAGGCGCCGGGAATGGCGAGGGTGCGGAAGTGTCCGGACATCGGCCCCCGTGTCAGATCGCTATCGAGGGGGCGCGCCATGTCAGGGCCTCACGGTCTTTCGGCCTGTACGGTCAGGAAGGTGAATTCCGGCGTCAGCACCTCGACGAAGCCGTGGTTGAGCTCGGCATCGACACTGAGACTGTCACCAGCACGCAAGGTAAAGCGTTGCTGACCGTAGCGGTAGACCGCCTCTCCGTCGAGCGCCTGCACGAAGACGACGCCGTGGCCCACGTAGCTCGGCGGCGGACCGCCATCGCGCAGCAGCGTCACGCGTCGCGCCTGAAAGCGCAAATCCTTGCGCGCGTGCAATGCGAGGTTGACGTATTCATGCCGGTGATCGTCGGTGATCCGGGTGGATCTCAGCCCTTCACCGTGGCGCACGAGTGTTAAATCCGTATGGTCCGTCGCCGCCTCGCGGAACAGCGAAACGATCGGCACCTCAAGTGCCTCGGCCAACACCGCCAGTGTCCCGATGGAGGGCGAAACCAGCCCGTTCTCGATCCGGCTGATCATCGCCGCCGAAACGCCAGACAAATCGGCAAGCGCGCGCGCGGAATGGTCGCGCTGACGCCGCAATTCCTTCAGCGATGTCCCGATAGCCCTGTCAATCCGTTTTCCGGGGGAAACCTGTGCCGGCATGCGCCGCTAGTCCTCCTTGTAATACCCCACGACATCGCCATCGGTCGTGACGCCTAGCCCGTTGAGCAGCCGGTTGGCGTAGTTGAAATAGCCGACGATCTGGTTGATTTCGAGGATCTCCCCGTCCTCCCAGCCCGCCTTGCGCAAGGCCAGAACATCCGCTTTGACCATCTCGCCCGGGTGCAGCGTGAGCTTGGCGGCATAGCGCAACGCGGCAAGCTCGGCCCCCGCGAAGGCCGTCTCGGGGCACCGGGCCTGCAACGCCGCCTCGATGGCGTCGGCGCGCTCTGCTTCGCCGATCAGGTGGCGGGCATTGGCCCAGTGGTTTGCATAGGAGTAGGGACAGGCGTTCAAGGTGGAAACGTAGGCGCTGATCACCTCCTGGAACCACATCGCCACGGTGTTGGTCGCGTCATGCAGGCAGGCCCGGTAAAGCGTCACGTGGCCGGCAAGGGTGCCCGGCCGCAAGGAATGGACGCGCATCACGTTGTCGACTGTGCCATGCGGTGTGCGCGCCATGTCGAACGCTGCGGCCAGCGTGTCGTCGGCGTCCTCGTCGGCTATCATTCTGATCCAGGCTGACATGATCGCTCCTTCTGGTCTGGGCGCTCAAAAACTATGCGCTATCTTGTGAAGCCGCAGGCGCGCAGGATTTTTATTGACGAACTATTGCGCCATGCGCAACCTTAATCAACGAAGCGCAACACAACGGGGAGCCAGAGCAATGCTTAAGTCCGCGAGCCCCTCGGGGTGCTGCATGGTCACGAAGGCTGGCGCAAGGACGCACAGAAAGGCTTGCGCCCTCTTGCCGGTGCTGTGGTTGCCGGGCGCCGCGAACTGATGACCAACGCGGCACCTATCATCGAGGCCACGCACCTCGACAAGTTCTACGGCGATTTCCATGCCCTCAAGGACATCGCGCTGACCGTCCACCAAGGCGAAAAGATGGTGATCTGCGGCCCGTCGGGGTCGGGCAAATCCACTTTGATCCGCTGTTTCAACGGTCTCGAATGGCACAACTCCGGCAGATTGGTCATCGACGGGATCGAGGTTCACGAACAATCGAGGCAAATGCGCGGACTGAGGCAGGAAGTCGGCATGGTCTTCCAGCAGTTCAATCTTTTCCCGCACCTGACGGTTCTGGAAAACCTGATGATCGGCCCGATGAAGGTGCGCCGGCTGAGCCGCGCGAAGGCCGAGGAGACCGCGCGCACCTATCTCGATCGCGTCCACATCCCCGAACAGGCCGACAAGTACCCGGCGCAACTGTCGGGCGGCCAGCAGCAACGTGTCGCGATCGCCCGATCGCTGTGCATGGAAACGCGGATCATGCTGTTCGACGAGCCGACCTCGGCGCTTGATCCCGAGATGATCAACGAGGTGCTCGACGTGATGGTGGAACTGGCGCAGTCCGGCATGACCATGGTCGTCGTGACCCATGAAATGGGCTTTGCGCGCAAGGTGGCCGACACGATGGTCTTCATGGAGGCCGGTCGCATCGTCGAATCCGCCCCGCCCGAACGCTTCTTTACCAACCCATCATCCGAACGCTGCCGCCTGTTTCTCGACCAGATCCTGGAGTATTAGGGATGATCGCCCCGGACCTCTCGGGCCTCAAGGGCCAGCCTTTGCCGCAACGCCCGGTATGGCGGCGCGTTCTCGGGTCGGCAGGGGTGTCTGTGGTCCTCTACCTCGTCATCGTGGCGCTGATCGTCTACGGCTCCTATGTCGGGGCGCAGAACATGGGCTACAACTGGCAATGGCACCGGGTGCCGCAGTTCCTCTACAGCTACACCGACGAGGGGTTTCAGCCGGGCGAGATCGTCTTGGGGCTTTTCGTGACGTTGAAATTGACGGCCACGTCCTTCGCCCTGGCGGTGGCGATGGGGCTTCTTGTCGCTTTGCTGCGCCTGTCGGGGCTGGTCATGGGCACGGCAGTGTCGCTCGCCTTTCTGGAGTTGATCCGCAATATCCCGCTCCTGGTGCTGCTCTACCTCTTCTACTACGTGCTTGGCCCGATCTTCGGGCTGGACCGCTACTGGGCCTCGGTCCTGACGTTGGCGGTGTTTCATTCCGCCCTGATTTCCGAGATCTTCCGCGCCGGCATCAATGCCGTCGAGCAAGGCCAGTGGGAGGCCGCGAAATCCATCGGGATGACCCGCGGCCAGACCTACCGCTACATCATCCTTCCGCAATCGGTGCGCTTCATGCTGCCGCCGATGACCGGCGAGGCGGTGCACCTGATCAAAAGCTCCGCCATCGTCAGTGTCATCGCTGTGGCCGAGTTGACCACCATCGGGCGCAACATCATTTCCGAAACGTTCATGAGCTTCGAAATCTGGTTCACGGTGGCCATCGTCTACATGGCGGTCACCCTGATCCTGTCCGTCGGCGTCTCGTATCTCGAACACCGATACCGCGTCGATCAATAAACAAGAAAATCCGAGGCACCAGAGTTCCAACAAGGAGACAAGACATGAAGACGACACGCAGAATTTTCGGGGTCACGCTCGGCGCGGCCATGGCTTCCCTCACGGCCCTGCCCACGGCCGCGCAAGACATCTCGCAATCCCTGACATCTCAAAGCGTCATCACCTCGATCCTGGAAGAGGGCGTGATCCGCATCGGCCTGTCGCTGTTCGTGCCGTGGTCGATGCGCGACGTGAACGGCGAGCTGATCGGCTTCGAGCTCGACGTCGGCCGCCAGCTTGCCGAGGACATGGGCGTCGAGGCGGAGTTCGTGCCGACCTCTTGGGACGGCATCATCCCGGCGCTTCAGGCGGGCAATTTCGACGTGATCATCTCGGGCATGTCGGTGACCACACAGCGCAACCTCTCGGTCAACTTCACCGATCCCTACGCCTATTCGGGGGTGGCGGTCCTTGGTAATGTCGAACTGACCGCGGGCATGACGCTGGAGGATCTGAACTCCCCCGACGTGACCTTCGCGGCTCGCCGCGGTGCGACGCCGGCTGCGGTCATCGCGGAACATTTCCCCGAAGCCCAGCTGCTTTTGTTCGACGAGGACGGTGCGGCAGTGCAGGAGGTGCTGAACGGCAATGCGCATGCCTCCGCAGGCTCACAGCCGGGCCCGAACATGGATGCAGCCAACAACCCCGGCATCGTCCACGTGATGAGTGACGAGCTCTTCGATCCGCGCGGCGAGGCCTTCGCGCTTCGCCGGGGGGATCCGGATGCGCTCAACTTCTTCAACAACTGGATCGCGCAGAAGTGGCGCTCCGGCTGGTTGGATGAGCGGCACGATTACTGGTTCGCCTCCAACGAATGGGCCGACCAGGTCGCGCAGTAATCCCGCAGACCGAGGGGGCGGCCGCGCCGCCCCTTCCCAAACTCGTCAGGCAGGCCCGCAGTGATCCGGTTCTTTCAGAAATTCAGGTGGCCCGACTGGCTGATCCTCGGGGTGGTGATCGCCTTTTTCGGCTACATCCTGCTGACCATCGAGGGCATGCTGAACTACCACTGGCGCTGGCACCTCATCCCCAACTACATCGTCGGCTGGCACACGCGGCGCGAGGAATATTTCGCCAACCTGCTGTTGCAGGGGCTGATCGCCACGGTGCGCATCTCGATCTATGCCTCGGTGCTGGCGGTGATCTTCGGCACGATCCTCGGGGTGGCGCGCTGCGCGTCGAACCTGACGATCCGGATGCTGGCGCGCACCTACCTCGAAGTCCTGCGCAACATTCCGCCCGTCGTGGTGGTCTTCATCTTCTTTTTCTTCCTGTCTCAGCAGCTGATCGACGCGCTCGGCCTCGAACGCTGGGCCCGCAACATCGCGCGACAGGACGACAATGGCATATGGGAATTCTTCTTCGGCGAAATGCGCCGCTTTCCGTCCCTCGTCTCGGGGGTCATCGTGCTGGCGCTGTTCGAAAGCGCCTTCGTGGGCGAGATCGTCCGCGCCGGCATCCAGTCCATTCCCAAGGGACAACGCGAGGCTGCACTCTCGATCGGCATGAGCCACCTGCAAGAACTGCGCTATATCGTGCTACCGCAGGCCATACGCAAGGTTGTGCCGCCGCTGGCCAACCAGTTCATCACGCTGATCAAGGATAGCTCGATCCTGTCGCTGATCTCGGTCCAGGAGTTGACCTACAAGACGGTCGAACTGGTGGCCTCCTCACGGATGATCTTCGAGGCGTGGATCACCACGGCCGGATTCTATTTCATCGTCTGTTTCGGCCTCAGCCGCCTCTTTGCGCGGCTCGAAAACCGGCCGGGCAGGCGGTAAGCGACGCAGGGCCCGATGGCCGATCGAAAGACCTGACCGACGAAACGACAGCCGAAAGGGCGTGCGATGAAAGATGTAGATGCAGTTTGTTGGGGGGCGCTTGTCGCGGATGCGGCGGCGATGGGCTTTCACTGGATGTATGACCAGGAAAAGATCC
This sequence comes from Rhodobacteraceae bacterium CG17_big_fil_post_rev_8_21_14_2_50_65_11, assembly GCA_002783145.1. Lineage (GTDB taxonomy): Bacteria > Pseudomonadota > Alphaproteobacteria > Rhodobacterales > Rhodobacteraceae > Nioella. The sequence goes on along the minus strand of PFEX01000045.1, from coordinate 3,587 downwards.
GCAAGCTGGGCGGCGACACCCCCGAGTTCTTTGACCCCTCGGCCTCCTCCTCGGCCTATACCCGCAGCGCGGAGCTGGAATCGACCTTCGTGCATGCCGGCAAATCACCGGGCGACCTGACCCAGTATGGCGAGCAGTTGCTGGTCATCGTCAAGGCGCTCGCCAAGAACGGGGGCAAGCTTGTCCAGGCCGACTACGAACAGGAATTCAAAGGCTTCTTCGGCCCCGGCGGGCCTTGGGTGGGCTATATCGACCGACCCACGGGGCGAGTGCTGTTCAACCTCGAAAAGCGCAACCGCGATGCCTACGCGCGGGCGCGCAGCTTCGACAACGGTCTGACCGAGAGTGAAAAGGACGTGCTCGACGATGAGGTTCGGGTCTCTTTCAAATTCTACGACGACACGAAGAGTGTCGATTACAATCTGGACGTTCTCGATGGCTGGGTGCTGCGCAAGAGCGACTACAAGCGCGACCCCGAAAAGGACCGGATGAAGATCGAGTATTGCCGCAACATGTTTCACGTTGTGCGCGACACTGAGAAAGAGTTCTGCGGCGATATCGGGGATGACCAGTTCCCGGCCATTGCGAAACTGCCGCCGGTCGTCGCGCTCTATCGCGGCAAAGAAAATTACGACGACATGGTCGAACTTGCCGTCCGGGTCACCAACAATAACGACAAGGCCGTGACGTATGCGAAGGTCTATGCCGCGATGCTGGACGCCGCAATCGAGACGCGGAACACGGACGCGGTCATCGCGGCGGCGAAGGCGCAGGCCGAGGCCAGCCCGAACCCGGATCTGAGGGCCGAAATCTCGGAAGCGATCGAGGACGCGCTGTCGATGCGCGACAAGCCGCACCGGGACGTCGGCTGGTTCTTCGGGCCAAGCTGCCACATGCCATACGGCCTGCCGCAAACGATCCATCTGCTGGCGACCTGCACCGGCTACGTCGACGGGGTGCGCATGAACATCGCTGTTGGCGGCGATAATGCGGGCCGCTCGATCATGGATGGCGCGATTCTGGCCGCGCTCTACGGCGTCGGCACACAGAACGGCCTGCCCGAAAGCTGGATCGCGAAGCTCAGCAAACGCGTTGAGGTCGATGCGCTGCTTGCACGGCTCTGAACGGCCCAATCCCGGCCCACTCCTCAGGCGGGCCGGGCAGTGGCAGTCAAGACCTCGATATGCTCACCGGTGATCCTGGATAACCCGCGCGGCAGTTTCGCGTCGAAACGCCCGCGGTTGCCCCGCCCTTTGTTGTCATCGCGCAGGGCGTCGATACGCTGGTATCCTTTCGCGTCAGCGGGCCCGCCCGGGTCGCGCGTCAGATCCGTATCTGTACCATCCCGTCGCGCACCCGCACCGGTAGCACTTTCATGGGCCGCGTGGCGGGCGCGGCCACCGGCCGGCCGTCGCGCACGTCGAACGCGCCCTGATGCAGCGGGCATTCGATGACATGGCCGTCGAAATACC
>PFEX01000045.1:0-2097 GCA_002783145.1 Rhodobacteraceae bacterium CG17_big_fil_post_rev_8_21_14_2_50_65_11 | reverse complement strand
CGCCATGATTGCACAGCGCCAGAGAGGCGAGAATCCCGCTCGGACTGTCATAGACAGCGATCAGGCGCCGGCCGACCGCGACTCGTGTGACCCAGTTCCGTTCCAGTGCCTCGACCGCGATAATGTCGTGCCACGGCCGGTCGCTCATTCCCGCTCCTCGCGGATCTGGCGCAGGATGTCGAGATGCGCGCCAAGGTAGCCGCGCGGCTCCACGTGAACATGATCGCGCAGCTTTTCGTGCAGGCGCGGCAGCGCGTGGTAGGGCACCGAAGCGACGTAGTGGTGTTCCGCGTGGTAGTTCATGTTCCAGCACAGAAACCGCCACGGGGCCGAGACGAGGTTTGTGCGGGTGTTGTCGCTCATCTGTGCCACTTCGGGCCGGCCCACATGTTCCGTCATCCGGATGAACCGCATCACCGGTTCGCCAAGGAACAGCGGGATGATCCAGTACCAGATCAGCCCCCACCAGCCGCTGATGGCCATGCCCGCGAAGATCAGCGCGTAAACCCCGAGGATCATCCGCGCATCCTGGTAGACTGCGGCGTGTTCCTCCTTCGGGATGAAGCGCTTTTCACTGTCCGAAAGCCGCCCCATGGCGTGGCGGGCCACCTCCGTGACCTTGGCCTTCCAGTAGGGAAGTGCAGAGAGGTAAAGCAGGTATTCGAAGTAGCTTCCGGGCAGCGGGATCTGCTCGGGGTCCTGGCCGGTCAGTTGCGTATAGGTGTGGTGGTCGCAATGCTCGTACCGGAAAAAGCGGTGCGGCAGAAGGATGATCAGCCCGCAGATCTGGCCGACGATATCGTTCAGCGTGCGGGTTCGGAACACGGTGTAATGCACGCATTCGTGTTGCAGTGAGAAATGGTGCACCAGCACGACCCCGTGCACGAACATGGCGGGCCAGATCAGCCAACTGTTCCATGCCAGCGCGATCAACGTCGTGGTGCCCGCCAGCACCAGAACCCAAAGCGCCAATCGGCGCAAGGCGGGCCCATCGGACCGTTGCATGAAGGATTTCAGGTCTTCCCGGGTCAGCTTGCCCTCTGCAAGCGCCTGGGTCAGCGGTGTGACAATGCCTTGTGTCATCGTTGCGCGTCCACACGTTCAGCCGGTATGAAGGGCCTTCAAACAGGCACCAACCTTGCCATGACCGGCACCGGAGACGGGAGTGCTCCGCACCACGGGGCCGCCCCCGTTGCGCACAGATTGTGGGGCGCCGGCGATTCTTTCAAGCCCCGTGCCCCTTTATCCCCCCGCCCTCAGGCCGATCTCGCGGTCCGGCGCATTGAAAAGCGCCGCAACGCCCGGAAAACCTGCCAGAATATCAGGCCCGGCTGGCAACCGGTCGGCGCGGAACACGCCCCTCTCCCACAACGTGACGCCATCGACCTCGATCGTGGGGTCAAAGATGTTCCAACTGATCTCGCCCGGCGCATAGGCGCCGCAGGTGTGGAAATGCAGGATGCGTGGGTTGCCGAAGGCGGTGCCGCCCCAGCGTTCGTAGGTCTGGCGCATGTCCCACGGGTAGCCACATCCGGGGTGAATGCCCGCGTGCCAAGAGTGAACGAAATTGCGGTCGATGCCGAACAGGCCCGACACACGGTCATACTGCGCATTGGCGCGGGCGACGTCGCCGGGCGTCCCCTCGAACCCCGCAAGGCGGCCGTCGCGCAGGATGGCGAAGACCGGCGCGCTGAACTCGGGCGAGTAGTCGGGATAATACCGCGATCCGGTTCCGGTCAGGAACCGCAACGCCGCCCGCCCCGAAAAGCTGTGCGCCGGCACCGGTGTGAAGACCGACATCGGGAAGCGCCGGATCGTGGTGTCGCCGTCCGAGGCGAGGTTCATCTCCGGTCGTCCGCTGATCTCGGTCCCCAAGGGGCAAGTGATACGGACGGTTTCGGCCCGGTCGAGTGTCGCATTGACGGCGTCCTTGAGGGCCAGAAACGCGCCGTGGTGGCCAGTGCCGAAAGCAGAGCCGAACAGGCCGCGCGACACGGCGAAACTGACGATGATCGTCTTGCCCTGCGGCATCTGGGAGAACCGAAGCTGATCGCCGAGGCGAGCGAGAAACAGGACGATGTCGGCCGCCTCGAACCG
>PFEX01000135.1 GCA_002783145.1 Rhodobacteraceae bacterium CG17_big_fil_post_rev_8_21_14_2_50_65_11 | reverse complement strand
AACGCCGCAGTATGCGCGCCCGATGTGCGTGGGCGAAGTGAAATCCAAGGGGCAAGGCGAACTGGAAAAGGACATCGCCAACCTCACGGCCGCCATGGCCGCGCACGGGGCCGAGCGCGGTTTCATGAACGCCGCCAGCCCCGGCGTCATCTCGCTCTTCCTGCAAAACGATTACTACAAGACGCGCGAGGCGTATCTCGCCGCACTCGCCGACGCACTGAAGGCGGAGTATGAGACCATCGTCGCCGCTGGCCTCGATGTGCAACTCGATTGCCCTGATCTGGCGCTCAGCCGGCACATGTTGTTCACCGACCTCACGGATGCGGAGTTCGTTAAGGTCGCCAACCTGCATGTCGAAGCGCTGAACCATGCCTTGCGGGACGTGCCGCCGGATCGTGTAAGGGTCCATATCTGCTGGGGCAATTACGAAGGCCCGCATTGCTGCGACATCCCCATGGCGCAGATGTTCGACACGCTGATGGCGACGAAATCGCGCTACGTGTTGTTCGAGACGTCGAACCCCCGCCACGCCCATGAATGGACCGTCTTCCGCGACCGCAAGGCGGATATCCCCGATGACAAGATCCTCGTGCCCGGCGTGGTCGATACGACGACTAATTTCGTTGAGCATTCGGAACTCGTTTCGCAACGAATTCAACACTTTACAGATATCGTCGGCGCCGACCGTGTCATCGCGGGCAGCGATTGTGGCTTCGGCACCTTCGCCGGCTTCGGCGCGGTGGACCCGGAAATCGCGTATGCCAAGCTGCGGACGCTCGCCGATGGCGCGGCGCTTGCCGGGGGGCGGTGATGGCGCCGCTTGTTTTCGTGCCCGGCATGATGTGCGATGCCCGGCTCTTTGTCCCACAGATATCAGTGCTTTCAGCGCGGTGCGCGGTGATGGTCGCGGCGCTCACCGGGGCCGACAGCATGGCCGGTCTGGCGCGCCGTGTGCTAGCCGATTCGCCGCCGCGCTTCGCGCTTGCCGGGCTCTCGATGGGCGGCATCGTGGCGTTGGAGGTGCTGCGGCAGGCGCCGCAGCGGGTAGAGCGGCTTGCGCTTCTCGACACCAACCCGCTGGCCGAAACCGAGGCCGCAAAAGCCCGCCGCGCGCCCCAGATGGAGGCAGCACAAGCCGGCCGCCTGCGCGACGTGATGCGCGACGAGATGAAGCCGAATTACCTCGTGGACGGCCCGCGCAAACCTGAAATCCTTGATCTGTGCATGCAGATGGCCGAGGCGCTCGGCCCGCAGGTTTTCGTCAATCAATCCATCGCCTTGCGCGACCGCCCCGACCAGACGGACACGCTGCGCGGCTACGCTGGAAAGGCGCTGGTGCTGTGCGGGCGGCACGATAGGCTGTGCCCGGTGGACCGGCACGAGCTGATGCACGACCTTCTGGCGAACAGCCGACTGGACATCGTCGAGAAGGCGGGCCACCTGCCCACGCTGGAGCAACCCGAAACAACGACAGCGGCCCTGATCCGCTGGCTGGAGGCATGATGGACCAAGAGCTTCTGACCCTGCTGCGCAAGGTCGACACCCCCACCGTCTGCAACGCCATCGAGGTGGCGCAGGGCAAGCGCGGTTTCAACGCCTTCACCCGTGGTACCATGCAGGCCAGCGACCCCGCGGGGGTGATGGTGGGCTACGCCGTGACCGCGCAGATCGCAGCGCTTGCCCCGCCGACCGAGGACGCCGCCACCATCCGCGCCCGCCGCATGGCCTATTACAAGGCGATGGCGGCGGGGCCGAAACCCTCGGTCGCCGTGGTCGAGGATCTCGATTACCCGAACGCTATCGGCGCCTATTGGGGCGAGGTGAACACCACCATCCACAAGGGCTTTGGCATGTCGGGCGCGCTGACCAACGGGGTGATGCGCGACCTTGGCGACATGGCCCCCGATTTTCCGGTCGTCGCGGGCAGCATCGGGCCGAGCCACGGCTTCGTACATGTGCGCAGCGTCAACCAGCCGGTGCGTGTGATGGGCATGGATGTGCGCCCCGGCGACCTTGTCCATGCCGACCGGCACGGCGCGGTGGTGATCCCGCCCGAGGTGCTGGGCGCGCTTGGCGCGGCGATCGGCAAGATGCAGCAGACCGAGCGCCTTGTCCTCGACCCGGCCCGCGCCGAGGGGTTCGATTTCAACGCCTTCGAGAAAGCCTGGGCCGCGTTCGAGGCGGCGCGGACCTGATCACTCCGCCGGGGCGGGCAGGGCGGCTTGCAGTACCGTCTCGCTGCCCGGTTGCGGGTGGCGCGGGACCATCAGCGCCAGAAGAAGCGACACCACCGCCATGCATGCGGCCAGCGCGAAGACCGCGCCGGGCGTGATCATCCACAGGTAGCCAAGCGTCGCAGGCAGGACCACCGCCGCGATGTGGTTGATGGTGAAGGCAACGGCGGCGGTGGGGGCGATGTCGCCGGGATCGGCGATCTTCTGGAAATAGGTCTTTATCGCAAGGGCCAGCGAGAAGAACAGGTGATCCATGATGTAAAGCCCGATCGCCAGCGTCACGCCCCAGTCAAAGAAGTAGATCCCGGCATAGAGCAGAAAGATCCCGGTCAGCCCGGCATATTCGAGCACCAGCGCCATGCGCTCTCCGAAGACGCTGACCAGCTTGCCCAGAAGCGGTGCGCAGATCATGTTCAGCACCAGCGTCACCATGAAGAGCAGCGTCACCTCGTGCACGTCGAAGCCGAAGCGCTCCACCATCATGAAGCCGGCGAAGACCACGAAGATCTGCCGCCGCGCGCCGGCCATGAATTGGAGCGCGTAATAGAGCCAGTAGCGCCGGCGCAGGATGAACTGCTTGCGCTGCGGGTTCGGCGCCTCGAATTGCGGATAGGCGAACAGGCACAAAAGCGCGACAAGCGCGGTAAACCCGCCCGCCGTCCAGTAGACCACCGAAAAGCTCAGGTCATAGGCGCGCCAGGTCAGAATGATCAGCCCATAGGCCAGCAGCGTCGCCCCCGACCCGGCGGCCAGAAGCCAGCCCAGAACCTGCGGCGCGCGCTTCTTGTCCAGCCATTGCAGTTGCAGCGACTGGTTCACCGTCTCGTAATAGTGAAAGCCGATGGAACTGAGCAGCGTCACCGTCAGGATGCCGCCAAGCGAGGGGAACTGCGCCGTGACCGCCGTGGCCGCGCCAAGCAGCACCAGCGACAAAAGCCCGAGCACCTGTTCGCGGATCACCATGATCAGCGCGATCACCCCGATGGCAAGGAAACCGGGGATTTCGCGCACCGTGTGCAGCCAGCCGATATCCGACCCGTCGAACCCCGCCACCTCGATGACGAAATTGTTCAGAAGCGCCGTCCATGTCGCGAAGGCAATGGGCATGCACAGCGCCATGAGGAAGAGCAGCGCCACAGGCTGACGCCAGAGCGGCAGGGCCTTGGCGCTGTCCAGAGGCAGTGTGCGAAAGAAGGGTTTGCCGGCCATGCAGGCGATTTAGGCGGTTTTTCGCACCGCGACGAGCGAAAAATGCCCAGGTCGTCCGCCGTCCAAAACAAAAAGCCGCCCGGTTCGGGGCGGCTTTTCGCGTTCGGGGGGCGCGGGGGGGCGCGGAACGCTCAGTTCTGCGCGTAGTATTCGATGACGAGGTTCGGTTCCATATGCACCGCGTAGGGCACATCACCGAGGCCGGGGGTGCGCACGAAGGTCGCGGTCATCTTGGAATGGTCCGCCTCGATGTAATCGGGCACGTCGCGTTCGGCCAATTGCACGGCTTCCAGCAGGACAGCGATTTGCTTGGACTTCTCGCGCACCTCGACAACGTCGCCTTCCTTCACGCGGTAGGAGGGGATGTTGACCCGCTTGCCGTTCACGGTGACATGGCCGTGGTTCACGAACTGGCGCGCCGCGAAGATGGTCGCAACGAACTTGGCGCGGTAGACAACCGCGTCGAGGCGCCGTTCCAGAAGGCCGATCAGGATTTCACCGGTGTCGCCGCGCAGGCGCTCGGCCTCGGCGAAGATGCGGCGAAACTGCTTTTCGGTCAGGTCGCCATAATAGCCCTTCAGCTTCTGCTTGGCGCGCAGTTGCAGGCCGAAATCGGACATCTTGCCCTTGCGGCGCTGCCCGTGCTGGCCGGGGCCGTATTCGCGGCGGTTGACGGGGGATTTTGCGCGGCCCCAGATGTTTTCGCCCATCCGGCGGTCGATCTTGTACTTGGCAGAGGTGCGTTTGGTCACCGTCTGATCTCCTTCTTTCGTGCGCCTCATCCGCCCCGCGGGGCGGGGCGTCTTCGGCAAATGAAGGGCGTTGTCCTCTGGTCTTCTCCGGGCGGGCCCGGTGCCTGACAGGGATCCCCTTGCGGGGGCCACCAACACCAATGAAAACCCCGGCAAACGCTTGCCGGGTTGGGCGGCTTTTTGCAGCCCTGACCGGGGGAGTCAATGGCCTCGAGCGTGCCGCGTTCGTTTGTATTCGCGCCACACGCTCCAGCCCTTCGGTTTTCGCATCTCCGGGGAGTGCAAAACCGGCGCCCACTTTTGCGCGACATGCCTCAGCAGGCGTTTTTGAGCCCGTGCATCAGGATCGCCGCCTCGGCCCGGTCCAGCATCCGGCGCGCCGGCGCGCCGTAGGTGAAGGGATCGTCGGCCAGATCGGGGAAATGCGACAGCAGGCTGCGCCGCTGGCCCGGCTCCAGGTGTTTCAGCCCCATATAGCCGGGGTGGAAGGTCTCCACCTCCAGCCCGTTGGCCCAGATCACCTGATGCCGGTCCAGCATCAGATGGACATACCACGTCTCGCGCAGCGAATGATCCACCGTCACCAGCCGGTCCCCGACAAGATCGCGGGCGCTGACCAGCACCTCCGCCTCGCCCCACAGGTCGCGGGCGACGGCGCCTTTCACGATCACCCGGTGTTCGGGCGAAACCACAAGGTCGGCATCCGGCCGGTCAAGCCCGAGCGCACCCGCGCGCATCCGGATCGGCCGTTGCCCCGGCATCGCGAACAGCCGCGCACCCGACATCCGCCGCTGCCCGGTCCAGATGACTGCTTGCGGGCCATCGTCCCGCGTCAGGATGCGGTCGCCGGGGCCGAGATCCTCGATCGCCACCTCGCCGGCCTCTGTCCGCAGCCTCGTGCCCGGCGTGAAGCAGATGACCGAGGAGTCCTCGACCGCCGCCATCGGGCGGGGCTGGTTCACGCGGATGATCGCAAGATCGCGGTTCGCGGGCGGCATTGCATCGGGGAACAGCAGGATCGGCAGCCGCCCGCCCCCGGCTGCGACAGGCACCACGGTGTAGAACCGCGGCCCGTCGGCGACGATGAAGGCATCCGCGAACAACGGGTCGGCCTCGGCGGCGGCGTCCTGTCCGGGGGTGGGCGCGGGGTGGCGCAGCAATTTGCGCACCACCCGCGCGGCCCGCGCACGAAGCTCGGCGTGGTCCTGGCTGACCCCAAGGAGAAGCGCGGCGCCCTCGCCTTCCAAAGGAAGCGCGCGGCCCTGCCAGCGCCATGTCATCCCTTCGGCCAGTTCGTTGTCATGTTCTGCCGGACCGCCCTCTATCAGGGTCTGAGACCATGCGATCATGGTCAGGCCCCCAGTGCCCGTGCTCATCCCGATCTGCCTGTTTTTTCTGCCCTTGTAGCCGAATCGTAACATGCCCGAATCACCCTGGGAAGGGGGCGATTCGCATGTGATTCGAAAAAAGGCGATTCGGGGCTCAGAATTCCAGCGCGATGGTCAGCGATCCGACGGTCTGCCCGTTTGGCTGGCCCACGAATTCCTCTGACAGGTAGGTCATGCCGTAGAAGATATTGGACGCACCGAAGGCATAATTCGCACCCGCCCGCAGCCGGTAGCGCATGTCCTCCGGCACGTAGCCGCGATCTGAGGGCAGGTAGCGCGAGCTGTCGACATAGGCGATGTCGCCGCCCAACAGGAAGGAAAAACCGTGGTCGTCGGGGCTGTCCAAGGCGCTGATCCGTTGGCCCGTGGTCACGTCGCGCAGGCGCAATCCACCTGCGCCGTAGCCGCCGATGGTCCAGTCGAATCCGGCACGGGCCATCGTCTCGACCCCGGCCTGCAATTCGACGAAGGGGCGCAGCCGGCTGTTGCCAAGCTCGAATTCACGGCCCAGTTCCAGCGTGCCATGCAGGTAGATGCCGTTGTCGACCTGGAAATTCTCGACATTGCTTGAGGAGAGGCTGAACGCATCGTGCACCGCCTCTTGCAAATGGCGGATGCCGGTCTGTTCGCCCATACCGACAACATCGGCACCGAAGCTGACCTCGTATCCGTGCCAGTCGAAATGCGTATGCGCCCCGACCGACAGCACCCCCGCAAAAAGCCGGTCGCCCGGCGCCGGGCTGTTGAGGTTGTTCGGTGCGATCACCTCGCCGCGAAAGCGGTATTCCATGATCGTGCCGATCCGGTCCGGCAGCACCCCGCCCCATTCCGGCCCGCGCACATCGCTGACCCAGTAGGCACCGGTTCGCCAGCGGTCTTCGCCGTCACCGATCACGTCATTGGTGAACAGCCGTGCCTGCCCAAGGCGACCGCGATCCTGCGCCTGCGCGCCAAGCGTCGCGCATACCAGTAAGATAAGGGTGAGGCCCGCCCGGCCAACCGCTTGCCACATTACTCTGCCTCATTGTCGCAACCGCTTTTGGCGCGGTCTGTTTTCAATTGAAAAGACAATATCACAGGGTCGTGCGCCGGGCTAGACCACATGTTCGCCTGAGACGGGTCGCCCTATCTCAGGCGAACATGTGGTCTAGGCACACTTGCTGTGGCCGCAGCTTGGGCAGGTCATGCAGCCCTCGACCATGCGCATACCGAATTCGCCGCAGGCCGGGCAGGAGGTGCCGCGCGTGGCCGATCCGTTGATCGCCGTTATCTTGGCGCGCGGATCGTCCTTCAACCCCATGCCCTCGCCTTCGATAAAGCCGATGGAAATCAGGTGTTTCTCGATCACCCCGCCGATCGCGGCGAGCATCGAGGGCACGTATTTGCCGCCCATCCACGCGCCGCCGCGCGGGTCGAAGACCGCTTTCAGTTCCTCGACCACGAAAGACACGTCGCCACCGCGCCGGAACACCGCCGAAATCATGCGGGTCAGCGCCACGGTCCAGGCAAAATGCTCCATGTTCTTGGAATTGATGAAGATCTCGAACGGACGCCGATGCCCGCTGATGACGATATCGTTGATGGTGATATAGATCGCGTGGTTGGAATCGGGCCATTTCAGCTTGTAGGTCTGGCCCTCCAGCTCTCCGGGGCGGTCAAGCGGTTCGGCGATATAGACCACGTCGCCATCGGGATCGGGCCGTTCGCTGGCGGGTTTCTCCTCTGCCTCCGAGACGCTCAGCACGCTGCCGGTGACATCGTTGGGCCGGTAGGTGGTGCAGCCCTTGCAGCCGGAATCCCACGCCTGCATGTAGACGCTCTTGAAATCCTCGAAGCTGATATCCTCGGGGCAGTTGATGGTCTTGGAGATGCTGGAGTCGACCCATTTCTGCGCCGCCGCCTGCATCTTGACATGGTCTGCGGGTGCCAACGTCTGGGCGTTGACGAAATAGTCGGGCAGGGGGGCGTCCCCCATGGTGTCGCGCCACATCTGCACGGCGTAATCGACGACCTCCTCTTCGGTCCGGCTGCCGTCGCGTTGCAGCACCTTGCGCGTGTAGGCATAGGCGAACACGGGCTCGATCCCAGAACTGACATTCCCGGCATAGAGGCTGATGGTTCCGGTCGGCGCGATCGAGGTCAGCAGCGCGTTGCGGATGCCATACTTACGGATATCTTCGCGCAATCCCTCGTCCATGTTTGCCATGTTACCCGAGGCAAGGAACGCCTCGGCGTCGAACAACGCAAACGCCCCGCGTTCCTTTGCCAGGTTCACCGACGCGCGATAGGCGGCATGGGCGATCTGCTTCATCCAGGCATCCGTCTGCGCGGCGGCCTCGTCCGATCCGTAGCGCAGCCCCAGCATCAGCAACGCATCGGCCAACCCGGTGACACCCAGCCCGATCCGCCGTTTCGCCCGCGCCTCCTGCGCCTGCGCCTCCAGCGGGAACTTCGACGCGTCAACCACGTTGTCCATCATCCGCACCGCCATGGCGACCAGATCGTCAAGGGCCGCGCCGTCCAGCCGCGCCGTCGGCTCGAACGGGTCCGCCACCAACCGCGCAAGGTTCACCGAGCCCAGAAGGCAGGCCCCGTAGGGCGGCAGCGGCTGCTCGCCGCAAGGATTGGTGGCGGCGATTTCCTCGGCGTAGTTGAGGTTGTTCATCGCGTTGATCCGGTCGATGAAGATCACCCCCGGTTCGGCGTAATCGTAGGTGGAGCGCATGATCCGGTTCCACAGGTCGCGCGCCTGAACCGTGTGATAAATTTTGCCTTCGAATGACAATTCCCACGGGCCATCGGTCTTCACCGCCTCCATGAAGGCATCGGTGATCAGCACCGACATGTTGAACATGCGCAGCCGGGCGGGGTCGGCCTTGGCCGAGATGAAATCCTCGATATCCGGGTGATCGCAGCGCATCGTCGCCATCATCGCGCCGCGTCGGCTGCCGGCCGACATGATGGTGCGGCACATCGCGTCCCAGACATCCATGAATGACAGCGGGCCGGAGGCGTCGGCGGCGACCCCGAGAACATCCGCGCCGCGTGGCCGGATGGTGGAAAAATCGTAGCCGATTCCGCCGCCCTGCTGCATGGTCAGAGCGGCTTCGCGCAGGTGCTCGAAGATGCCACCCATGCTGTCGGGGATCGTGCCCATGACAAAACAGTTGAACAGCGTCACGTTGCGTCCGGTGCCGGCGCCGGCGGTGATTCGACCCGCTGGCAGGTATTTGAAATCCTCAAGCGCGGCATAGAACCGGTCTTCCCACGTCTCGCGGTCCTTTTCGACCGAGGCGAGGGCGCGCGCGATTCGGCGCCAGCTGTCCTCGACCGTCTGGTCGATCGGCGTGCCATCCGCCTGTTTGAGCCGGTATTTCATGTCCCAGATGGCTTCTGCGATCGGGGCGGCAAAGCGGCTCATGTCGGCGTCCTGTCATAATGCTTGTGGAGACCGTGGAAGATACCACAAGACTTTCGATGGTCAACGATTGGCTTTCGGGTTTCGGCATTCTACCTTCCCCGTCGAGAGGATTCCCATGGCAGAAAAATTCACCCACCTGATCAAGCTCAGCGTCGGCACGGAAACGGTCGACGATCTTGCCGCATGGCAGGCGTCGGCGCATGACCGCTGGCCCGACGGACAGCCGCGCCACGTCACCCGCATGTGGCCAAAGCGCGAGGCCGAGATCGTCAACAATGGCTCGATCTACTGGGTGATCAAGGGCTTTGTCCAGGTTCGCCAACGGGTGCTGCGGCTTGACGAAGTGATTGGGCACGACGGCATCCGGCGCTGCGCGATCGTGCTCGACAAGGCGCTGATCCGCGTCGAGGCCACGCCCAAACGCCCGTTCCAGGGCTGGCGCTACCTCAATCCGCAGGATGCGCCGCGCGACCTGTCGGCGCAGCGCGCGGCAGAGGACCGGCTTCCCCCGGACCTGCAATCGGCGCTGGCCGATATCGGGGTGTTCTGAGTGCCTGAATGCCGCCGGATCGGGGGCGCGGTCGCGGCGCGGTCGGGGCGCGGGGGCGGTGGACATCAGGCAACGGTTTCTCGCCGATTTCTCGCCGATCTTCCGGCTTGGCACGGTGCAATGATTGTGCGCCAGACTACACTGCGTTAACCGGAAAGGACCGCCACGCAAGGAGACCCCGATGCGCGCCCTTATCCGTTTTGCCCTGCTCGGTCTGGTCCTGATCCTCGGGGCCTGTGCCACGACCGACCCGCTGGAGGAAGACCTGCCCGACATGGGCGATTTCCGTCTGGCCTTCAATATCGTCGTGGCCGACCATATTCAGCAGGTGCCGCCCTCGCGCGAGGCGACGGGCGCGGAATGGATCGAAGTGCTGACCGCCGAGATCGACCGCCGCTTCGGCGGCTACGAGGGCGACCGGCTTTATCATATCGCGATCCATGTCGATGCCTACGCGCTGGCGCCTCCGGGTATTCCGCTGGTGTTGCAGCCACGCTCGATCCTGGTGATCAGCGCCAATGTCTGGGATGACGAGTTGCAGGCCAAGCTGCACGAAGAGCCGGAACAGATGACCATCTTCGAAGGCGCGGCGACGGAAACCTTCCTGATCGGGTCGGGGCTTGCCCGCACAAGAGAAGAACAGATGCAGGTTCTGGCCCGCAACGCGGCGCGGCGGGTTCAGCTCTGGATGCTGCAAAACCCCGAATGGTTCTCGATCGACGAAGTGGCCGCCGAACGGGCGCAGCAAGACCTTGCCGCCGAGGTCGCGGAAATCGAGCAGCCCGTCGACCTGTCCGAAGTCGCGCCTGACGCCGGGGCCGAAGCCGGAACCGAAACCGAGGCCGGGGCAGAACAGGCGCAGAGCCGCGACACCCCTTGATTTTTCTTCTGCGGCTGAGTAACGAGCGCGCGATATTGACCCCGGGTCCGGCGGCCCCTCAGTCCAAATACGCCTAAAACAGCGGTGCGGGCGGACCCTCGCACCCTACACCCCGCCCGTAGGGTGCGTGCTCTGCACGCACCG
>PFEX01000142.1:7711-10701 GCA_002783145.1 Rhodobacteraceae bacterium CG17_big_fil_post_rev_8_21_14_2_50_65_11 | reverse complement strand
CGCCGCGACAGCGCGCCGGAAACCCTCGCCATGCTGGACGACCTGCGCGGCAAGGCCGATTTCCTTCGCCCCTATGAATTGCTGGAACGGGTGCTGATCCGCCATGGCGGGCGGCGGCGGCTGCTGGCGCGCATGGGGTCCGAGGCCGAGGATGGCATCGACGCGATGCTGGCGCAGGCGATGGCCTATGAGCGGCTGGACGTGCCGAGCCTGACCGGCTTTACCGGCTGGCTTCAGGCCGACGACGTGCAAATCAAGCGCGATCCGGGCAGCGCCGGCGACCGCATCCGCGTGATGTCCGTGCACGGCGCGAAGGGGCTGGAGGCGCCGGTGGTGATCCTGCCCGACACCGCCGCCCGGCAGCGCAACCACCAGGCGCCAAAGTTGCTGTGCGATGGGGATGGACCGGTCCTCTGGGCTGGCGCGAAGGCTGACAGCCCGCCGCTGATGCAGCCGCTTTTTGCTGAACACGAGGCGCGCGGGGACGAAGAGCGCAACCGTCTGCTCTATGTTGCCATGACGCGCGCGGAAAGCTGGCTGATCATCTGCGCCGCGGGCAAGGTCGAGTCCGGCGGTATGACCGGCTGGCATCCCTTTATCGAATCTGCCGCGCGCGATTGTGGTGCTGCGCCGTTGCAAACCCCGGTAGGGCCGGGGCTGCGGCTCGAATCCGGCGATTGGTCGCCGGTGCCGCCGGCCAAGCCGCCGCTGCCCGACACCCCCGTGCCGGGCTGGATCCACCCCCGCCCCATGGTTGTACCGCGCGCGCCCAAGCCGCTCTCGCCATCGCGGCTTGGCGGGGCCAAGGCGCTGCCGGGCGAGGGGCTGTCAGAGGACGCCGCCAAGCGCCGCGGCCGCCGGGTGCACCTGCTGCTCGAACACCTGCCCGCGATCCCCGAACGGGGCTGGCGCGCGGCGGCAGCGGGTATCCTCGCCGCCGAGGGGGAGGTGCCGGAGGACGACCTGACCCCCCTGCTCGACGAGGCCGCAGCCTGCCTGACCACACCCGTGCTGATGCCGATCTTTGCGCCCGACGCGCTGGCCGAGGTCACGTTGACCGCGCCCTCGCCCACCCTCGGCCGGCCGCTTCTGGGCACCATCGACCGGCTGCTGGTTACACCAGACCGGGTGCTGGCGGTGGATTTCAAGTCCAACGCGGTGGTGCCGGAAAGCGTCGGCGCGGTGCCTGAGGGATTGCTGCGCCAGATGGGTGCCTACGCCGAGATGCTGGCCGCGATCTATCCCGACCGGCAGGTCGAGACCGCCCTCCTGTGGACCCGCGCCGCCCGGCTGATGCCGCTGCCCGGCGACCTGGTGGCCGCCGCGCTGACCCGGGCGGAGCCAGACCCCGATTGACCCCAGAGACCGCTGGCTGAGCGGGCGGTTGGTTCTGTCATCGCGCGGCTTGCACCAGAGTCCGAAGACGTCTCCCTGTCGTCATCGGGTCTCTTCTGTCCGGCGGTGAACGCGCACCTCATCGAACGGGCGCGCGCCGCCTGCGCACAGGATTCACGGGCTTTTTCTGGTCATCACATGATCGCGGGGACGGGCGGCACCTGCTTGACCTTGTCCATTGTGCTGCTTACGTTCCGACCTTGACGTATCACACACGCTTATCAGGAGGGCTAGATATGGCCACCACCGCCGTCACCGACGCAACATTTGACGCCGAAGTCAAACAATCCGATATCCCCGTTGTCGTCGACTTCTGGGCTGAATGGTGCGGCCCCTGCCGTCAGATCGGCCCCGCGCTTGAAGAGATTGCAGCGGAAATGTCGGGCAAGATCAAGGTCGTAAAGATCAACGTCGACGAAAACCCGACCTCCCCGATGGAGCTTGGCGTGCGCGGCATCCCGGCGCTTTTCCTGTTCAAGAACGGCGAGGTCGTGTCGAACAAGATCGGCGCAGCCCCGAAAGCCGCCCTCCAAAGCTGGATCGAAGGCGAGATCTGAGCGACTCCTCTATCGGTGTCCAACCCCCGCCGCGGCCCTGCCCGGCGGGGGTTTCTTTTTGAATCCATGGGCAAAAGAAAAACGACGCCCGTCAAGGCGCCGTTTTCCGGATAAGACCCTGCCGCCGCTTGAGGAGGGAGGAGGCGGCGGCAGGACTTGTCCTTACCCTTTGGCGAATTCCGGGTAGGCCTCCATGCCCAGTTCCGACTTGTCGAGGCCGATCATCTCTTCCTCTTCGCTGACGCGGATACCCACGACCATCTTGAGGATGTACCACACGATCAGCGAGCCGACGAAGGTGAAGACACCATAGGCCGCGATCCCCAGCAGTTGCGTGCCAAGACTTGCTTCGCCGTTGTAGAATACCACCGCGATGGTGCCCCAGATCCCGGCGAAAAGGTGCACCGGAATGGCGCCCACCACGTCGTCGATCTTGAACTTGTCCAGCATCGGCACTGCGAAGACCACGATCAGGCCACCGATCGCACCGATCCAGAGCGCCCCGAACAGGGTGGGGGCCAAAGGCTCGGCGGTGATCGACACGAGGCCGGCAAGCGCGCCGTTCAGCACCATGGTCAGGTCGACCTTGCCATACAACAACTGCGTCACGATCAGCGCGGTCACCGCACCGGAGGCAGCGGCCATGTTGGTGTTGGCGAAGATACGGCTGACGTCAGAGACATCGCCTACGGTGCCCATGGCAAGCTGCGAGCCGCCGTTGAAGCCGAACCAGCCCAGCCAGAGGATGAACGTGCCAAGCGTCGCAAGGGCGAGGTTCGAGCCGGGGATCGGGTTGACCTTGCCGTCCTTGCCATACTTGCCCAGGCGCGGGCCCAGCACGATGACGCCGGCAACGGCTGCCCAGCCACCGACGGAGTGCACGACGGTAGACCCGGCGAAGTCAGAGAAGCCAGCCTGCGACAGCCAGCCTGCGCCCCACTGCCAGGAGCCAGAGATCGGGTAAAGCACACCGGTCAGCACGACCACGAAGGCAAGGAAGGGCCACAGCTTGATCCGCTCGGCCAGGGCACCGGACAC
>PFEX01000142.1:0-7703 GCA_002783145.1 Rhodobacteraceae bacterium CG17_big_fil_post_rev_8_21_14_2_50_65_11 | reverse complement strand
CATAGCCGAGGTCGGCATCGGCAGCCGCCACGCCGACCGGGTCCAGAACGGTCTGGCTGAAGAAGGGACCGACCCAATCCGCAATGACCCAGTCCGCCGGATACATCAGGTTGAACCCCATCAGCCAGTACATGATCGCAGCGACCGAGAAGAGGGCGATATTCTTGGTCATCTGCATCGTGACGTTCTTGGATCGCACAAGCCCGCCTTCCAGCATGGCGAAGCCTGCCGCCATGAAGAAGACGAGGAAGCCGGCCATGCAGAACAGCAGGGTGGTCATGATATAGGGGCCGATCACATCGAAGGACGGCGCGGCGGACTCGGCCTCCTGTGCGACGGCCATCGCGGGCAGCGCAAAGGCGGCCACGGCGGCAAGCGGAATCAGGAACTTGGTTTTCATCGGATTTCTGTCCTTTGTCGGGAAACGGGCCTTAAAGCGCGTCTTCATTGGTTTCACCGGTACGCACACGTGTGGCGGAGGCGACATCGAGAACGAAGATCTTGCCGTCGCCGATCTTGTCGGTCCTGGCGGTCGACTGGATCGTGTCCACGACCTGATCGGCCATGGATGAGGCGACAACGATCTCGAGCTTCACCTTGGGGACGAAGTTCACGGCGTATTCGGCGCCGCGATAGATTTCCGTGTGACCGGACTGGGAGCCGAAGCCCTTGATCTCGGTCACCATCATGCCGCGCACGCCGATAGAGGTCAGCGCTTCGCGGACCTCCTCCAGCTTGAACGGCTTGATTGCTGCAATGATCAGTTTCACGGTGTTACCCTTCCGTTGTTTTGGGGCGTGACGACCCTGACGTCGCCAATGCAGGCCGTTAGCCGGGCAAGGGCAACGCGACGCGGGGTGTTCACCGGGGTGTCACAGGGCGAATTGCAAAATTTTTGCACAATTCATAACAAACGCTTAATTTATGGGCGTTTCTGCGTTGCAGCGATATTGCGATCGCCCTCCACAAACGACTCGGTTTCGCTTATGTTGGCCCGAAACAGGCAGGAACAGGCATGAGCGCATCGAGAAACAGGGGCGGCCGCGGGTCGGGCGGGGGCCGCAGGCTTGTCGCGGACCGCAGGAATGCTGCGCCCGCGACACCGCGAAAGACCGCGACTGGGGTGGCGAAACGATCCGGGCGCACGCCTCGCCGCAAGACCCCGCAGCGTCGCCGGCGGGGCGGTGTGCCTGGCGCGATCGGCGCGCTCTTCCGCCTGATCCGGCGCATCGTTTTCGGTTTTTTATGGCGGGCGACGCTGGTGCTGCTGCTGATCTTCGCGGGCGCGACCGGATATCTCTACAGCACCCTGCCCGATGCCAATGAACTGGTTGACGGACGCTCGCGCGGGTCGGTCACTCTGCTGGATCGGGATGGAAACGTGTTCGCGTGGCGCGGGTCGCAATATGGTGGCCTGATAGACACCGAAACGGCTGATCCGGATGTGGTGAACGCCATCGTCGCAACCGAAGACCGGCGTTTCTTCCGTCATGTCGGCATTTCGTTCCGAGGCATCGCCTCGGCCGTTCGCATCAACCTGCGCGAGGGACGTGGCCCACTGGAAGGGCATGGCGGATCGACGATCACCCAGCAGGTCGCCAAGCTGTTGTGCCTTGGCGTGGCTTATGACCCCGAGGAATGGGCAAGCGAGGCCGAATACGAGGCCGATTGCCGGCGTGGCAGCCTCTGGCGCAAGATCCAGGAGGTGCCGTTTTCACTGGCGATGGAACTGCGCTACAGCAAGCAGGAAATCCTGACCATTTATCTCAACCGCGCTTACATGGGGGCGGGTGCCTACGGGGTGGAGGCCGCGACGCAGCGTTACTTCGGCCATTCCGCGTCCAATGCCAGCCCGTCCGAGGCGGCGATCCTCGCCGGGCTTCTGACCGCGCCGACGCGCTACGCGCCGACCGCGAACCTTGAGCGTACGCAGGAACGGGCGGCGGTCGTGATCGGCCTGATGGAGGAGCAGGGCTACCTGACCGCGACCGAAGCAGCGGAGGCGCGCACCAACCCGGCCACCCTGTCGGAGGCGGCGGCGGCCAATGTCGGCGACTATTTCGCCGACTGGGTGATGACGCAGGGGCCCGATTTCCTGCTGCGCGACACGACCGAGGACGTGATCCTGCGCACCACCTTCGACCCGCTGATGCAGGCGGCGGCAGAGGCGGCGATGGACGATGTCTTCGCCAACCAGGTGCGCGAAGGATCAGAGGCCGAGGCCGCGATCATCGTGATGTCGTCGGATGGCGCAGTGCGCGCGATGGTCGGCGGGCGGCAGTCCGGACCGAGTCTGTTCAACCGGGCAACGATGGCGATGCGGCAAACGGGGTCGGCCTTCAAGCCCTTCGTCTACGCCACCGCGCTCGACCTCGGCTGGCGCTTCGACGACCTGATCGAGGATGCGCCGCTGACCATCGACGTGCCCGGCTCCGGTGCCTATAGTCCGCGCAACTATACCGGCGAGTTTTACGGCATGGTGACGCTGACCGAGGCGCTGCGCGCCTCGCTCAACACCCCCGCCGTGCGGCTGAGCGAGGCGGTCGGGCGCGACCTGGTGCGCAGGGTTGCCGGCGATTTCGGGATCGAGAGCGACCTCGCGCTTGGTCCGGCCCTTGCGCTTGGGGCGTCCGAAAGCACGTTGATCGAGATGACGGGGGCCTATTCGGGCATTCTGAACGGCGGCTCGGCGGTGGCGCCTTACGGCCTCGTTGACCTGCGGCTGGTGGGTGACGATGCGCCGATGATGGGTCAGGGCGGCGGCATCCGAGAGCGGGTCGTGTCCGAATTCGCGGCGCGGCAACTGACCTACATGATGGCGCAGGTCGTGGCCAACGGCACCGGCCGCCGGGCGCAGTTGCCCGACCGGCCCGTGGCCGGCAAGACCGGCACCACGACCTCGGTCCGCGATGCGTGGTTCATCGGCTTTACTGCCGATTACGTGGCGGGCGTCTGGATGGGCTACGACGACAACCGTCCGCTGACGGGCGTGACCGGCGGCGGACTGCCGGCAGAGATCTGGCGCCAGACGATGGAAACGATCCACGAGGGCATCCCGCCGCGCCCGCTGCCGATGATCGACCCGGAGGAGGAGGCGCGCCCGGTCGAGGCCGTCGTGGAAGCGCCGGGGCGCCGGCCCGACATTGCCGAACAGATCCTGATGGAGGTTCTCGGGCTGCTTGGCGCGGACCGCAACTAACGCGCGAGGAACGCGGCGGTGGTCGGCTCCTCGGCAAGGCGGTCGGCGAAAATGCCGAGGCCGCGCGGGCTGAGGTGTTGGTCGTCCCAGTAGAGCGGGGCGCCGTCGCTGACCGGGCAGGCACCGTCCGGGTCGCAGAGCAGCGCGAAGCGGTCGACGTAGCCCACGGCGGCCTCACGTGCCATGCGCCGCAGATCGGCGTTGACCGCTGCCACGTCGAAGGCGAAGTGCTGTGCCCCTTGCGGTGGCAAGGCGTCCGGGGTGGGGCCGGACAGGGCCGCTTGCAGGGCGAGGCTTTCGATCTGCGCGTTGAAGGTCGGGCCGGGGCCGATCAT
Organism: Rhodobacteraceae bacterium CG17_big_fil_post_rev_8_21_14_2_50_65_11; assembly: GCA_002783145.1. Taxonomy (GTDB): domain Bacteria; phylum Pseudomonadota; class Alphaproteobacteria; order Rhodobacterales; family Rhodobacteraceae; genus Nioella. Next base: position 4,169 of record PFEX01000142.1, on the reverse strand, counting down.
CAGGACCGACGCGCCGAGGGCGGCCAGGGTGTCGAGCGTGGCCTGCGTGTTCAGATGCTCGCCTTGCCACCAACGTGCGGCAAGGATCACGCGGGGGCGCCGGTCTTGCGCGGCAAGCTCTGCCAACACCTCCTCCAATCCGTCAAAGCAAAGCGAGCGCCCCCGCACATAAGTCGCCGGCACGCAGGACGACTGGTGCAGCATCACGAAATCCTGCGCCGGGAAGGCTCGTGACAGGGCGATCACCGCGTCGCGTCCGTGGCTGTCGCCGATCAGCAGCACGGCCTCCAGCGGAACGGAGGGATCGGTCAGGCAGGCGACCGAGGCCTGCGGTCCTCGGATCGTGTCGAGGCTGCACAGGTGAACATGCGCCAATTCGTTGGCATTGAACTGCGTCATGAGGTCGAGATAGCCCGCCCGCGCCGTGTCGATCTCGTCCATCGTGGCGCGCAGGCCCGAGAGCGGGAGCGCCTCCCGCAAAGCGGTGATCGCCCCGGTCGGCAGGGCGATTCCGATCAGGGCGATGATGGCCAACGCCCCGCCGCCATGACGCAGGATCGCGGCCGGCGCGAGAAACCGGGCGCCGGTTCGGACCGGGGTTTCCACGTAGCGATAGATCATGTGGCCAAGACCGAGGCTGACCAGCAAGGCAACCGACAATGGACCTTCGGAATCGTTCATGTTCGTCGGCGTCACGGTCACGAAGAGCGGCCAGTGGACGAGGTAGATCGCGTAGGACCGCAGGCCGACCCATTGCAACGCGCGCCGCTCCAGCAGCCAGCGGACAGGGTCGCGTGCCTGTCTTGGCGCGGCAAGGACCAGGCCGGTGCCGGCCACGGCCCAGCCCGCGCCGAGCCCCGGAAATGCCTGACCTTCATAGCCGAAGATCGCCCAGAGCACGCAGCCAAGCCCAAGCGCGCGAAACATGATCCCGGCGGCTGGCAGACGCGGCAGCACGGGCGGTAACAGGGCGATCAGCCCACCGGCGGCAAACTCCCAGTAGCGCGGCAGAACGCCGTAAAAGGCCCAGTCCGACCGGCCCGCGCCGATCAGCGCCTCGGCAAGGATCAGCGATGCGACGCCAAGCGCCAGCAACGCCCCGGCCATGACTGCCCGTCCAAGGCGATGGGTCGCCAGCAGCACAACCGGCGTGACAAGGTAGAACTGCCATTCCAGCGACAGCGACCATGTATGCAGCAAGAGGTTGGTGTCGCTGGCGCGGGCGAAGTAATCGGCCTCGGACAGGAACTGGTAGTTGGAATAGAACAGGCCCGCGCTCAGGAAATGACGGGCAAAGGCTTCGAAGGCTCCCTGACCCTTCAGGATCAGCGCCGAGGCGAGGGCAAGGCCCAGCACCGGCAGCATCGCGGGCAACAATCGCCGCACCCGCCGCAGCCAGAACCTGCCAACGTGAAAACGTCTCTCCGACAGGGCCGTGCCGATCTGCTGCGTGATCAGGTAGCCCGACAGGGTCAGGAACACGTCCACGCCCATGAAGCCACCGGAAAAGTCGTTATAGCCCGCGTGGTAGCCCAGCACGGCCAGCACCGCGACGGCGCGCAGGCCGTCGAGTTCATGCCGGTAGGCAGGGGCTGTCGTCAGGGTCAAGGCGCGGCCTCCGGTTGCCAAACGGGTCGGCCAGATATGCCAGCCCCAACCCGGATGGCAAGGCCGGTCAGCTCGCGTTGCGCAGGTCCGCGATCATCGCGTCGATGTCGCCCCGGTTTCGGTCGAGCAGCGCACCGACTTCTTCGGCCTCGGTGGTGCGCAGGTTGATCCCCTCGATGATCAGGTTGAAGATCCGCGCCTCGCCGGATCCGTCAGAAACCAGCCATACGATTTCGAACGGCGCCTCGCCCCGCAAATGGGCAACCGAAGTCACTTCGAAGAAACTGCGGATCGTGCGGGAGCCCTCCACCTCGATCCTGCCACCGACCAGATCCCGAAACCGGCTGCCGTATTTGCGGGAGATATAGGCCTTGAAGACATTGACGAACGTGCGCCGCTGCCCGTCGCTGGCGCGCCGCCAATCCGCCCCGAGAACCGATTGCGCGATGATCGGCATGTCGGCGTATCGGTCGAGCAGGTCTTCGAATTCGCTATACATCTGCGCTTCCGGCCGGCCCGAATTGATCACTGTGTAAAGCTCACCCACCAGCCGGGCGACGACATTGGTGGCGGCGTCCATGGTCATCGTTGCCCATATCCGCGTCGGCTGAATCGCGGCGGCCGCAAACGCGGCGGCGAGGCTCAGGAAAACGCGGCGCGATAGTCCGGTGTTATTGCGCATAAGGGTCCTCATAGGGGTCAAGGTAGGGGGCTTCCTGCGACTCTGCATAGGGATCAAGGTAATCCACCGCGCCGCCGTTGCGCAATTCGAAGCGGCGATTTTGCAGGTAAAGAATGCGTGCCTGCCGGTAGCCATCGGGGCTGTCGTAATAGACCCTGTCGATCTCATTCCCGAGTTCGTATCGGGTGTTCAGCCCGTCCGTGACCGAAAGCCCGGTGATGTAATCGCTTTCGGGGGTGCTGAACGCCAGCCGCGTCGGGTTCATCGCCGTGTCCACCAGCAGGCCAACCGTATCGCGGCTGGTCGAGGGGCCGAGCACAGGCAGAACCACATATCCCCCTTCCGAAATGCCCCAGACATGCATGGTCTCGCCGAAATCCGTGTCCGCCGCGAAAATGCCCATATCGGTGGCCGGGTCCAGCAGCCCGCCAAGCCCGAAGGTGGAATTCACGAGGAAGCGGAACGTGTTCTGCAAGGCATCCTGAAGGCGCAACTGGAGGACGTTGTTCACTACGTAAAGCGGCTGATCGAGGTTCGAGGACGCATTGCGCAGCCCAATGCGCAGCGGTTCCGGAACAACCTGTCCGTAGCCAAGCGACACGGGCCGCACGATCGCGCGGTCAACGCCGACGTTGAAATCATGCATCGCGCGGTTGGCCTGCTCGTCGGGATCGTTCACCACGCCCGCCGGTGGCAGGGTGGCCGGGCCGCAGGCGGCAAGCGCCGTCAGCGCGACCGCAGCGAGGGCAAGGTGAAGGCGGGGACGGAGAACTGGGGACAATGGCAATCTCTTCAAGGTTTTCGTAGTGTGTTTACATTATGGGCTCAAACAGGAATTCAATGGCATGCGCCAGACCTGATCGGACATTGGCGACCGGATTGGTAACCGATGTTGCGGACGGGTCATTATGGCGGCGCAGCAGAATCACCGGCACAAGGTCGGAGCATGGGACAGAATGACAACGAAATCCACTGCAACCCGGGGCGCGCCGGGGAATGAGCTGAAACAGGCGCGGTCTGCGAACCGCGCGCTGTTATGGGCTGTTTTCCTGTTCAGCATGTTTACCAACGCGCTGATGCTGACCGGCCCGCTGTTCATGTTGCAGGTCTATGACCGGGTTCTGGGCAGCCGGTCGGAAGAAACATTGCTGGCGCTGTCGCTGCTGGTCTCGTTTCTGTTCCTGATGATGGGCTTGCTTGATTATGCCCGTGGCCGGGTCGCTGCGCGAATCGGGGCGCGCTTTCAGGACGGGCTGGATGAGCGGGTGTTTCGCGCCACGCTGGCGCGCGCCGGACGCACCGGGCAGCAGCAGACCGGCCTGATGGATCTGGAGGCGATCCAGCGGCTGTTGTCCTCGCCGGTCTTCCTGGCCGTGTTCGATCTGCCGTGGACGCCGCTCTTTCTTCTGGCCATTTTCGTCTTCCACCCATGGCTTGGCTGGCTGGCGCTTGCCGGGGGGGCGGCGCTTGTTCTGATCACTGTGCTCAACCAGATCCGATCCAGCGGCCCGCTGGCCAAGGCGAATACCGCCACGCTCAAGGCTGACCGGATGGCCGGGCGCCTGCAATCCGAATCGGAACTGGTGCGCAGTCTTGGCATGCAAGGCCGGGCGCTTGCCCGCTGGCGGGTTCTGCGCGGCGAGGCGCTTGGGCAGGGGATCGCGGCGTCGGATCAGGTTGGCGGTTTCAGCACCCTGACCAAGACATTGCGGCTGTTCCTGCAATCGGCGATCCTCGGGCTCGGTGCCTACCTGGTGCTTCAGAATGAAATGACGGCGGGCGCGATGATCGCGGGGTCGATCCTGATGGGCCGGGCGCTTGCACCGGTGGAACTGGCCATCGGGCAATGGCAACTGGTGGCGCGCGCGCGGGACGGCTG
>PFEX01000003.1:5040-15805 GCA_002783145.1 Rhodobacteraceae bacterium CG17_big_fil_post_rev_8_21_14_2_50_65_11 | reverse complement strand
GATCCGCCAGTAAACAAGATACGCATGGACGTCTCCCAGGCTTGCCACGGTCAAGCGGGGCACCAGACCGCGAGCCGGATCAGGTGCACATTATGCCGCATCATGCCGCATTCTCCAACCCGATGCTGTCATGTTGCGGACTTTCAGGCTTGTAAATCATGCGCCCCATGGTACCAGACGAACCGGTTTGAGTCCAAGCGAACGGCAGTTTCCGAGAAAACACGCTCCGGCCCACCACCCGCGACACCGCCCTTGCCGCGCGCCATGCGCGGCTTTCGACACGGCCCTGCACAACGGCTGGGGCAAAATGATCCAAAGGATGCTCAGGTCACGCTGCTTCAGCCTTCTGGCGTCGGATGGGTCCATCCCGCCAGACTTGGCCTTCAGCGTGTAGACCGTCGCGACGCTCCAACCATGCTCCCGGCATACCCCGGCGATCGGCGAACCAGCCTCGTGATCCCTTGATCATCCCGATACTCTGCGCCTCGGCGAGACTGCACCGCTAGTCCTTTATGCGGTGCGAACCGCGCAGCACCAACGGGCATTCCATCCGCTCTGCATGGGCGCTGCCGGGCACGGTCATCAATGTCTCGACGCACCATTGGCCCATCTCGCGATGCGGAAGCAAGACCGTGGACAGGGGCGGCGACAGGTGTTGTGCGATTTCCTGATCGTCGTAGCCCATCACGGCGATGGTTTTGCCGGGGCGTTCGCCCAGTTCTTTCAGCGCCTCGTAGCATCCGACCGCCATCAGGTCGTTGGCGCAGAAGATCGCATCGGGGCGGCGGTCCTGCGCCAGCAGTTTCAGCGTGGCAAGGCGACCGCCAGAGGGCAGGAAATTGCCCTCGACGATCAGCGACGGATCGACGGGAATGCCCGCGTTGCGCAAGGCGCGCTCATAGCCTTCCATGCGCTGGTCAGAGGCTTCCATCCACGGTTCCCCGGATATGAAGGCAATGCGCCGGTGGCCTTCGGCAATCAGGGCGGCGGTGGCGACCTCGCCACCGCGACGTTCGGCGGGCACGACGGACCGGTGACGTCCCGCCGGATCATGGCAGTTCAGCAACACGCAGGCATGTCGCGCCAGCCCGTCGGGCGGGGTCAGGGCGCGGGTCAGGATCGACCCGTAGATTACCCCGATGGCGTTGTCCCCGGCCCACTTCTTCAGGACGGCGGCCTCGTAAGTGGCATCGCCGCCTGTCATCACCACTTCGAGGATCACATTGCGCTTCCACGCTTCTTCCTGCGCCCCCTCGATCGAGATCGCGGCGAACGGGCTGGTGGCGATTTCGTCGATGATCAACCCGATCACACCCTGCCCGGCAGGTTTCGGCGGACGCCCGGCGCCACGGTGGCGATAGCCAAGATCCTCCACCGCCTGACGCACGCGCTTGCGCGTCTCGCGGCCGATGCGCATGTCTTCCAGACCGTTGAGAACGAAGGAGACCGTGGATTGCGATACCCCCGCCCGCAGCGCCACGTCCTTCATCGTGACCCTTGTTTTCCTTTGCTTTTCCATGCGCCGCCGCCATCGGAGAAAAGGGATTGCTTTCTGCTAAATAATATTGCTAATATTTTTAGCACAAGCGGAATCGACCCATTGGGGCGATCCTGTGACTCGCAATCGGATCGGGGAGGAGACGATGCGCGACGCCCAAAGGAGATACCTTAGTCAACGTCAATCGGCGTGGATACTTCTGGCGCCCTTTCTCGTCACCTATGCGCTGTTTCTGGTTTACCCGTTCTTTCGCGGGATCTGGATCAGCCTGCACGACTGGAACCTGCTTGCCGTGGCCTTCAATCCCGACGCCATGGAATTCATCGGGCTGCGCAACTACGAGCGCGTCATGTGGGGCCGCAATATCCAATGGGGGTTCTCCGCGCCCCTATGGCAGGGCCTTGGCGTCATCGGTCTTGCGCTTGCTGTCTTCCTTCGCCGGGCGGACCGGCTGAGCCGCTTCAACGCCATCGCCCTTGGCGTGGTGTCGCTGCTGCTGGTTGTCCTCCCCGGTTTTCATCCCGGCGAAGGGGGACGGTGGTATGACCGCCGGTTCTGGCCTACCGTGGGCAACACGCTGGTCTTCGTGGGCTTTACCGTGCCCGGCGTGACCATCGCGGCGCTTCTGCTGGCGGCGGGATTGAACCGCGAGACCCGCGCCATGGGCATCCTGCGCACCCTGTTCTTCCTCAGCCAGGTGCTGTCGGTAACGGTGGTCACGCTGATCTGGCAGATCATGTTCTCGCCCCGACAGGGCCTTATCGCCAATATCACCAAAACCTTCGGCGGCACGCCGATCAACTGGCTGACCGACCAGCAATTCGCCATGGCCGCCATCGTCATCGCCACGATCTGGTGGTCGCTTGGCATTGCCATGATCCTGTTCCTCGCCGGGCTTCAGGATATCTCGAAGGACATCTACGAGGCTGCCGCGCTGGACAATGCGCGCGGCGCACGGGCGTTCTGGTTCGTCACCCTGCCCAACCTGCGGCGCACGATCACGCTGGTCGTGGTGTTGCAGATCATCCTGCATTTCCAGGTCTTCGGGCAATCCCACCTGATGACGCAGGGCGGACCGAACGACACCACGCAGGTTCTGGTGCGCTACATCTACCAGACCGGGTTTCGTGACAGCGAGCTGGGCCGCGCCAGTGCCATGGCGGTGTTCCTGTTCGTGATCATGGGGGCGTTCTCGATCATTCAGTTTGTCATTGGCCGGGAGAAAGACGAATGAACCGCGGGTATTACTGGCTTGTTATCGGGCTTGCAGTCCCGGCTTTCATCTGGCTGGTGCCGACGCTGTGGATGCTGTCGCTATCGTTGCAGCCCAACGAGGTGTTGGCACGCACCACGTCGAGCACCGCGTTCGGGCTGCTGCCGATCCCCTTCACCACAGACAACTATGCCGCGCTCTTCACCTTCGGCCAGACGCCGTGGTGGTTCCTCAATTCGCTGATCGTTTCGCTGGGGATGACGCTGGGGGTGCTGACGGTGTCCACCACGGCAGGCTACGCGCTTGCGCGGCTGGAGTTCCCGTTCAAGCGGGCGATCACCGTGATGTGCCTGATCGGGCTGATGGTGCCCGAACAGGCGGTCTTCATCCCGCTTTACACGATGTTCGCCGACTTCGGATGGCACAACAGCTATCACGCGCTGATTCTGCCGCGCATGGCGGTGCCCATCGGGGTCTTCCTGATGCTGCAATTCTTCCAGGCGATCCCGCGCGATATCGAGGAGGCTGCGCGCCTCGACGGGGTCGGCTGGTTGCAGATCTTCTGGCACGTGATGCTGCCGCTGGCGCGCCCTGCGATGATGACGCTGGCGATCCTGACATTCCTCTACGCGTGGAACGATTATCTCTGGCCGCTCGTCAGTGCGCAGCAGCGCGAATATTTCACCATCACGCTCGGGCTGGCCTCGATCCAGTCCAACTTCGCGCAATCGGAAGGGCTGGGCCGCGTCATGGCCTCGGGCGTCATCGCCTCGCTTCCGGTTGTGATCCTGTTCCTGATCTTCCAGCGTTATGTGGTCAATGCCATGACCGCCGGCGGATCCAAGGGCTGACCCGCACATCATAGGGAGAAAACCATGAGACATGTGCTACTGACCGCGGCAGCCGCCGCAACGCTGGCCACCGGTGCCCCCGGAGCCATGGCGCAGGAGGTGACGCTGGGACGCTTCTTCGGCGCCTGCGAGAATGCCGGGACCGACACCACCACCAGCGTCGGCGAGCCCTGCATCATCCAGTCCATCATCAACGCCGCCGATGCCGAAATCGACGGCGTGTCGATCAACACCCTGCCCACCGACTGGGGCAACTACTATGACCAGATCAAGGCGGCCTTCGCCGGCGGCACGCCGCCCGATGTGTTCGTGATGCACCGTCACCGGATCCCGGAATTCGCAGGGATCGGCGCATTGTCGGAGCTTTCGGGCGATCTGGAGGCGGCGGGGATCGACCCCTCCGACTGGTCCGAAAACGCGCTGGAGGCCGTCAGCTACGAAGGCGGCATCTACGGCGTGCCGATGGATTTCCACGCCAACCTCTGGCACGTCAACATGGGCCTGATGGAAGCGGCCGGGCTGGTCGACGACACTGGTGCCCCGATCCTGCCCTCCTCGCCCGAGGAGCTTCTGGAGCACGCCCGCATGGTAGAGGAGGCGACCGGACAGGATTACCTCGCCGCCGATTTCGCGCAATTCCCGATCGGCGTGCGGCTTGTGCTGGCGCTGATGTGGCAGCAGGACGCCAACATCTTCACCGAGGACGGCACCGCCACCATCAACACCGAGGAGGCCGCCAACGCGGTGACCGCCATCACGCAACTGTTCGATGCCGGCTACGCCAATCCGCAGCTTAACTATGCCGACAGCCAGCAGGCTTTCCTGAACGGCGAGGCGGCGGTGCTGGTCAACGGCACGTGGGTCGTGGATTTCTACGACGCGCAGGCCGCCGATCCGGAGGTGGCGCTGTCGAACTACTACGCGGCCGATTTCCCGACGCTGTTCGACACCGGTGCGACATGGGCCGACAGCCACATGTGGGCCATCCCCTCCACCCTTGAGGGCGCGGAGCGGGACGCCGCGTTGCGGGTTCTGGCCTTCATCAACGACCACAACATCGACTGGGCGCGGACCGGACACATGGCGGTGCGCAGCTCGGTGGTCGAAAGCGAGGCCTATACCAACCTGCCGCACCGCGATGAATACGCCGGCACCGCCGCCATAGCGCGCGACACCCCGCCGTCGGAACGCTACGGCGCCATTCAGGACGTGCTCAACCGAGAGCTTCAGGCGATCTGGCTGACCGGCAAGCCGGTAGAGGACGCCCTCGCTGATGCCGAGCTTGAAGTTCAGGATCAACTGGACCGCTAAGCCAAAGCAAGGCCTCGCCCGAATGTGGCGGGGCCTTTTTGCAAGATCAAACAGGATACCGACATGACCCGCTGGAGCGAAGCCCGCGCGAAGGACTGGTGGCAGGCCCGCCCTTGGGTGTGCGGCTTCAACTTCCTGCCCTCGACAGCCGTCAATTTCATCGAGATGTGGCACCCCGATACGTTCGACGCGGCCACGATCGAACGCGAACTGGGCTGGGCCGGCGAGATAGGCTTCAACGCGATGCGCATCAACCTGCCGTTTCAGGGCTGGCTGCACGACCGCGACGGGTTGCTCGACCGGCTCGACCGGGTGATGGCGATCGCCGCAAGGCATGGGCTGGATACGGTGCCTTGCCTGTTCGACGATTGCGGCTTCGGCGGCGAAGAACCCGTCTGGGGCCCGCAGCCCGCGCCGGTGCCAGGCGTTCATAACAGCCGCGCCATCGCCTCGCCGGGGCGCGCGGTGGTGGTGTCGGGCGATCACGATGTCGATCTGCAAGCCTACGTGCGGGGCGTGATCCACCGCTTTCGGGCCGATCCGCGCGTTCTGTTCTGGGATCTCTACAACGAGCCCGGTAACCGCATGGACTTCAGCGGGCCGGATTACGGCAGTTTTGACAAGGCACTGGAAAGCCGCGCCCTGGCGCTGATGGAAAACGCCTTTGCCTGGGCGCGGGCCGAAGACCCGGCCGCGCCCCTGAGCGTGGCGGCATGGACAACGCCGCTACCAGGCGACGACGCGCACCCCTACCAGACCGAGATCGACCGCAGCGCGCTCCTGCATTCCGACATCATCACCTTTCACGCCTACTGGAACCGCGCCCGTGTGGCCCAATTCATCGACTATCTCGAGGTGCTGGGTCGCCCGGTACTGTGCACCGAGTGGATGGCGCGCACGCTGGACAGCCATATCTCGGACCAGCTTGAAATGTTCCACGAACGCGGCGTTGGCTGCTTTCAGTGGGGGCTGGTCCGGGGCCGCACCCAGACATGGCTGCCCTGGCCCGACGATCTTGTGCGCGCACATGGCGGCACACCCGGCCGCGACATCTGGTTCCATGACCTGCTGCACGAGGATGGCAGCCCGTACGATCCGGCAGAGGTCGCCACGATCCGCGATTTGACAGCGCGCGACACGATACCCTCTGTGCTGGAGAGCGGGTCTTCTCGGCGATGACGACCGTGGATGAATAACCGGTTTTCCGTTACCTGTGCCCTGCAAAAAACCGCCGAGGCCATGGGTGCCGAGCACCGCAGGTTTTCCGACATGCCCGTCGCAAATACCCGACAAATCTGTCGAATTCGCTGACGCGCGGCACAATTTCCGGTGATGCGCATATGGCCCTCGCCGCGCCTTTGCGCTAAGCAAACCGCGCCTGACAGGAGGATCGACATGCCCAGATACCGTTCCCGCACCACCACCCATGGCCGCAACATGGCCGGCGCCCGCGGCCTTTGGCGCGCCACGGGCATGACCGAAGGCGATTGGAACAAGCCCATCATCGCCATCGTCAACAGCTTCACCCAGTTCGTGCCGGGCCATGTGCACCTGAAAGACCTGGGCCAGATGGTCGCGCGCGCGGTCGAGGACGCAGGCGGTGTTGCCAAGGAATTCAACACCATCGCGGTCGATGACGGCATTGCCATGGGCCATGACGGGATGCTTTACAGTCTGCCCTCGCGCGAGGTGATCGCCGATTCCGTGGAATACATGGTCAACGCTCATTGTGCCGATGCGATGGTCTGCATTTCCAACTGCGACAAGATCACGCCGGGCATGCTGATGGCGGCGATGCGGTTGAATATCCCGGCCATTTTCGTTTCCGGCGGGCCGATGGAGGCGGGCAAGATCGACATCGCCGATCTGGAGATGTCCAGCATCGACCTCGTCGATGCCATGGTCGCCGCCGCCAATGACAGCTTCACCGACGCGCAGGTGCAGCATATCGAGGAAAACGCCTGCCCGACCTGTGGCTCATGTTCCGGCATGTTTACCGCAAATTCAATGAATTGCCTGGCCGAGGCTTTGGGCCTCGCGCTGCCCGGCAATGGTTCGACGCTGGCCACGCACGCCGACCGCAAGGGCCTGTTCCTTGAGGCGGGGCGCAAGATCGTCGAGATCGCCAAGCGCCATTACGAGGGCGAGGAAACCGGCCTTCTACCGCGCGAGATCGCCACGCTTGAGGCGTTCGAGAACGCGATGAGCCTCGATATCGCCATGGGCGGATCGACCAACACGGTGCTGCACCTGCTGGCGATTGCGCATGAGGGCGAGGTCGATTTTACCATGGCCGACATGGACCGGCTCAGCCGCAAGGTGCCCTGCCTGTGCAAGGTCGCGCCCAACACGGCCAATGTCCATATGGAGGACATCCACCGCGCAGGCGGTATTTTCGCGATCCTCGGCGAACTTGCCCGCGCGGGCCTGTTGCACACCGAGGTCAGCACCGTGCATTCCAGCACCCTGGGCGAGGCGATTGCCAAGTGGGATATCGCGGTGGCCAACAACCCCGAAGCGGAACGCCTGTTCAAGGCCGCACCCGGCGGCGTGCGCACCACGCAGGCGTTCAGCCAGTCGAACCGCTACAAGGATCTGGACACCGACCGCGCCGGCGGCGTGATCCGCGACAAGGAAAACGCCTTTAGCCAGGATGGTGGCCTTGCGGTTCTCTACGGCAATATCGCCGAGGATGGCTGCATCGTGAAAACCGCCGGGGTGGATAGCAGCATCCTGCAATTCACCGGCACCGCGCATGTCTGCGAAAGCCAGGACGAGGCGGTCAGCGATATCCTGACCGGCAAGGTCAAGGAAGGCGACGTGGTGGTCATCCGCTATGAGGGGCCGCGCGGCGGGCCGGGGATGCAGGAAATGCTCTACCCGACCTCTTACCTCAAGTCGAAGGGCCTGGGCAAAGCCTGCGCGCTGCTGACCGACGGGCGCTTTTCCGGGGGGACGTCGGGGCTGTCGATCGGCCATGTCTCGCCCGAGGCGGCGGAGGGCGGGGCCATCGGCCTTGTCCAGAACGGCGACAAGATCGAGATCGACATTCCGGGCCGCAGCATCACCCTCGCCGTGTCGGAAGAGGATCTGGCGACGCGCCGCGCCGCGCAGGAAGCGAACGGCTGGAAACCGGCCCAACCGCGCAAGCGCAAGATCTCTACCGCGCTCCGGGCTTATGCCGCCCTCACCACAAGCGCCGCCAAGGGCGCCGTTCGCCAGGTTTGAAAAGGAAGCACGCCCATGACCCGCACGGTTTACCTAAACGGCGCGTATCTGCCGGAAAATGAAGCGAAGGTGTCGATCTTCGACCGTGGTTTCCTGTTTGCCGATGGCGTCTACGAGGTGACGAGCGTGCTGAACGGCAAGCTGGTGGATTTCGATGGCCACGCCAAGAGGCTGGACCGCTCGCTGAGCGAGTTGGAGATGAAGACCCCAATCAGCACGGAAGACCTGCTGAAGGTTCACCGTCAGTTGGTCGAGAGGAACGGCATTGTGGATGGTCTGATCTATCTGCAAATAACCCGTGGTGCGCCTGACGACCGCGACTTCGCCTTTCCGCCCGCAGAGACCGAGCCGACCATCGTGCTGTTCACCCAGAACAAGCCGGGGCTGGCGGATGCGCCGCAGGCCAGGACCGGCATCAAGGTGATTTCAGTCGAAGACCTCCGGTGGGGGCGCCGGGATATCAAGACGGTTCAGCTGCTCTACCCCTCGCTGGGCAAGATGGCGGCGAAGAAGGCCGGCTGCGACGATGCCTGGATGGTCGAGGATGGCGTGGTGACGGAAGGCACGTCGAACAACGCCTATATCGTGACCAAGCAAGGCACCATCGTCACGCGGCAATTGTCCAATGACATCCTGCACGGGATCACCCGCGCGGCGGTGCTGCGCTTCGCCCGCGAGGCGCAGATGAAGGTGGAAGAGCGCCCCTTCACCATCGCCGAAGCGCAGGACGCAGCAGAGGCTTTCATCACCTCGGCCTCGGCCTTCGTGATGCCGGTGGTGGAGATTGACGGCACACCTGTGGGCGAGGGCGCTGTCGGCCCGATCGCCACGCGCCTGCGCGAGATCTACCTTGAAGAAATGCACAAGGCAGCGGTCTGAGGCGCGCCGCTCTTCGCGCTCCTGACGGAGGCTCATCGCGATGACGCGGCCCCGGCGCGGAAGAGCGGTCTGGAAATGAAAGGGGCCGCACCGCGCGGCCCCTTGGTCTTTATGCCGCTGGTCTGCGGCGCTGTCTCTGCTGGCGGGGCTTGCCCTGCGGCTTGCCCTGCCCGCCGCCGCCACCGCCACCGCCTTGCGGACGCCGGCCGCGACCGCCGCCGCCGCCGCCACGCTTGGATTTCTCGGCTTTCACCGCGACAGGACAGGTGCCGCTGGCAACCGGGATCGAGAGTTTCATGACCTTCTCGATGTCCTTCAGCTGGTCCACCTCCTCGGCGCAGCAAAAGGCGATCGCCTCGCCTTCCTTGCCGGCACGGGCGGTGCGCCCGATGCGGTGAACGTAGTTGTCCGGCACATCCGGCAGGTCGAAATTGTAGACGGTGCGCACATCGGGGATGTCGATGCCGCGCGCGGCCACGTCGGTCGCCACGAGGATCTTGGTGGTGCCGGCCTTGAACGCCTTGATCGCGCGGTCGCGTTGGCCCTGGCTCTTGTTGCCGTGGATCGAGGCAGCGTCGAACCCGTCGGCGACAAGTTGTTTCATCAACTTCTCCGCCCCGTGCTTGGTGCGCGCGAAAACAAGGCTGAGATCGTCAGGGTAGCGGCGCAGTTGTTCCTTCAGGCGCGCGGGCTTGTCGGCTTTCTCGACGAAATGGATAGACTGGGTGATCTTGTCAGCAGCCTTGCCCGGCGGCGCGACCTGCACCTTGCGCGGGTTCACGAGGTAGGCGCGCGACAGTTCTTCCATCTGCTTGGGCATGGTGGCCGAAAAGAGCATCGTCTGGCGCGGATGGCCCAGCTTCGGCGCAATCCGGCGCAGGGCATGGATGAACCCCATGTCGAGCATCTGGTCGGCCTCGTCGAGAACGAGAAACTTCGCGCGATCGAGGCGCACCGCGCCGCGATCCATCAGGTCGATCAGGCGGCCGGGTGTGGCGACGAGAATGTCGATCCCGCGGCCCAGAAAGCGGATCTGGTTATTGATGGACTGCCCGCCCACGACCGTGCCGATGCGCAGGTCGGAGCCCTTGACGTAATCACGCAGCGATTCAGAGATCTGGTTGACCAGTTCGCGCGTCGGCGCAAGGATCAGGGCGTTGGTGGTCTTGGGTTCCGGTCGGCCCGGCATCGCCAGCAGGTGTTCCACCAGCGGCAGGCCGAAGGCGGCGGTCTTGCCGGTGCCGGTCTGGGCGAGGCCCATGATATCATGCCCGGCGAGCGCAAGCGGAATCGCCTGGTTCTGGATCGGGGTCGGGGTTTCGTAGCCGGCAGCTTTCACGGCGGCCTGCAAGGTCGGCGAGAGGCCGAGCATTTCAAAATCGAACACTGTATTCCTTTCCACCGGCGCGGACATCGCGCACGGGGTGATACGGGTCATCGCCCCCGGATGTCGGAGGCAGCGAGGGGGCGATCGGGCGCTCTGCTAACCGGGGGCATCCCGATCGGCCGGCCAGACCGTCAGACCCTGCGTGATGGGGACTGGGAATTCTTCGCGCCGGGAACGCGGGGGCGACACTGTCGCGGCGTTCGGCTCACGCGGCCGTATGACACTGCCGTTGACATGTTCGCATTTGCCGCACAAGTCAAGGGGCTTGCCCTTTAACTTCGCCCCCGCCTGCGATATGCCCGCCGCTGTTCCTAACCAAGAGGACAAGGATCATGGGCTATAAAGTTGTCGTTGTCGGCGCCACGGGCAACGTGGGCCGCGAAATGCTGAACATCCTG
>PFEX01000003.1:0-4995 GCA_002783145.1 Rhodobacteraceae bacterium CG17_big_fil_post_rev_8_21_14_2_50_65_11 | reverse complement strand
GCTCGGGACCGAGTGCAGCTTTGGCGACAAGACCCTCAAGACGCAGGATCTCGACACGTTCGATTTCACCGGCTGGGACATTGCGCTGTTTGCCATCGGCGCCGACGCGACCAAGACCTTCGCGCCGCGCGCGGCAAAGGCGGGCTGCGTGGTGATCGACAACAGTTCCCTCTACCGCTACGATCCCGACGTGCCGCTGGTTGTGCCGGAGGTGAACCCCGAAGCGATCGATGGCTATTCGAAAAAGAACATCATCGCCAACCCCAACTGTTCGACCGCGCAGATGGTTGTGGCGTTGAAACCGCTGCATGACCGGGCGACGATCAAGCGGGTTGTCGTCTCGACCTACCAATCGGTGTCCGGCTCCGGCAAGGAGGCGATGGACGAGCTTTGGAACCAGACCAAGGGCATGTATGTACCGGGACAGGAGGTTGCGCCCTCCGTTTATCCCAAGCAGATTGCCTTCAACGTGATCCCACATATCGACGTCTTCCTTGACGATGGCTCGACCAAGGAAGAATGGAAGATGGTGGCCGAGACCAAGAAGATCGTCGACAAGGCGATCAAGGTGACGGCGACTTGCGTCCGTGTGCCGGTTTTCGTGGGTCATGCCGAGGCGATCAATATCGAGTTCGAAGATTTCCTGGACGAGGATGAAGCCCGCGAGATCCTGCGCGCGGCACCGGGGATCCTTGTCGTCGACAAGCGAGAAGATGGCGGCTACGTCACGCCGGTGGACTGCGTCGGTGATTACGCCACCTTCATCAGCCGGATCCGGCAGGACGGCACGATCGACAACGGGCTGAACCTTTGGTGCGTGTCCGACAACCTGCGCAAGGGGGCGGCCCTGAACGCGGTTCAGATCGCCGAAACGCTTGGCAAGCGGGTGCTGAAGAAAGGCTGACGGTCAGATCTCCTCTATCAGGTCGACATCATCGTCCGTCTCCTCGGGGTGCGCGCGGTTGAGGAGGTGGCGCATCTTGTGCGGATGGCCGGGCATCGGTGCGCCGAAGCGTTTCACGAAACGGGAATAGGCAAAGCCGATTTCCGAGGATTTGCAGAGCCGGGCGCCCGTCGGCAGACGGTGCAGCGTCAGGCCGCCCCCGGCGGGGCGCAATTCGAACCCGACGGCGCGCAAGCGCCGTTGCAGGTCGTGCCAGTCGATCGCTTCGGCCATGGTTGGCGCGAGGAGCCGCTGCAGGCGCGCGACGAGCCGCTCATCCGCGCATTGGCGCGTCTTCGCGTCGGCCGCGCGCCTGATTTCCCGCGTGATCAGGCCGCGGATGATGTGATCGACGCTCAGATCCTGTTCGGCTGCAAGTCCATGCAGCGCGTTCAGGTCTCGTGGCGCGAGGCGGATGGTAAGCGACTCTCCGAACATGGGCGCAGAGTGGCGCCCGCTTCGTTAAAGCCACGTTAAACTCCGCGAAATATCCTCAGACCGGAACGAAACGACCCATTTTCGGGTCATAGGCTTCAAGCGCGCCGGAGGCGATCTCGGTCCACAGGCCGTGCAGGCTAAGCCGAGTGTCCTTGACGGCGTCCCTGACGAAAGGGAAGGTCATCAGGTTGGACAGCGACACGAGGACGGCTTTCTGCTCCAGCGTCCGCTGCCGGACGAGCGGGTCCGTGATCGTGGCGGTTGCCGCGCAGGCGGGGCGCAGCATGTCCAGCCAGCGACCCACGAAACTGCCCGGTTTTTCCAGCTCCGGCGCATTGCCCGATACCATCTGGATGCAGCCATTGACACCGCCGCAACTGCTATGTCCCAGCACGATGACATGCGCCACCTTGAGCGATGTCACCGCGAATTCGACCGCTGCCGAGGTGCCGTGGTGGTCGCCATCGGGCGCAAAGGGCGGCACAAGGTTGGCGATATTGCGGTGGATGAAGAACTCGCCCGGATCGGCCCCGAAAACCGAGGTGGCTGTCACCCGGCTGTCGCAGCAGGAAACCACCATTGCGCGCGGGTGCTGGCCCTCATTGGCAAGATGCCGGAACCAGGCCTCGTTCTCGGCGTATTCGGTCGCCTTCCAGCCGTGATACCGCCTTGCAAGATAGGCCGGCAGCGGGGACGCGTTCTTCATTCTGTCACCTCGGGTTGCGCGCCGCCCGTGTTACGGTGCATTCGGTGAAAACTCGAGCCTTTTTTCAGGCCCGCCTAAACCCTTTCTTCAACATCGCGCGGCAAGCTTCTGCCATCCGTGGGGGCGGAAGTGGAGTGAGTGATGAAACAGGACGTAACCGTGCTGCGCCCGGAAGAACCGGCGCGGTTCAACCCCGATCGACTGGAACTTCTTTGCAAGGAGGTGGGGGAAGTCCGCGCCGAACATGAGGTGGCCAGTGCACTGGAAGTGATCAGCCGCAGGCTGCGCGATATTCGCGATATCGACCCATGGTGCGATGCGCCCTCGCTGGCCGGCCTGGTGCGGGCGCTGATCGCGGCATCGGATCGCATCGGCATGGCCACCTTGTCGCGCGTCGCGCGGGATGTGCAACGCTGCGCGGCGCGGCGCGATGCGGTTGCCCTTGCCGCCACCTATATGCGTCTGTTGCGCGTCGGCGATCGGTCGATCAAGGCGATCTGGGATCTGGAGGATGCATCTGGTTGATCTGCCTTGCAGCCCCGGCCTGTCGCGTTAGGCTGTGACCACGCAACGCAGGACAGTTGACCATGGCAAGACAGTTTTCCCCCGATGCTTCCTCCGCCATCCGGGTGATCCCGGTCGCAAACGACGGGCTGGAGGCGGCCCTGTCCGCCCTGCAGCCCGGACAGGCGGAGTGGGTCCGCCGGCTTGGTTTCTCCGCCGGTCTGGGGGAAACGTGCCTCTTGCCCGATGGGCAGGGTGGTATCGCCGCCGTTCTCGCCGGGCGCGGCACATCCGGCGCGCGGTTGCGCAAACGCTTTGCGCTCGGGGCGGCGCTTGCCGCGCTTCCTGACGGGCTCTACCGGCTTGATGCTGGCGCGATGCCGATGGTGGAGCGCGAGGAAACGGCGCTTGGCTTCCTGCTCGCCGGGTATCGCTTTGATCGGTATCGGGAAAACCCCGCCCCCAAGGCACGGCTGGTGGTGCCCGAGGGGCTGGATGCCGCAGCGCTTGAAATCACCGCAGAGGGCGAATGCCTGACCCGCGACCTGATCAACACCCCGCCCAACGACATGGGGCCGGAGCAGTTGGAAAACGCCGCGCGCGCCTTGGCGGACCGCTTCGGCGCGGCCATGGCCGTCACCACGGGCGAAGATCTGCTGACCACCAATTTCCCCCTGATCCACGCCGTCGGCCGCGCTGCGACGCGGGCGCCCCGGCTGATCGACATGCGATGGGGCGAGAGCGGCCCGCAGGTGACGCTGGTTGGCAAGGGCGTCTGTTTCGATACCGGCGGGCTGAACCTTAAACCCGGCGCGTCCATGGGATTGATGAAGAAAGACATGGGCGGCGCGGCGACGGTTCTGGGGCTGACGCGGATGATCATGGCGGCGGGGGTGAACCTGCGCCTGAGGGTGCTGATCCCGGCGGTGGAAAACGCGGTCGCGGGCGATGCCTTCCGCCCCGGCGATATCCTGACCGCGCGTAACGGCCTGACGGTGGAGGTCAACAACACCGACGCCGAGGGGCGGCTGGTTCTGGCCGATGCGCTGTCGCTGGCGGCGGAGGATGCGCCGGACCTGATGATCTGCATGGCGACGCTGACCGGCGCGGCGCGGGTGGCGGTGGGGCCCGATCTGGCGCCATTCTACACCGATGACGAGGGGATCGCCGCGTCGCTGGCGGAAGCCGCAACGCAGGTTGCCGACCCGGTCTGGCGGATGCCGTTCCATCTGCCTTACGAGGCGATGCTGGAACCGGCGATCGCCGATCTCGACAACGCGCCGGGGGGCGGCTTTGCCGGCTCGATCACCGCCGCGCTGTTCTTGCGCCGGTTCGCCGCCGGGGTGGATCGCTTCGCCCATTTCGACATTTACGGCTGGCAGCCCACTGATGCTCCGGCCCGCCCCAAGGGCGGTGTCGGGCAGGGGGCGCGGGCGATCTTCGCGGCGCTGCCACGGATGCTGGGCGATGGCTGAACCGCGTATCACCCCGACCAACGGGCGCGTCGCCCATGTCTCGCTGAAAGGTCAGGTGGAGGCCGAGCGTTTCGTCGAGGGGCGCCGCATGATGGTTACCCAGCCGATGGCCAACATCACCGGGGAACCGCGCGGCAAGCGGGTCAGCCAGCTTCTGTTCGGCGAGGTCTTTCACGTCCTGGAAACCGAGGACGGCTTCGCCTTCGGGCAGGCGGCGCGGGATGGGCAGGTGGGATACATGCTGGCCGGCGCACTGGTCTCGCCCGAGGCCCCCACCCATTGGGTCGCGGCGCCGGCCACCCATCTCTACCCCAAGCCGGAGCTGAAGGCGCCGCCCGAGGTGGCGATCTTCTTCGGCTCGCCGGTCAAGGTGGTGGCGGAGCGCGAGGATTTCCTGCGCATCCACACCGGCCATTTCATCCCGCGGCCGCATTTGCAGCCCATCAAGGCGCGCTTCGGCGATCCCGTCGGCGTGGCCGACCTGTTCCTTGGCTCGCCTTACCTGTGGGGGGGGAACAGCCGCTGGGGGCTGGATTGTTCCGGGCTGATCCAGATGGCGCTTGTGGGCTGCGGGCTCGATTGCCCGCGCGACTCCGATCAGCAGATGGCACTGGGGCGCGAACTTTACCACGGTGAACCCTTTGTGCGCGGCGACCTTGTGTTCTGGACGGGTCATGTCGGCTTCATGGCCAATGACCGGATGCTGCTGCACGCCAATGCCCATCACATGGCCGTGGCCTATGAACCGCTGAAGCACGCCGCCGCGCGGTTCGAGGCGAAGGGCGTCGGTCCGATCCTGTCGCGTCGGCGGTTCCTCAAACCGGGCGGCTGAGGTCAAGTCTCCACGGCGCGGATCAGCTTGCGTTCCAGCACGCGGAGCACGGTGCGCAGGTCGTGGCCGCGTTTCAGGATGCGCCCGTCCATGCCGA
>PFEX01000197.1:10604-21309 GCA_002783145.1 Rhodobacteraceae bacterium CG17_big_fil_post_rev_8_21_14_2_50_65_11 | reverse complement strand
CCGCGGAGTGGCTCGGGCCAGTCTGCCGATCAGGATGACGCCGGACAGGCTGGGGTGGGGGAAGGTGGCGCATCACCGGCAGACAAGGGGCAAACGGTTGCCGCTAGCCCGCAGGGCACAGGGAACAGCGGGCTTGTACCGCAAGGGGCCGGGGCGGGGCAGGACAACAAATCTGAAACCGGCGTAGCGATGCCGCAACCGGGCGATAGCAGCCCCACGGACGGCCCAAAGGTCGGTGTAATGGACCCTACGGCCAAGGGTGGCGAGCCGGTTGTGGTGCAGGCTGTGACCGGTGGCAGCGAGGTCGAGGGTGCGCAGCAAATTACGGCAGGCAGTCAGCAGGCTCAATTTGCCGATCCGGGCCAATCTGCGGGCTTGCCCGAAGTGGCGTTGCGCGCTGATATGCCTTTGCCTGATGGTCTACCGCCGGGGCCAGCACCCAAGCAGGGTCTTGCCGCCTGGATCACGGAATTTCTGCATTGAACTTGAACTGAACCTACATCGAAAAAGGAATGGGACAGATGAGTTTTGAATTGCGGGCAGACGATATCGACTATCTGCGCGGTCTGCCCGCCGCCGTTGAGGCGCGCAACATGTTCGGTCTTGCGCCTGTCGTCAAACTGCTGGTCATCTCGTTGCTTACCGGGGGCCATGTGCTGCTGGAGGGCAATCCCGGCCTTGGCAAGACAGCGCTCGTGCGCGCTTTGGCCGATGCGATGGGCCTGGGGCGCAAGGCGGTCGGGCGTATCCAGTTCACCCCCGATCTGATGCCTGCCGATATTACCGGCACCCTGATGCCTGCGGCGGATGGCTCTGGTGCGCTGAAATTCCGCCCGGGTCCGATTTTTCACGCTCTGCTCATTGCCGATGAGATCAACCGCGCCACGCCCAAGACCCAATCCGCCATGTTGGAAGCCATGGCAGAGTTTCAGGTGACCGTATTGGGCAAAACCGAACCTCTGCGCCATGCCCGCAGCTTTTCGCATGGCGGTTATATGACAGAGGTGAACACCCCGTTCATGGTCATGGCCACGCAGAACCCAATTGATCAGGAAGGCACTTATGACCTTCCAGAGGCGCAGTCTGACCGCTTCATGTTCAAAATCCGAATGTCGATGCCGGGGGCCGATGTGATCGCCCGCATTGTGCGCAAGGAAATCGCCCCCATAGTGGTACCTCCCGTGGAGCCGGAAACGCCCTTAGATGCCGAAGTGCCCCTGACAGAGGCGGAAAAGGCGGCTCTGGTTCAATTGCACAATGCCAGCCGGGCGGTGCTGTCGCTGACGCTGCCGCCGGTGGTCGAGGCGCATGTCGTCAACATCGTGCAAGCCACCAACCTCAATTTCGCCGAAATGACCGGACTGTCGCCCAAACGACGCGAGGCACTGAAGGTCTGGTTGGGCAACCGGATCACCTATCCTTTGGGGCCACGCGCGGCCTCTGCCCTTGCCAAGGGCGCATTGGGGTGGAGTGCGGTGGACGCGACGCCGCCCGCCGAAGCGTTGACAGCGGCGGCGGGGGCCCGGCAGGGGCTGGCCGCAGTACTGCGTCCGGTCTTGCGCCACCGTTTGCGGATCACGCTGGATGACCTGCCGCCCGAGGCGCGCACGGGTGCGGGTGAGGCTGTGGCCTTGGATGCCTTCCTGACAGAGTTGGCCCTGATGAGCGCGCCAGACCTTGCCGTGGGCGGTGAGGGGGCAGGATACAATGACCGGTTCCGGGCCGATCTGGCCAGCCCCATGGCCAAGCTGGCGATCTGAGCCTTGGCAGTAAAACCCGCCTATCAGCCGCCGCCTTTGCCGGACAACCTGTTGTCCCGGCTACGGTTGAAATTGCGCAAAACTTTGCCAAGTCAGGGGATTGGCCCGCATTTGCGGCGCAGACAGGGCCAAAGCCTGCAGTTTCGGGATTACCGGGCCTATCAGTTCGGCGACGACATCCGAGCGGTGGATTGGATGGCCTCGGCCCGGCAAAGCCGCAAGGATCAGTTGATCGTCAGGACGTTCGAGGCGGAAGAGCGGATGACGGTGGTGCTGATCCTCGACAACCGCCCCGCGATGCGCCTGCCTGAGGGGGCCGAAAAGTTGAAATTTGCGTTGTGGGCAATGGAGTGTATCGCCACCATCGCCGCCGAAGATGGCAATGACGTGGTCTTGGCACCGTTGTTTGGGCAAGGTGCGCCCGTCAGGGCGCGCGGGCGCGGGGTAGGGCCTGTCGCGCGCAAGGTGGCCCTTGGCTTGTGGTCTGCGGCAGGCGCGCCGGATTTCGCCGCAAACCCCACAACTTTGACGACGGCACTGCTGCCATTCCTGCGGCCTGCCAGTGCGGTCGTCCTGCTTTCGGACATGCTGTTTGACGACACTGATGGTGCTGTGGCCAGGCTGGCCGATTTGGCCCAAAAGCAGCGCCGTGCCCTGATGATCGTGGAACTGGACAGTATGGAGCATGAAATCGCCCGGCTGGACCGCAGCAGACCTGCCCGCCTTTCCCGGTTCGAGGGACGCGATTTTCCGCTAGCCCCGGTCGATCTGGGTGAAGATTTGTTTCAGGGCGCACGGGCTGCGGCTCAGGATCTGCGCCGTGCCAGGCGGGCTCAATGGGCCAAGTCCGGGCTGGTCTGGCCCGCGCCCGTGGTCTGGCCCACAGCGGATTTCAGCTTGGCCCGTTTTTTTACCTCAAGTTTTCCAGAGCTTGCGATCTTGCGCAACCTTGTCACGCGGGAAGGGCCGGGATGATAGCGCTTCTGCTGGGTGGGGCCTCGGCCTTTGGATTGCTGGTCTGGCATATGCAGCGGCGGGCGCGGGCACCGGTGGTTCTGTCCTTTGCCCGGCTGTTGCCCGAACCAAAACCCGCCGCCCGGCCAGAGCCGCGCTTCGCGCCGACGCTGCCCTTGACCTCGATTGGGTTCTGGTTGCGCATTGCGGCGGCGTTGGGTGCGCTGGCTGCGATGCTGATTAACCACGATGTGTTGTTGGCGCAAAGCGGTGAGGCTGTGGCGCTGCGGATCGTGGTGGACGTCACCGACAGCATGAGCCTGCCCGAAGGCAGCGCCACGCGGTTTGATGCGGCAAAGGTGGTGATCGCAAACGTGCTCGACCGGCTTGGCCCCAACGGCACATTGTCTTGTGTCGAGGTTGTGCCTGTCGGGGCCACAATCGGGCAAGCCGGGGCGTTGGCGGCTTTGCACCCGCTGCCCGAGGGCGGCGACGCTGGCCTTTTGCGTGCAACCGCGCAGAGTGCAAGCAAGGATTGCCAGCCCACCCATGTGTTGGTGCTGACCGACGCGGTCCAGCCTGCGGGAGATTGGCCTGAGGGTGGGCCGGTGCTGATCTGGCACCAGATCGGCGCGCCGGTTGCCAATGCGGGCATCCGGCAGGTGACGCTGACGGCTCCAGGGCTAAGTGCCGCTCAGGCAGGCGTGAATTTTGAAGTGGATGTGTTCGGGCTGGACCTGAAACCCGGCCTCGATCTGGCCGGGCCGGGCGGCAAACGCGAAGTGCCCTTGTTGCCCGACCCTGACCGCCCTTCGGTCCTGCAAGGCACGCTGCCCCTGACCAAGGCCGGGTCTTACCTGGCGGCGTTGCGGGATGGCGGGGCTTACGGTGCCGATGATGTCGTGGCCTTCACCGTACCCGATCTGCCTCGCCATCAGGTTGACTGGCGCTTGGCCGGTTGGAAAGCACCAGCAAATCTGGAACCCGGTGCGGGGCCAGATGTCTTGCTGGTGGCCGCGTTGGACCAGATTACCCCCGCCGATCTGGCGCGCCCGCTGTTGGCCACCTATGACGGCTGGCAGGGCGGAGGTCAGGCGCAAGCCATCGGAGCCTTTACCGAGGACGCTGACCTGCGGGCCGGGTTAAACCTGGATGCCTTCGAGGCCCACGCACCCATGCCCTTGCAGGCCGCCCTGCCACCGGGCTTCGTGCCAGTGCTGACCGATGCAGCCAGCGGTCGTGCCTTTGCGGCCCGCCGCCTGTCGCCGCCCGGTCTTATTGTTCCCGCCCCGGTGGCATCAGGGGATGATCAGGTCACCAATCTGTCGCTGACCCTGTTCTTTGACGCTTTGTCGGCGCTGACTAGTGGCGGCACCAAACTGGCAGACAGCAGGTGGCAGGATGCTGGCGGGCGCAAAGTGGCTCTGGCTTGGAAGGAAAGTGACACCGCCCGCGCGCTGGCCCCGACCCCCACAACCGCCATCGAACCGGCCCCACGCCCCGCCAAGCCCTCGCCCTTGACGCCATACCTGATCCTTGCCGTTCTGGCCCTGATCCTGACCGAGCGGGTGTTGGCGCTTTGGCCGCTGATGCAAAGGCGCAGCCGTGCTGTGTAGCGCCGTCTCACCCCTGTTTTCCGCGTTCGGATCGTTGTCCTGCCCCGGTGCTCCGGCTTACGGTGCGGTCATTCTGGCGGGACTTGTTGCGCTGGCGTCGCTGGTTCTAGTGCTGCGCAGTGCTGCGGTTCTGTGGCGGCGGGCGGTGGCAGGGGCATTGGTAGTGCTTACGGGCCTGATGTTGGCCTTTGCGGCGATGGAGCCGAAACTCAGTGCACCCATGGAAACGTCCGAGGGCGGAATGGTTGTGGTGCTGGTCGATGGCTCGGAAAGCTTCTGGCGTGACCCGGACCGCGCGCGCGCCGCCTTGGACGATATGGCTGATCGGATCGGTTCTGGGCGGATCAGTTCCAGTGATTCTACGGCTGGAAATTGGCAAGGGCAGGTCCTGATCTTCGGCGCGTCGGTGGAATCTGCGGGTGCCGTCGTGCCGCTGGACCGTCTGGCCGAGGTGGTGCGGCAGGCCGAGCCCCCGAAAATCAGTGATCAAAGTAATGGTGCTGCGGGGTTGCAGGCAGCACTGTCGGCCATCAGCAAAGCCGGCGGGCGGGGGCAGGTGATCCTGGCGACTGATGGCCTGTTTGACGCACCGGTGCCAGACGCGACCCTTGCCAATGCAGTCGCGGCGGGCGTGGCCGTCAATGTTTTTGCCGCAGGTTCATTGGCGCCTGGTCGGGGACTGGTGGCGCTGGATCTGGGGCCAGATCAGTGGATCGGTCGCCCCGCTGCGGTCCGTACCACCATTGCGGGCGGTGGCGAGATGCGGTTTTCCGATGCCGCAACCTCGGTTACAACCAAGGTTCCGCCTGCCGATCATCTGCAAGCGCAGCGGGCCAATGTGGTATTTGCCCAACGGGGCCTGCGCCACGTCTCGGTCCGGTTCGACACCGAAGGTCATCAGCAGGACCGCACGCTCTACACCCTGGTACGCGGACCGGCGCGCGTGCTGGTTTACGGTGCCGCTGCGTGGGCCGACGGGCTGGACCCTGTGAAATGGCTGATCGAGCGTGGCGATCCCGCAGCACCCGCCGACCCCGCGGGTTTTGATGCGGTGGTGGTTGACAGCCTGTCCCCGACGGATTTTGCGCCAGGCTTTGCCGACGGTTTGCTGAAAGCTGCCGACGGAACCGGTATCTTTTTGATCAACGGCCCGATGCGCGGAACCAAGGAACAGGTCCAGCGCATCGGCGACTGGAACGCGAGCCCCCTGTCGCCCATCTTGCCCGTTGACAGCGACCCGCGCAAATTCGTGCAGGAACCGCCGCCCCGCAACGTGGTCATCATGATCGACGTATCAGGCTCGATGGCGGGTGGACCCTTGGCTACGGCAGAGGCTGCGGCCCATGCGATCATGGCGCAACTGCGGTCCCAGGATACCATTGAAATCCTGCCGTTTTCCGAAGGGCCTGACCGTCGGTTTGAACAGACCAACGCCACGCCGCAGGCATTGGCGCAGGCGCAGGCATTTGTAGACAGCCTTGTCGCAGGCGGCAGGACTGAGCCTGCGCGAACCTTGGCAGAGGCCGCCAAGAAAGCCTCCAACTACTGCTCTTACTTCTTTCTGTCGGATGGCGGGTTTACTTTGCCGCCGGGGACCAGCCCGAAATGCTATACGACAGCGATTGCCACGGCTGGCATGGATTTTCCGCCAGACATTCTCAAATGGGGCGATGCGATTACGCTGCAACCCGGCAGCGGCGTGGACGAATTGAAGCTGCGCTATTTTGAACCCGACGTGCGGACCGAATACTTCCGCGAGGGTAGTGTCACCCCGATCACCGTCGAGGATGCCGCGACGTTCCCGCCCGTGCCACCACTGGATGGCGTAGCGCTAAGCTTTCCGCGCGTCGATGCGTCGGTGCCAGCGATCTATCCCACACCGCCGCCTGACCCTGTGCTGGCCTTTCGCCATGACGGCACAAGGCGTGGTATTTCAACTGCGGTGCTTCTGTCGCAAGTGCCGCAATCCTGGGCCAGCGATCCGGCGGGCAAAGCCGTGATGGATGCCACCCTGACCGAGTTGATCGGCTGGAAAGATCAGAACCGTTACGCCATCCGCCTGACACTGGCAGGTGACGTTCTGACCGCCCGCATCACTGTACAGGTGGGACAGGCGGGCAAAGCCATGCCGCAACGCCTGACAGCCAGCCTCACCGACGGGGCAGGAGCCACGCACAGTCTGAACCTTGCACCGATAAGAGAGGCGGGGGTATTTCAGGGCATAGCGCAGGTCGCGCTGAGCGACGCGCCGGGCCATGGCACCTTTGTCATCGAAGAACCGGGTGCCCAACAGCGCATCCCGATGTCATTTCCTGCCTCAGTCTCTGCCAAGGGCCAGTCCTCGGGTGAGCCGTTTGATTCTGGCATTGCCCCACGACCATTGGTGCAGATTGCCGCGCTGACGGGCGGCCAGATGCCGTTTGAGGGCTTGCACAACATGGCAGCGGCAGAGACGCCTCCGCCCATCATGGATCTGGCTGCCATGCTGATTGCCCTTGCGCTTTTGGCCTATGCGCTTTCCTTCTGGGTAGGTGGAGGGCGGCCGTGAAAGACAATACAGTACCGACCAGTTCATTTGGCACCTTGCCTGATCTTACCGGGCTCGCGCCGGGCCCGGTCGTGGCTGAACTGCGCGATCTGGGTGCTGCCGGGGTTCGCCGCGCCTTGGGCATGACACTGGATCAGCCTGCATCCGCGCCGCATCTCGGGTTTTGGCTGGACCACCAGACTGCCAGCGGATTTGCCGCGCGTTCTTCGCTGCGCCGATTGAAACAGGCCATGATCTTTGACGATCCCACGGATCTTCCCCCGCTTCTGAGCGGCATCGTCAGCGCAGAGCTTGCTCCGTTCTGGTCGACGCGTGCCTTGGATTGGTTGGGCCGCAAAACCGAAGGCCGACTTTTCACGCGTCCGAAACCGGCAAGCCTCGGTCAGGAAAATTTCGCCGGTGCCCTTGCCACTCAGGCCTTTTTGTACGGAGACTACCGCGCCGAACTTGCACGCGCGGTGCATTTGCACCTGTCCAACAGGGTGATCTTTTACCCCGATCCCGATCCGCTACCAATGTTTTCGACGGCCACGCTGTGCCATCTGGTTGCGGGTTTTGCAGAGTTTCCCACGTGGTCCGCCGCTGCCCGCGAAAATCTGACCGAGCTTGCCATCGGTTTGGACTTCCAACCGCAATGGGCCGGTTTCTGGGACATGTGGCTTCTGGACCAAGCCAGCCAACAACGCGGGTTTAATCCGGTTTGCCCGTTGCCATTGCTGCGAATTGTCAACATTGTGCCACGCGCAGAGGCTGAACTCGCCTTCGATCCGCGGGTCTGCCCCGATTGGGCTGATGCCAAGCCGCACTATCTCGATTTGCTGAACCAAGGCCTACCCTGATTTTGACCGGAGTTATCTTCTATCATGTTTGACCAGAAATCCATCGCCACGCTGTACTACGCCCACCGCAAGACCCTGTCGTCACTTGTCGCTTTGGAATCCGCATTGAACGGGCGGTTTTACAACATGCAGGCAGCGATAGAATGCATGATGCTGGCGGCGTTGACCGGCGAAGCGATGTTGATGATTGGCCCGCCCGGCACGGCCAAATCGCGGTTGGTGCGCAGTTTTTGTGGCCTGGTTGGCTTAATCAAAGATGAGGACCCGGCCACGACCATCCGATCCGATGGGGCGTTGCAAAAAAACGAGAAGTATTTTGAGTATCTGCTGACTCAGTTCACCGAACCGTCAGAATTGTTTGGCTTTTACGATCTGGGCAAGCTTTTTGCTGCCGAAGCCAGCCAGCGCAGTTTTGAGCGCGCGACCGATGGCATGATGCAAAAGGCGGAGGTGGTTTTTCTGGATGAGGTGTTCAATGCCTCCAGTGCCATCCTGAATTCGTTGCTGACGTTCATGAACGAACGCAAGTTCCATGACCGGGGTCGGGTGCATCAGACGCCGATGCGGCTGCTTTTTTCGGCAACCAACCACCCGCCGCGGGAAGAGGGCTTGGGCGCCGCGTTTGACCGCTTTTTGTTGCGGTGCAGGCTGGACAATGCCGCGGCCGACCCGACCTCACTTGCACAACTTTTGGCCAAGGCGTGGAACGAAACCCATGCGGCTCCTCGGGCCGACAGCCAAGGCGACCAAT
The DNA here is from genome assembly GCA_002783145.1 of Rhodobacteraceae bacterium CG17_big_fil_post_rev_8_21_14_2_50_65_11. Taxonomy (GTDB): domain Bacteria; phylum Pseudomonadota; class Alphaproteobacteria; order Rhodobacterales; family Rhodobacteraceae; genus Nioella. Next base: position 12,841 of record PFEX01000197.1, on the reverse strand, counting down.
TCAAGGGACTGCTGGAGGCTTTGGATGCCTACCGTCTTCAGGTCGACGCGATGACGCGGGCGGGGATGAAGATCAACACCGACGACATCTTGTTTTCTCGGCTGGCCGATCTGGTTACAGAGTTGCGGCGCAAGGATTTATCGCAGATGTCTAACCGGCGTCTGGTCAAGTTTTCCGGGGTTGTGCTGGCCCACGCTCTGCTGAGGGCCGCGCGTGCGGGCGATGCTGCCCCACCCCGGATCGAGCCGCGTGATCTGATGGTGATCCTGAATTACGGTCTGGATCAGGAGGATGCGAGCACGGTGCAGACGCTGCGAACCCATCTTCTTGGAATGTGATTGGCATCGTGTCGGTGAAAATCGTCTCGCCCGAAATCTGGCCCGGCTTGCGGGAAACTCGTCAGGGTGAACCTTTGCACGCCCGGGCCACGCAGCTTATGGTCGCGGCGCATGAACGTCATGTACCCTTGACGCCGCTTATGGCAGTGGAACTGGCGCGGTTGGAAACTGCGGCCCGTCCCGCGTTGGATCAATATTGGGGCCGCGCCTATCTGCGCTGCGGCGAGGCGATGGCGGTGCCCGATCTGATCGGGCAATCGGAATTCTGGGCGGGCAGCGTGGCGCGGCTTATGGGGCTGGTGGTGGAACCTGTGCTGCGGCATGCTCAAGCGCAAAGCGGTTCTGTTGCCCTGCGCGGAGCGGCGGCTTTGGGTGCGCAGTTTCAGGCGGATGATCTGCGCACGGCTATCACAAAACTGGAAGCGCAGGTCTGGCGGGCGTTGTCGGAAACTGATGTTATGGGACGCGGATTTTGGGTTCTGGCCGGGGTTGGCCTGCAAGCGGCGGCTACGCAAACGCTGGAACGCAAAGTTTCTCGACTTTCCCGCGTCCTGTTGCACCGCGATTTGCCCGGCGAACCTGATGTCACCCTGTCACGCCTGCTGTTCGAGGCGGAGCCAGCTTTCCCCGATCAGTTCGTCAAACGCCAACGCACACGTGCGCGTTTCCGGTCGATGCGCAAACGTTCGGGCATAAGGCCTAAAGAGGGAGGGGTTGCGGGCATCCGCACCTCGCGCATGGTCGAGGATTTTTCTGACAGCCTGCTGTCCGAACTGGTGCTGCCGGAGGAAATTGTGGCAAGCAAGATCCTGCAAGAGGGGTTGATGGTGCGCCACCGCCCCCCATTGAGGGAACCAAAGCGTGATCTTTTGTGGCTGACCTTGGCCGATCGCAGGCTTGAGGATGCCAGCAGCGCCTTGTTCAAAGCAGCATGGGCCGATGCAGCCCTTCGCCTGCGGCTGATCTTGTGCAGCATGGGGCTGGAACACAGTGACCTGATGTGGAGTGAGGCGAACCGCCTGTCGCAAAGCCAACAGATTCTGTCCGCGCAAGGCATGACCTTGCCGCCCGGCATTGACCCGATGGCGCTGTCAGGGCCGTTGCGCGCCGATATGATCCTGCGGTCTGGCCTGTTGCCTTCGTTTCTGGACAGCCTGCCGCGCAAGGTCGCAGTGGAGGCCCCTGTGGAGGCGGCGGACCAGGATTTCCTGTCCTTCCTGCCCGGCCTTGCCACGCAGGCCGTGACAGAGTTGGCACAGCGTGCGAAGGGCGTGCGCCGCCGCGATGGCAGCCGTGCAGAGCCGCCGCGCCCGGCAGACTATCACAAGCGCCTTGTGCTGGTGGGCGTGCAGGACAAGACCACCAAGCCGGGCCAGTTTCAGGATGACTGGCCCAGCTTGCGCCAGCAAGTGCGCGCCCAGCTTAAACGCCCATTGGGCCAAGTGGACACGGTGGCCGCCGTGGCATTCCCGCCCCAGATCCGGCGCGGTGCGGTATTTCGCGTTCTGTGCGAGCACCACGGGGCAGAGGTGAGCGAATTCGCAGCCCCGCTTGATGGCACCGGGCCCGAGGTTTTGGCGGGGCTGTTGGGCCATTTGGTGGCATGGATCATCGAGACGACTCTGGGGGCGCTGGATGCCGGATAACCGTCAGGTCATACGCGTGGCAACCCTGAAGCGGCCCGAGGTGTTGCCTTTCATGGCGGCGATGGCCCCACATTTTCAGGCAGCATTGACCTGCGAAGCGCGGTTTGGGGCAACCCCGGATGGCAGCTTGCGCATTGTGTTGCCGCATTGGAATGACCGCCCGCGCCGGTCGAAGGCTGAGGTGGTGGCGTTGCGGGCAGCCTTGGGTGCCGCCGTCGAGGTAGCCACCGGCGCTGCGCGTAATGTGCCCGTG
>PFEX01000197.1:9649-10575 GCA_002783145.1 Rhodobacteraceae bacterium CG17_big_fil_post_rev_8_21_14_2_50_65_11 | reverse complement strand
GCTGGCCGTGCTGCGCGGGCATGACACTGCTTTGATCGATACTCTTGCGGCCACCCTGCGCCGCAGCCGCTATCCCACGCTCGCAGTTTCCGGTGTGGCGGTCGATGACCCTTTGACGGTCATCCATCTGACCGACGATAGCGACGCCGGGGCAACGCTGGACGGGCTGCGTGCGGGATTACCACCCGGCGCGTTGGCGGTTCTGGCCGCGCGCGAGACGTCGGCAGGCCGGATCTATCTTCCTGACCATCTGTCCTATCCCGCCATGCAGCGCCCTGCCGCCGGTGCAGTGATGCAGGCCCTGACCGCGCAAGGCTGGCTGGGGTTTGGTGCGGCGTTGCTGTTGGTGCCGCAGCCGGGCGACGGCCTTCTGGCCTGCCAGATGCCTCCCGAGACGCCTTTTACGCCCGTTGTGGACTTAATCCCTGAGTCCGAGGTAGACTCATGGATGACTCTGGCGGTTCAGCAGATATTGCCCTCTGCCGCCGCTGCCGAGGCCTTGGCTGCCCGTATCGTCGGCCCGGCTTTTCCTGTCGGCTACAAGGTTGCCCTTTGCCCGGTGCCTGACCGGCTGCGGCAAGAGGCGGATGTAGAGCTATTGCGCGAGGAAATCGAAGAGCGCGAGGCCGAGATTGGCCTGATCCGTGCCCTTGCAGCACCGCAATTGCGGCTTTTGCGTTTTACCGATGCCCAGTTGCCCGCGCTGGTCGATGGCCTGCGCCTCATGCCGCCCGCCATGCAGCTGAGCGATCATCTGACTTTTGCCACAGCGCAATCAGCGGGGCAGGACTTGCCCAACCATTTCATCCTCTATGACCCATCGCGTCTGTCGATCGAGGGGCGGTTGCCCGAATATTACTGGCGGCAAAAGACCGATGATCACCCGATCGGCTACTGGCTCGATCCTTTCGCCAGCGCCGCCATGA
>PFEX01000197.1:6270-9628 GCA_002783145.1 Rhodobacteraceae bacterium CG17_big_fil_post_rev_8_21_14_2_50_65_11 | reverse complement strand
TGCCTCTGTCGTGCTGGATGACCCCATGGCGCGACCGATGTTCGTCTTTTCGCCCTCCTCCGAGCCTAGCTTTGATCTGGCGGTCGAAGTGCTGGACCGCGCCAAATTCGCACCCATCAACCTGCGGCTGCGCTGGATCAATGAGCATATACAGGTGCGCTCCCCCCGGCTATTCGAACCGGGCACCATTTCGGCGATTGCTGATGCCGCCTTCAGCGCGGATGCCGCCGCGAAACTGGCAGAAACCATTGGGGCGGATCTGCAAAAGGTCAGCTTTGCCTGGGCCGAAGGCGAAGCGGTGCTGACGGGCCAAATCGGGGACATCACCCGCCATCTGACTGCCGAGGTGGTCGAGGCCGCCGAACGTATCCGCCTGAGCATCGACTATCTGAACCTTGCCCGTAAAAGGATCGCCGAAGTCGACAGTGCCACGCAAAAGGTGCAAATCCGTCTGGGCCGTGTCGAGGGTGCGGTGTCCGGCCTGCAATCGCTTGTTGATGCCAAAGCTGCGGCGCGCAACCAATTCGCCAACGACCTTCTGGCCGAGATTGAGGCGGGTGAGCGGACGGTGGAACAGGCCGTGGCCCGGATGCGAGACCTGAAGGCAGGCATCGCCTTGATCCGGCGGCAGTGGGGCGAAACCGAATGACGGCCGACGCCCAAGAAAGTGCCCCAGCCAGCCCGCAGGACAGCTTGCCAGTCGCACCGCCTGACTTCTTGACGACGCTTCTTGCCGCGCGAACGGGTCTGGCAGTGCCGGTTCCGAACATGCGTGCCACCCACAAAGCGGGGCGAGCGTTGCTGGCCCGCTGCGAGGCATTCAAGCTTCGGCTGACCCAGCGGTTGAATTACCAGGGGGAACTTGCAAGTGCGAAACGTCGCGTGTGGTGGGCAGCGCTGCCGCTGCGTGCGCGCGCGTTGGGGTTTCGCGTGCGACATGACAGTTTGGCGGTGCGCTTTTTCCTGTTCCGCCACCGCGCACTGTTCCGCAATCTGGTGCTTGGTCTGATTGCCGTTCTGGCGCTGGCCTATGTCTACGCCAGCCGGGCAGCGATTGCGGCTTATCTGGGCGGGCTAGTGTCCAGCTTTTCGTCATTCCTCGGGGGGCCGTGATGGCGGACCTTTCGCAAGTGCTGGCCGATCTGACGCGGGCGCAAACCCTTGGGGCCGCGTCGCTGATCGAGCCGCCTGCGACGGGCCGTTCAACGCTGCTCCGGGCAGGTATTGTGTCGACGGGGCGTCCGCGCGGATTTGCCTCGCGGCGCGTGTTTGTGGCCGCAGTTCTGGGCGGGCTGGGTCTGGCGATCTGGGCCTTGGCCTATCGCTGGTTGGGCACTGGCGGGCTGATGTATCCGATTTATTTGCTGCACGACGTGGTGTGGTTGCCACTTCAGGGCCGGTTTTGGGTCGCGACTTTTCCGTTTGGCCTGATCTGGGCCGTGCCCACGCTTGCCTTGACTGTGGCGGTTATGGTCGAGTTTCTGGGGTTGGCTGCACCCGTGCGGCGCAGTCAGACCGCTGCGATCGAGGCATTGCTGACCTGGGGCGGGGCAAGTTTTCTGGTGCGGGCCCATGCCGTCGGGCGGGGCATTGGTTTGCCTGCGGGGCAGGTTCATGCCGTGGTAGGCGAAAAGCTGCGGCTGGAAAGGCGTGACGTCCTGCACGCTGTCGAGGGCGGAGCAAAGCCCGATCTGAGGCGGCTTTTAGCGTTGCAGGTGTTGGATCTTCGCTTGGGCGAAACCGTGCCGGGCGACATGTTGCGCGGGTTCGAGGTTTTGGCGTTGGCTCAGTTGCTTGGCCAGTCAGATCAGGCCGGGGTGCGGCATCTGGAACGGGTCTTGGTCGCCAAAGTGCCCGAGGCGGAGCTAGAGCCCTATGTGCGCGCATTTGCCAAAACCGGAAAACCTGCGTCGGAAACGGCCGTTCTGGCTGCCGCCAACTGGCTGGCCACGGCAAAGCCGGATCCGGTCAGAGCGGCCATTGCCACACTGATCGTGGCACTTGCCGGGGCGAAGAGCGGTTCACCCCTGATCCTGCAATGGTTCGATGTCTGGGCAAATCTGCGGAACGGCAAGGCGTCTGCTGGCTCGCACGTATGGGCCACCGCCGAAGGGAGCATATCCTTTGAATTCTGGGCCGCCCGCGCCGAAAGTGCAGTCCGACAGGGCCGCCCCGACGAATTGCTGCTTGAGGTGTTTGGCCTGCCGCTTGGCTCCCGCCCACACGGCGAAGTCGCCGCACGCTTCGGGGTCACGCCATGAGTGCACCGGGTAAGACTGACCCTGGCAATCTGGGCGATCTGCGAGGTGCTGCCGACAAGGTCAACGCCGCAGGAGCAGCCAACCGCTTGGCACTGCCGCCGCCGCGTGGCCGCATTGACCCGGCTTTGGCATTGGTTCTGGCGGCTTTGGTTGGTATCTTCAGTGCGGCAGGCTTCGGTTTGGCCAGCTTTGAAGACGCGCGCGGGTATTTTGACCCAGCCTTGGTCGAACCCGTCGCAGACAAGCGCGCTTTGGCCGATTTTCGCGCCGCAACTTCGCCCATCGTCGATGCCGTCCTGTCCGGCGATAGGGTCGAGATGGCAAGGTCGGATGGCACGATCCAAAGCTATGATACCAAAACCGAGCTTTTTTCAGAGGATCACATCAATCGGGGCGCTGGGCGGATTGCAGGCAATTTGACCCTGCTTTCGGCAGGTTGTGGAGACCGCCCCCAAGTTGGCCTGGCCGCCTGCCCGGATGACAAGCGGCTTTTCGCGCTGACAGATGCGGGCGGACTGGTAGCACGTCAGGGCGGCACCTGGTCGATCCTGCTTTCGGATCAGGCCTGGATCGGCAAATCGGGCGGAGCTGTGCAACAAAAGGATGTTGTTGGCTGGGCCGTTTCAGATGACGGGCGCTGGCTCTTGGCGGCGGCGGGCGGCCAAGGCATGGCGCTGTTTGACCAGCGCGATGGCAGTTGGCATGTGGCCAGTGGCGGAGGGGATACCACCAGGATCGTCTATGCCCATGATGCCTTCTGGCTGGCCGGGCCCGCCGGGCTGTCGCGGTTGCAGCCTGACACGGCCCAACTGCGCCCTGAGCCGGTGAAAGAGGCAACTGGCAAAATTCTTGACCTGGACCTTGCGGCAGATGGCCGCCTGCTGGCGCTGCGTCAAGGCAGCGACAGTTGCGCAGATTGCCTGCAAATCTTGGCGATCAGCGGTGCCGGATCGGCGACAATGCTGGTGGGTGAGGTTCAGCGCAGTCCTGGCCTGTCGCAGGCAGGGGTGGAAGTTGCTGCCTTGCAAGATGGCCATGTCGTCGTGCTTGGTGCGGCTGGTGTGCATGTTTACGATCCCGTGCGCCGCAACTGGACA
>PFEX01000197.1:1724-6228 GCA_002783145.1 Rhodobacteraceae bacterium CG17_big_fil_post_rev_8_21_14_2_50_65_11 | reverse complement strand
GTGAACCCTTGGTGCAGGTCATGCCACGTGCCTCGGGGCAGGTTCTGGCGATGGGGCGCAGCGGGGCGGTGCTGGATGTCGGGGTGACGCCCACCAGGGTCCTGTGGCCGGTCGATTCAGGCAGGCCAGAGGGTGCCCGTTTTACCGCTGGTGCGGTCAGCGGCGATACGGCGATCCTGTTCGGGCCGCAGGGGGTTTTGCTGCATGACGTCGTCCAGCGCCGGTATGCCTTTCAACCCGCGTCCAGCCTGCCGCCCGCCGTCGCGCAGGCGCGCCAGCCCCGGCTTTATGCCTCGGCACAATCGGTCTGGTTTGCGGATATGGCCAACGGCGCGGTTTATTCTGTCGGCATCACGGGCGATTGGCCCGCCAAACAGGTGACTTTTACGCTGAATGCCCAACTTGGGCGGGGTCTGCGCACCGCGCAAGCGGTGGCGGCGCATCTTTCGGTCATCACCCTGGACGGTTTGGCATTGGATCTGACGAACACGCCTGCCCCTGCGCAAAGCTCTCCCATCGGGGCACCGCTGCCCATTGTGTTGGCGCCGGTGGCCATGACGGGCAATGCCGGGGGTCTGCTGTTTGCTCTGCCTGATGCCTTGCTGAGCTATGACCTGACCAAACGCAGCTGGGAAGGCCCGTACGCTGTGCCGGACCAGCCCTTGGCGGATGTCGAGGCGTCCGACACCGCCACTTTTCTTCTGACCACCAAGGGCAAGGTGTACGGCTTTGGGCAAACCGATTGGCTTGGCGTTTCGGCGGCAGGATCAGATGCGGCGCTGGGGTCTGCAGATCTGACTGATGCCCAAGCCAATGGCCAGTCCATCCTGTTGGGCGGTGCCGGGCAGGTGGATGAATACCTGCCCGACCAGCGCAGTTTTGGTGCGCATTGGGCGGGCGGAACTGGCGATGTGCGGCTCTTGCAACCAGAGGGGCCATTGCCGGTCTGGTTGTCAGCGGGAGTCCTGCGGAAAGGGGAAACCCAGATTTCGCTCGTGGGCGATCAAGTGGCGGGGGCGTGGGATGCGCCGGACGGTCTGGTGTATCTTGCCGACACCACCGGCCCCTCGCGCAGCATCGTGCGTCCCGGGGCTTCTCCGACTTGTTTTTTTCGTGGCAGCGAACCACCTTCGGGCGAGGTGATTGACGCACGTAAACTGCCCGATGGCCGCCTGATCGTGCTGACGGCTTCGGGCGCAGGCGTCTATGATCCGCAGAACCGCCGTTGGCTTGGGCTCGCCATGGAGCCTGGCCAGACCGACAGCCGGTTGGAAGTGTTGGGCAGCTATCTCGTTCGGCTGGAGTCGGGGCGGCTGCGCAGTTGGCCGATAGCCGGTATCGCCAAGGTCGGGTCTTGCGAAACGACCCAGGTGGCGCTGAACCCTGTGGCCGGAGCAGCACTGTTGGACGTGACCGCGCGCGCCGTGACCTTGGACCGCAAGGCTGGTCTGGTCTATCTGCTGGGCAAGAATGGGGCCGTCGGCCAATGGCAAAACGGCACCGTGACGGACCTGTTGCCGAACACCTCTGCCGCACCTGCGCCTGCTGAGTTGCGCCGGGTCTATGATGATCCGGCCGCCTTGCTGTTTGCAGGCTCCACCGGGCTTTGGCGCTATGACCTTGCCACCCGCACCTGGAACCGACACCCCTATCAGGGCGCACCCGCTGGCCTTACAGATGTGGACCTGACCCGCACGACAGGCGGGCTGGCCGTGACGCTATGGAACGGCAGCGGACAGGCCTATGGTGGCGACGAGGGAGCCCAGGGCGTGACGCTTGCCCCGTTTGCCATGCCCGCCACGCCCTCGCTCGCCATGCCGCCGGACATGTTGCGCGATATTGCCTTGTCGAATGGCACAGTGGCCCTCCTTGGCGAAAACACTTTGGAATTGGCGAAAGATCAGAGCTTTGCACCACTGGGACGGCTGAGTTTGCCAAAGGCGCGGGATCAGTGGCACGTGGCCACGTTGCCCGGACCGCAGCTATTGACGCTGATCGACGGGCCAGCCGATACCCCCCGGTCGCTGCGCGGCGTCTTCGGTGCCGAATTGGCCAAGGGGCAGGATCTGGCGTCGGCTAGCTGGCTTTACGAACCTGGCACCGACCGCGCCTTTGGGTTTGCTGCCACTGGACAGCTTTGGCGCATTGATGCAGGGCAGGTGATTTGGGCCTGCGATCTGGTGCCGGGCGCGGTGGTGCCAAAAGGCTGCGTGCAGGTCAGTGCGGCACCGATGGCGCTTGCGGCTGACGAAATCGCCTCTGCCGCCCTGGCCGAAGATCAAAGCACTTACCTGCTGCGCACCACAGTCAACGGCTTGGCGTTGCAGTGGCTTGGGGCTGATTTGCGCCTGAAGGCCGAGGTCATCGGGCCAAAGCTGTCAGCGACCAGTCGCTTGTTTCCCACCTCTGGCAAAGTATTCTTATGGGAAGGCCGGGGCAGTGCGCTTTGGCGACTGGATCAGGGCCGCGCTGATCTGGTGACTGCCGGGGTGCTGGACATTGGCCAAGTGGGCCAGGTTACAGGTGTTACGGCTGCGGATGGGCTGCATCTGTTGCAGGATGGCGCACTTGTCGTGCCGCAAGACAAGGCCTCAACCGCAGGTTTGCCGATCCTGACAGCGGCGACTCTGGCAGGAAATGGTGATATCTGGGGGATTGACCCCGCTGGCGCAGTCATGCGAGCCGGAGATCGGGCCTCGGCTGTGGCCGGGCTGACTTTACCTGTCACGCAGACTGCGGTCCTGCCGGTCAAGATGGCGATCAATCCGGCGGAACGGCAGCGCGATCTTTGGTTGAGCGCGGCACCCGATGGGCAGGTCCGCGCAGATTGGCTTGGCCTTTGCCCCCCTTTGCATCCGAACCAAAGCCTTGGCCGCAGCCCTGCCGCGGCGCTCGCCCCGGCCCCGCTTTGTCAGCGCACCCGGACTGTGCTCCTGCGCTTGGCCCAGGGCGAGCGGATGGTCACTCTAAAGGCCCAAAGCGATGGCACAGTTTTGGCGCAGACCACGGCCCAGACCCTTTTGCTTGGCCCCGACCTAAAGCGCCCGGCAGTCGCCAGCCCTGCGCCGCCCACTGTTGCCTTTGCCGGGGACGCTGCGCCCAAGTTGCAAAAACAGATTTCGGTCGTGGACGGCACCAGCTATCTGGCTGCTCCGGCGCTGCGTGCCTCGGGCGCGGGCTTTGACGTCAAAGGGCTATCAAGCCCACAATCCGTGTCCGGTGTCCTGCAACCGGGCTTGTGGCAGCCGTTTTCGAACCCGTGGCTGGCGTGGAACCGCACGACCCATCTTTTGCATATCGGGGGTCAGATCACTGGCGTTGATCTGGCCCCGGCACAGGCGTTCGAGAATGCAACTCTGTTGCCAGCCCTTGCCGGGCGTGCGGCGTATCTGGGGCAGGGGGTTTGGACTTGGGCGAATGAGCATGGGTTGTGGCGCATCGCCAATGGGCAGATTGGTCCGGTCAAGCTTTTTGCCACGACGGTGCCGGATGGATTGGCGCATGGTGCATTCCTGACCGCGTCGGGAGCGATTGCGGCGGATAGCGGTGTGCAGGCTGCGATTTTGGCGCAAAGCATAGTCACGACGGGCGACCTGTCTGTCAGCGAAAGCACGCGCGGCGGTGGAGTTCAGGCAAGTTTGACTGTGGCAGGGCGGCCATCCCAAGCCTTCGACAAAGAAGGCTTTCTGTTTGACAACCGTCTTGGTATCGCGGCGCTGAATGGCGCTGTGGCGCTGCTAACACCCCTGGGGATTGTGCCCGCACGCAGTCTGACTGGGGTTCTAGCAGTGCCCGGCGGCACAGACACGTTGGGGGTGGATGGGTCCAGCCTTCTGGCGCGGCAAGGCGCGCAATGGACGGTTTGGGATGGCACTGCGTGGCAACCGGCCCCAGCGCCAGACACGACCCTGCTTCTGGCCGAGGAAAGCGGGCGGCGCTGGCAAAGGCAGGCGAGCCGGGTCGATATCCTTCCCGTCAATCCAGCCGAAACCTGGCGCGTTGCTCGTCGCGGGTTGGCGTTTGACGCCGATCACTTGACGGCCCTGGCTGCCGACCGCCAGACCATGCTCGCCATGACGGGCATCGGCACCATCGAGGCGGGCAGTCTGACCGCTCTTGCCCAACCCCAGCCAGCTATCGCGGCGGACCCCGGCGCAAGGCTGATGGACGCACAGGATGTGACGCCGGGATCGGGCGTGATCTGGGCGGTGCTTTCGCAGGGCAGTGCGCTGGTTTGGGATAGGGCCATGCATATGTGGCAACCGCCCCAGGCCGGGGCCATGCCGTGGCAGCAGCGGCAGGCAGTGGACACCGGCACGATCAGCATTGACTTTGACGCGCTGCGCGCCGTTGCCCGCCGTGTGGTGACAGCCCCCGACGGATCGACCCATGCGGCGGCCTTTACTTGGGCTGCAGGCGGGCAAATGCCGTTTGACCGCGTGCAAAGCATGTACGCTGACGGTGCTTATCTTTGGCTGGGCAGCGATTTCGGCCTGCGTCGGTT
>PFEX01000197.1:0-1701 GCA_002783145.1 Rhodobacteraceae bacterium CG17_big_fil_post_rev_8_21_14_2_50_65_11 | reverse complement strand
TGGCCGAAACTGACAATGGCACTTGTCTGGAGATGACCAACCCAAGCCGGCCGCCAGCACTTTGCGCCGATGCCAGCGGCCTGAAGGATCGGTTTGTCCTGCAAAGCCCGTTCTGGTCCTGGAGCAAGTCCGACGCTGCCGTCAGCGGGCAGTACCTGCTGGCAGGGGGGGCGACCCTGCCGATACATATGCCTTTGTCCGCTGGCCTGCCGCACGACCTGCTGCGCGACCGCACGCAGTGCGACGGCGTTGACAGTGCCGAGCTTTGGAGCGCCGCCGACATCGTCACCCAATATTCAAACGGTCTGCCCCAACGCAGCGATGCCACTCCTGGCGTGCAGGGGCTGCATTGCCAGACCGTTACGGCCTTGCTGGGTCACGGTAGCACATTGCCTGCCGGGCTTTATGGCTTTGGTGCGGGGATGGCGCTGCAAGTCGCGGGCGGTGTCCCCACTGCTCTGCCATCCGCTTTGGCTCAGCCCATGCAAGACCGCGCTTTGGGCCTTGTGCCGTGGGAGGCGGGGCGCCTGCGACTGCGTCTGCAGGACGATGGCGGGCTTTTGGCCGAACACCGCTGGAGCGATGATGAATGGCGGGCCCTGCCATGGCAGAATGGACGCATTGCCATTGACGCACCTGTCGCCCTTGCGGCTGACGCGGATCATCTTTGGGTTGCAACCACCGCTGGCGTGCTGGAGGTCGGGCACGGTTCTGCCATCGGCATTGACGCCGATCGCTTGCATTTGGCGGTGCCCGACGATCCGCAGGGCCTGCAAGGCTGCGCACAGGACCGGATCGCCATGCTTGATGGCTCAACACAGGGGCTGGCGAGCCTGCCGGGGTCGCCAATTCTGTTGCGCTGCCGGGATGGCCAGGTTTGGCAGGGTGATCCGGATGGCGGGCCGGAACTGGGCGCGCTGGCCGCCGTCTCACCGGATCCTTTCGTGACGGCCAAACTGATCGACGATCCCGCCCTTGGCCGATGGCAGCGCGTCGATGCTGCGGCGGGCCAGCCGGGGCAACTGGCAATCACCTTTCAGGGCGAAGCGGTTGCCTTGTCGGGCGGGCGGCTGAGCCTTGACGAATACCGCGCCCTTTCGGCACCCTACAAAGGCAGAACAGAGGTTCTTGCGGCGGACGGCTGGTGGACCAATGCCGATCCGTCTTTGTCGATGCCACAATCGCGGCGCGATGCGTCCTTGCCGGATCCCAAAGCTGTGACCGCCGTGTGGAACGACCGAGACGAGGCTGGTGCCCCGGTCCTTTGCCTTAGCGCGGGGTTCGAACGGCAGATTTCCGCAGACGGCCAGCCCCGCAACGTAGAAACCTGCCGTGAGGCGGCGGGCGGGCAGGGCGACCCGATCTGGCACTGGTTCACCACTGCCGCTGGCCCCTTGGCCGTCGGCACCAGCCAAACCGGCGCGCCGATGCAGCGCAACCTGACCCTAGGCCGGTTTGACGATCTGGTTGTCACTGGCACCCCCACTTTCGCCGATGCCGGGCGTCTTCTGGTGCCCACCCGTTTTGGCGCGCTATTGCTTGGGCCAAATGGGCCAGAGGGGCTCAACCGCAGCGAAACGCCGTTGGCTGCCCTGCGCGATGATCAGGGTCGTGCGGTTCTTCTTGGACCGAAGGGTCTGGTCGGTGGGGGGGCGTCCGCGGTTCAGACCTGCCCTGCGCTGATCACTCTCGCCGCCCGTT
>PFEX01000175.1 GCA_002783145.1 Rhodobacteraceae bacterium CG17_big_fil_post_rev_8_21_14_2_50_65_11 | reverse complement strand
AGCGCGGAAGGTCACGCGCCGATGCCCTTGAGGATGATCGCCTTGACCGACGCCTTGGCCGCCTGCCATTGCGCGTCCGACAGTGGCGCGCCGCCGTTCAACGTCTCGATCTGGTGGCCGAAATCGGCGTAGTGCTGCGTCGTGGCCCAGAGCATGTAGAGCAGGTGGCGCGGGTCGATCGGGTCCATCCGCCCCTCGTCGATCCAACGTTGGATCACCGCCATGCGCCCCTCCGTCCAGTCGACCAGCGTGGTTTCAAGATAATCCTGGATCACTGGCGCACCGTGCATCACCTCCGACGCCCAGACCTTGGAGCCATCGGGGTAGCGGCGGCTGATTTCCATCTTGGCGTCGATATAGGCGCCGATCCCTTCCACCGGGCCGGGCGCGGAATCAAACACGTCTGCGGCGGTCAGCCAGTTCTGAAAGATGCTTTCCACCACCTGCCGGTACAGCGATTCCTTGGTCGGGAAATAGTAATGCAGGTTGGCCTTGGGCAGCCCCGCCACATCGGCGATCAGCTGCATCGTGGCGCCACCGAACCCAGCCTCGGCAAAGACTTTTTCGGCTGCCCGAAGAATAAGCTTTTCGCTTTCGCGTCGGCGGTCCTTGCGGCTGAGCGGTTGGGGTCTTGCAGGCATCGGGCGGGCTTTCCGAAAAAAAACTTGACCGGTTGGTCAGAGTGTGGTGCGCTGATTTTACTATATGGTCAAAAAAATTGCGGCTTGCCAAGTGGCCAAGGCCATACGCGCCGCAGGGAGGGAGATGCAAGATGCCGAAACTGCGCGGCGGCCTGATCCAGATGGGCCTCAAGGGCGATACGTCCGAAAGTCCGGAAGCCATCAGGGACAAGATGATCGAGGCGCACCTGCCACTGATCGACGAGGCGGGCAAGCAGGGGGTTCAGGTTCTGTGCATGCAGGAGGTGTTCACACAGCCCTACTTCTGCCCCAGCCAGGACGCCAAGTGGTATGCAGCGGCAGAGGCGATTCCCGATGGCCCGACCACGAAACTGATGCAGGAGTATGCGAAAAAGCACGCTATGGTCATCGTGGTGCCGATCTACGAAGAGGCAATGCCGGGCGTCTACTACAACACTGCCGCGGTGATCGACGCCGATGGCAGTTACCTTGGGAAGTATCGCAAAACTCATATCCCGCAGGTTGCGGGTTTCTGGGAAAAGTTCTTCTTCAAGCCCGGCGCGTCGGACTGGCCGGTGTTCAATACCGCCTATTGCAAGCTTGGCGTCTATATCTGCTATGACCGGCATTTCCCGGAAGGCTGGCGCGCGCTGGCGCTCAACGGGGCGGAATACATCGTCAACCCTTCGGCCACGGTGGCGGGCCTCTCGGAATATCTGTGGAAGCTGGAACAGCCCGCTTCGGCGGTCGCCAATGGCTGCTATATCGGTGCCATCAACCGGGTCGGCACCGAGGCCCCGTGGAATATCGGCGAGTTCTACGGCCAGTCCTATTTCGTTAACCCGCGCGGCCAGATCGAGAGCGAGGCCAGCCGCGACAAGGATGAGCTGATCGTGCATGACATGGATATGGACATGGTGCGCGAGGTGCGTAACCTGTGGCAGTTCTACCGTGACCGGCGCCCCGACACCTACGGGCCGCTGACCGACCTCAACTGAGGCCGCTCCGCAAGATCCCGCCCGCAAGACGCCAGCACGAAGGATGATCGCAGAATGACAGCCCCCGGCCAGAACCTCAGGATCAACGGCGAACGCCTTTGGGACTCGATCATGGAGATGGCAATGATCGGCCCCGGCGTCGCCGGCGGCAACAATCGCCAGACCCTGACCGACGAGGATGCCGAGGGCCGGGCGCTGTTCCGGTCCTGGTGTGAGGCGGCGGGGCTGACCATGGGGCTCGACGAGATGGGCAACATGTTTGCCCGCCGCGAGGGCACCGAAGCGGACGCGTTGCCTGTCTACGTCGGCAGCCACCTCGACACCCAGCCCACGGGCGGCAAGTATGACGGGGTGCTTGGTGTGCTGGCCGGGCTTGAAATCATCCGCACTCTGAAGGACCTCGACATCCGGACGCGCCATCCGATCGTTGTCACCAACTGGACCAACGAGGAGGGCACGCGCTTTGCCCCGGCGATGCTGTCCTCGGCGGTGTTCGCCGGGGTGTTGGAGCGCGACTGGGCCTACGAGCGCGTCGATGCGGCGGGCAAACGCTTTGGCGACGAGCTGGAGCGGATCGGCTGGAGGGGGCCGGAAAAGGTGGGCGATCGCAAGATGCACGCCTTTTTCGAGCTGCATATCGAACAGGGTCCGGTCCTGGAGGCCGATGGCAAGGATATCGGCGTTGTCACCCACGGGCAGGGCCTGCGCTGGATCGAATGCACGGTGACCGGCAAGGGCCAGCACACGGGATCCACCCCGATGTACATGCGCCGCAATGCGGGACGGGCGCTGGCGCGGGTGACCGAACTGGTGCACGAGATCGCGCTGCAATACCAGCCCAACGCCGTCGGCGCGATCGGTCATATCGACGTTTTTCCCAACAGCCGCAACATCATCCCGGAGAAGGTTGTTTTCACAGTGGATTTCCGATCCCACGTCCTTGAGACGATGGAGGCGATGGTGGCCGAGCTGCTGGATACCGCGCCGGGGCTCTGCGCCGATATCGGGGTGAAGTTCGACGCGCAGACTGTGGGTTTCTTCGACCCGCCAAGCTTCGATCAGACGCTGGTCAATCGCGTCCGCAACGCCGCCGAGCGCTTGGGTTATAGCCATACCGACCTCATTTCCGGCGCCGGGCACGATGCCTGCTGGATCAACAAGGTCGCGCCGACGACCATGGTGATGTGCCCCTGCAAGGATGGGTTAAGCCATAACGAGGCCGAAGAAATCACCCCCGACTGGGCCACGGCAGGGACCGAAGTTTTGATGCACGCCGTGGTGGAAACCGCTGAAATCATGGACTGATCGTATGAAAGCCGCCCTTGGCCTCGTCCTGACTCTTTCGGCCTGCGTCGGCACCTCCACCACGCCGACCAACCGCGACGCGGTGCCGGCCGCCGTCTGGGACAGGGTTCCCGCCAGCACCCCGCTGGAGGAGCTGTTGCAGGGCCCCGATGGCTGTTTTTGGTACCTGCGCCATGGGCCGCTCGAAACCGTCTGGGTGCCCGTGCGGGATGGGGAGACAATCCCCGTCTGCGACCCGCCGCGCCCGCGGCCCGACGACGTGTGAACGCCGGGGTGCATGCGCGCCCCGTGGAGACGAAAAACCAAGTGTTCCGAGAATGTGAGGGGACACCAGATGACAGGGAGACAACCATGACCACCAAAGTCATCAAGGGCGGCACCGTGGTGACCGCCGACCGCAGCTGGAAGGCCGATGTGCTGATCGAGGGCGAGACCATCAAGCAGATCGGCGAGGATCTGAAGGGCGATGAATATATCGACGCCGAAGGGGCCTACGTGATCCCCGGCGGGATAGATCCGCATACCCACCTCGAAATGCCCTTCATGGGCACCACGGCGGCCGAAACCTTCGAGACCGGCACCTGGGCCGCGGCCTGTGGCGGCACCACCATGCTGGTCGATTTCTGCCTGCCGGGGCCGGATGGCAGCATCAAGAACGCGATCAACGAATGGCACCGCAAATCGGCGCCGCAGATCTGTTCCGATATCGGCTATCATATGGCGATCACCGGCTGGAACGAGCAGGTGTTCACCGAGATGAAGGACGCCGTCGAGATGGGCGTGAACTCGTTCAAGCACTTCATGGCCTACAAGGGCGCGCTGATGATCGAGGATGACGAGATGTTCGCCTCGTTCAAGCGCTGCAAGGAACTGGGCGCGCTGCCGATGGTGCATGCGGAAAACGGCGATCTTGTTGCCGACATGCAGCAACAGATGCTGGAAAAGGGCATCACCGGGCCGGAGGGGCACGCCTATTCGCGCCCGCCCGAGTTCGAAGGCGAGGCCGCCAACCGCGCGATCACCATCGCCGATGCGGCCGGCGTGCCTCTCTACATCGTGCATGTCAGTTGCGAACAGGCGCATGAGGCGATCCGGCGGGCGCGGCAGAAGGGCATGCGCGTCTATGGCGAACCGCTGGCGCAGTTCCTGACACTCGATGAAAGTGAGTATTTCAATACCGATTGGGACCATGCCGCGCGCCGGGTGATGTCGCCGCCGTTCCGCAACAAGAAGCACCAGGACAGCCTGTGGCACGGTCTTCAGGCTGGCAGCCTGCAAGTGGTGGCAACCGATCACGCGGCGTTCTCGACCGAACAGAAGCGCATGGGCGTAGACGATTTCACCAAGATCCCGAACGGATCGAACGGGTTGGAGGAGCGGCTCTCGGTGCTCTGGACGCGGGGCGTGGAAACCGGGCGGCTGACGCCCAACGAATTTGTCGCCGTCACATCAACGAACGTCGCCAAGATATTGAATATATATCCGAAAAAGGGCGCGATCGTGGAAGGGGCGGATGCCGATATCACCGTCTGGGACCCCAAGATTTCCAAGACGATCAGCGCCTCCAACCACCATTCGATCCTCGATTACAACGTGTTCGAGGGCTTCGGGGTCACCGCCAATGCGCGCTACACGATCAGCCGCGGCGAAGTCATCTGGGCCTGGGGCCAGAACAGCCAGCCACAGCCCGGACGGGGCCGCTTCGTGCCGCGCCCGGCCTTCCCCTCGGCGCATCAGGCGCTGTCGAAGTGGAAGGAACTGACCGCGCCCAAGCAGATCCACCGCGACCCGATGAACATCCCCGCAGGGATCTGATTTCTTGAGGTGAAATGCTTCCCCGGCCCTGTGCCGGGGTGGCCCATAGCGAGGATCCGGGGCTTGAACCCGGACAGCCGAAGGGGAAGAACTTGGGTCAGGAGACAGTGATCAAGGCCGATTTGCTCAACCTCGTCTTTCAGACGAATGACGGGCCGATCCATGCGCTCAAGGATGTCGATCTCGAGATCGACAAGGGCGAATTCGTCAGTTTCATCGGCCCGTCGGGCTGCGGCAAGACCACCTTCCTGCGCTGTATCGCGGCGCTGGAGCAGCCCACCGGCGGCAGCCTCACGGTGAACGGGATGAGCCCGGACGAGGCGCGCCGCAACCGCGCCTATGGCTACGTGTTCCAGGCTGCCGGACTTTACCCGTGGCGCACCATCGCGGGCAATATCAAGCTGCCGCTGGAAATCATGGGGTTCGACCGGCATGAGCAGGAAAAGCGCGTGAAGAACGTGCTGCATATGGTTGATCTGGAAGGGTTTGGAAATCAACACCCTTGGCAGCTTTCGGGTGGGATGCAGCAACGTGCCAGCATCGCCCGCGCGTTGGCCTTCGATGCTGATATTCTGCTTATGGATGAACCCTTTGGCGCCCTCGACGAAATCGTGCGCGACCATTTGAACGAACAATTGTTGAAGCTCTGGGCGCGGACCAACAAGACCATCGCCTTCGTCACCCACTCGATCCCGGAGGCGGTTTACCTGTCCACCAAGATCGTCGTGATGAGCCCGCGTCCGGGCCGCATCGCGGATGTGATCGACAGCCCGTTGCCGGTGGAACGGCCGCTCGATATCCGCGACACGAGCGCCTTTCTGGAGGTCGCCCACCGGGTGCGGGAAGGGCTTCGCGCGGGGCATGCCTATGATGAATAACAGGCCCGAGACGGGAGGCCGCGGCGCGTGCACCCCCACGACCCCTTCGGTGCATCACAGGTGCAGACACATGGCCGGGCGCCCCGCGTGCGGGCCGATGGTGGAAGTGGAAAGGGCGGATCATGCGTAATGTCCTTCCGGTCCTCACCGTCGTCGCCGCGATCCTCGGGATCTGGTATCTCGCGGTCGGGCCGATGAATTTCCGCCTCGCGCTCGACGCCGCGACGCGGGGCGGCGATACCGTCACCCCGGCCAGCGTCGCGGAGCAGGGACAAACCGGGCTGATCCGGCTGATGCTGGACAACCCTGACGTGATACCGGCGGCCTACGCGTTCGAACGCCCGCGCCTGCCGCAGCCGCAGCATGTCGCGGTGGAAATCTACCAAAGCACCTTCGGCTTGATCCGGCGCTGCGAATGGCAGGGTTGGGGGGCGGACAGCGACAACTGGACCGGCCTGTCGGATGGCTGCCTGCGGGTGATCGAGAACCGGCGGTCGCTGATCTTCCACGCCTGGAAGACGCTGGCGCCGACCTTGTTGGGCTTTGCCATCGGCACCGGGCTTGGCATCCTCCTGGCGGTGGGGATCGTCTATAACCGGGCGATGGACCTCTCGGTTATGCCCTGGGCGATTGCCAGCCAGACCATCCCGATCCTTGCCATCGCGCCGATGATCATCGTGGTGATGAACGCGATGGGTATCCAGGGGTTGTTGCCGAAATCGCTGATCTCCAGTTACCTCAGTTTCTTCCCGGTCGTGGTCGGCATGGTCAAGGGGCTGCGCCGACCGTCGCAGATGGAGCTCGACCTGCTGCACACATGGTCGGCGAGCGGGCCGCAAGAGCTTTGGAAGCTGCGCCTGCCCAGTTCGCTGCCCTATCTCTTTGCCTCGCTCAAGATCGGGGTGGCGGCGGCGCTGGTCGGCACCATCGTGGCGGAGCTGCCGACGGGCGCGCGTTTCGGACTTGGTGCGCGGCTGTTGTCGGGCAGTTACTACGGCCAGACGGTGCAGATCTGGGCGGCGCTTCTGGTGGCGGCGATCTGCGCGGCACTTCTGGTGGGCGCGATCGGCGCGGTGCAGCGGCGCATGCTGACACGGATGGGAATGGCGCAATGATGGCGATGTCGCACAAATACCCGGACCTGAGCGCACGAAACCTTGGCCTTGCGGCGGCGGTGGTGGCGATCGGCGGCGTCTCGGATTGGCGGCTTGGCCTCGTGTTCGCACTGTGGCTGGCGGCGTGGGGGCTGAACATCGTGCTGAGCGGCACCGGCGGCAGTGCCAAGCGCTTCCTCGTGCCCACGATCTTCGGGATCACGCTGCTGGTGTTGTGGCAGATGTCGGTGCGCCTGTTCGACGTCTCGTCGGTCATCCTGCCGGCGCCCTCCGATATCTGGATGACCATCCTCGAGTCGGTGCCGGTGCTGTGGGCCGATTTCGTGCAGACTGTCGTGAAAGGGGCGCTGACCGGCTACGTGATGGGCGCCGCCCTGGCGGTGCTGGCGGCGATCGCGCTGGACCGGTCGCGGTTCCTGCAACGCGGGCTTTTGCCGGTCGGCAATTTCATCGCGGCCCTGCCCATCGTCGGCACCGCGCCGATCCTCGTGATGTGGT
Source organism: Rhodobacteraceae bacterium CG17_big_fil_post_rev_8_21_14_2_50_65_11 (assembly GCA_002783145.1). Classification (GTDB taxonomy): domain Bacteria; phylum Pseudomonadota; class Alphaproteobacteria; order Rhodobacterales; family Rhodobacteraceae; genus Nioella. The sequence goes on along the minus strand of PFEX01000175.1, from coordinate 3,472 downwards.
TCGGCTTTGGCTGGCAGTCGAAGGCGGCGGTGGTGGTGGCGATGGTGTTCTTCCCGATCCTCGTCAACACGGTGGCGGGGCTGAAGGATACCGAGGCGATGCAACGCGACCTGATGCGCACCTACGCGGCAAGCTACTGGCAGAGTTTTTTCAAGCTGCGCCTGCCAGCGGCCTTGCCGTTCATTTTCAACGGGCTCAAGGTTTCGACAACACTGGCGCTTATCGGGGCAATCGTGGCCGAATTTTTCGGCTCGCCCATCGTCGGCATGGGGTTCCGCATCAAGACCTCGTTCGGCACGCTGGAACTGGCTATGGTCTGGGCAGAGATCGCGGTCGCTGCGGTGGCCGGATCGGGATTTTACGGGATGGTGACGCTGGCGGAGAAACGGCTCACATTCTGGCACCCCTCGCAGAGGGCAAACAGGTAAGACTGGAGATAAGAGCGAACCTCAACAGGGAGACAAGACGATGAAGAAACTGATGACAACGGCGATGGCCTTCGGGCTGATAAGCGGTGCTGCGGCGGCGCAGGACGAGATCACGCTGCAATTGAAATGGGTCACGCAGGCGCAGTTCGGCGGTTATTACGTGGCGCTGGCGAACGGCTATTACGAGGAAGAAGGGCTTGACGTGACGATCAATCCCGGCGGGCCGGACATCGCGCCGCCGCAGGTGCTGGCCGGTGGCGGCGCCGACGTGATCGTGGAATGGATGCCGGCCGCGTTGGCGGCGCGCGAGCGGGGCCTGCCGCTGGTCAACATCGCGCAGCCCTTCGCGCGGTCGGGCATGATGCTGACCTGTTGGGCGGATGCGGGTATCGAAGGCCCGGAGGATTTCCCCGGTCGCACGCTGGGCGTGTGGTTCTTCGGCAACGAATACCCGTTCCTGAGCTGGATGAGCCAGCTCGGTATTTCCACCGATGGCGGCGCCGACGGCGTCGAGGTGCTGCAACAGGGCTTCAACGTCGACCCACTCTTGCAGCGGCAGGCCGATTGCATCTCCACCATGACTTATAACGAGTACTGGCAGGTCATTGACGCCGGCGTCAGCCCCGACGAGCTTGTCACCTTCGCCTACGAGGACGGCGGCGTGGCGACGCTGGAAGACGGGCTTTACGTCGACGAGGCGCGGCTTGAGGACCCGGAATTCGTGGACCAGATGGCGCGCTTCGTGCGCGCCTCGATGCGCGGCTGGGACTGGGCCGAGGCGAACCCGGAAGAGGCGGCGCTGATCGTGCTGGACTATGACGAGAGCGGCGCGCAGACCGAGACCCACCAGATCCGCATGATGGGCGAGGTCGCGGAACTGACGGCCGGATCCGATGGCACGCTGGACGAGGCGGCTTATCAGCGGACGGTCGACACGCTGCTGGCCGGCGGCTCCGACCCGGTGATCAGCGAGGTGCCGGAAGGTGCCTTTACCCATGTGGTGACCGAGGCGGCGTTGGCGAACTGAGGCGTTTCGACCTTTGACGAAAATGAGGCACGGCCCCCCTTCCGGGGGCCGTGCCGCTGTTTTTGCGGGACATGTGGCGGCGCGATATCGGCGCCCGGCCGGTCGTTTGTGGAAAGCGGCGGGAGCCTCCGGCGGGAGTATTTGGGCCAAGAAGAAGATGGGGATTTGCTGTTCGGATGGTTTGCGGCCTTGTAAGGGTTCTGTCAGGTGACTGGATTTTCGGGGTTTTGCTGTTAACCCTTCGGCGGGAGGTCGGATCATGGCAGGGCAGAAGGGGAAGGGTCAGCGCCCGTCGCTGACCGGCACTCGGATCCGTGAGAGACGCCTGGCGCTGGGGCTGCGGCAGAGCGCGCTGGCCGGGGCGGTCGGAATCTCGGCCAGTTATCTCAACCTCATCGAGCACAACAAGCGGCGGATCGGCGGCAAGCCTTTGCTCGACCTGGCGCGGGCGTTGAAGGTGGAACCGGCGCGGCTGACGCAGGGGATGGATGCGACCCTGTCGGACATGGTTCAGGCCGCCGCGCGCGACATCGCGTGTGGCTTCGGCCCGCCGCCGGAACTGGACCGGATCGACGAACTGGCGGGGCGGTTTCCGGGCTGGACCGGGGTGATCGCCGAGCAGCAGAAGCGGATTGCCGGGCTGGAGGCCGCCGTGGAGGGTTTGCAGGACCGGCTTGGTCATGACCCGGTGCTGGCCGAGGCGATGCACGAGGTGCTGTCTACCGTTGCGGCGATCCGCTCGACCTCCGACATCCTGGTGCGCGAGCCCGATCTCGACCGCAACTGGCGCGGCCGTTTTCACCGCAACCTGCACGAGGAGGCGGAGCGGTTGTCGGCCGGTGCCACGGCGCTGCTGGCGCATTTCGAGGGGCAGGGCGCGCGCAGCGAGACGCTGAGCACCGCGCAGGAACGGGCGGAGGCGCTGTTCGAGGCGGCAGGGCATCACTTTCCGGCGATCGAGGCGGACGGGGCGGACGCGATCGAGGCGGTGCTGGAGGCGGCGCCAGAGGTGCGCGAGGCGGCGGCGCGGCGGCTGGCGCGGCGCGATCTCGAGCGCTACGCGCACGATGCGGCGCGGCTGCCGCTGGCGGGCTTCCTGCCGATGGCGGCGGCGGTGGATTATGACCCGCAGGCGTTGTTGGCGGTGACGGGCGGCGATGCGGCGCTGTTGCTGCGGCGGCTGGCGGCCTTGCCGCAGGGCGGCGCGCAGGCGGTGCCGGCGTTCGGGCTGGCGATCTGCGATGCCTCGGGTGCGCTTTTGTTCCGGCGCCGGATCGGCGCCTTTTCGATCCCGCGCTACGGGGCGGGCTGCCCGCTGTGGCCGCTTTACGGCGCGCTGGCGCGGCCGATGGTGCCCGACCGGCAGCTGCTGGAACTGCCCGATGGCCTCCGCTTCGTCGCGTGGGCGGTCAGCCAGCCGGTCGGGCCGGCGGGGTTTGGCGGCGCGCCGGTCATGGAGGCGGTGATGCTGTTGCGGGCGGTGTCCGACGGCGGCGAGGCCGAAGGCGCGCCGGTGCCGGTGGGGCCGGGCTGTGTGCTGTGCCCGCGCGAGGACTGCGCGGCGCGGCGCGAGGAGGGGCGCTTTGGCTGAGGGATGAAGTAATTGACAATGACCGGGGCATCGGCAAGCTAGGTCGGGCAGCAAACGAGGGCTTGGGAGGGCCAGTTTGGGAAGCCGGGTCCTGCTCGTCGAAGACGAGGTCAACATATATGAAGCGATCAGTTTCATCCTGTCCCGCGAGGGCTGGGACGTGTCTGGCCATGGCAATGGCGCCACCGCGCTGGAAGAGATTGCGCGCACCGGTCCGGATGTTCTGGTGCTCGACGTGATGCTGCCGGGGCGCTCTGGCCTCGACATCCTGCGCGACCTGCGCGCGCGGCCCGAAACCGCCGACCTGCCGGTGCTGATGCTGACCGCGAAGGGTCAGTCGAGGGATCGCGATCTTGCGCTGGCGCTGGGGGCCAATGCGTACCTGACCAAGCCGTTCTCCAATGCCGAGATGGTCGAGACGCTGCG
>PFEX01000095.1 GCA_002783145.1 Rhodobacteraceae bacterium CG17_big_fil_post_rev_8_21_14_2_50_65_11 | reverse complement strand
ATATTGCGGATCAAGCGCGTGCTCGGCGTCCACGAAAGCACAGACGCCGCCCTTCTTTTGCTCTTCCGCAACGCAATGCAGCGTCAGCGTTGTCTTTCCGGAGCTTTCAGGGCCGTAGATTTCGATGATCCGGCCCTTGGGGAGCCCGCCGATACCAAGCGCAATATCAAGCCCAAGCGACCCGGTCGACGTCGACTCTATGTCCTTTATGTAACTGTCGCCACCGAGCTTCATGATGGAGCCCTTGCCGAACTGGCGTTCGATCTGAGCAAGGGCGCTATCGAGCGCCTTTTGCTTGTTTTCGGATTTACGGTTGGTCATGTCGAGAAGGTTTGCCACTGCCATGTTTCAGGCTCCTTATTCCATACCGCGAGCGTCGCGGCAATGATGCTCATGTTCGTGCCTTGTTCTCAACCCATCTCTGAGATCAAAACAAGAACAATTCAACTGAAATCTTGTGGAAGTCAGTTTTTTACGAAAAGGGTTAAAGAAGCGTTCACTCAAGGAGTATCGGCTGCATGCTGGTTTTCTGGAAGCAAAGACTTGTCCTGCTCGCGGTTCCCAAGACCGGGACGACTGCGCTCGAAGGCGCGCTACTGCCCCACGCAAGCGCCGCGATTCTCGATCCGCCGGGCCAGAAACACCTGTCCGCCATGGGCTATCGCAATCGTCTGGCGAAGTTTTTCGAACAGCGCGGACGGAACCCGATGGAGCTTGTCGCTGTGATGCGGGAACCCGTCGAGTGGCTGGGAAGCTGGTATCGCTACCGGTCGCGTCTGCAAATCGCCGGCAAGGCCACGAGCACGCAGGGTGTCAGCTTTGACACGTTCGTCGATGCATGGCTCAGGGCGGATCAGCCCGATTTTGCGCAAATCGGATCGCAGGCGAAGTTCCTTACCGATGACCGGGGCAAGGTCGCTGTTGACAGGATTTACCGCCACGACCGGATAGCTGACCTTGTCGCGTTCCTTGAAGACCGACTAAATACACCCCTCGACGTGCCGCGCGCGAACGTGTCGCCAGCTGGTGAAACAGCGCTGTCAACCGCGATGCGGGACCGGCTGCACGAGGAAGCCGCCGCTGAATTCACCTTGTGGAACAGCCTGTCCGGGTGACCTTCAATGCAGTTGCCGCTGAACCGTCGCAGTCAGGTCGGACAGGGTGAACGGCTTGGCCAGGAAGACTGATTCGGGAACATCCTCGCCCAAAGCCTCGAACGCATCCTCGGCATAGCCGGAGACAAACACGACCTTGACGTCGGGGCGATCCCGCAAGGCTTCTCGCACCCAAGTCGGGCCGTCTTTGCCTGGCATGACCACATCGGTCACGAACACATCCACGTCCAGATCGCCGTCCTGCAACAAATCGAGCGCTGTCTCGGCGTTTTCCGCCTCCAGAACGGTAAAGCCCCGCATCTGAAGCGCGCGCGACGCGAACGCCCGAACAGACGCCTCGTCCTCCACCAGCAGAACAACCGCTTCGCGCGAGATGTCCGAAAGGCGCTCGGTACGCGCGGTGTCCGGTGCGACCACATCGCTGACGGATCGGTGATGCACCGGGAAATAGAGCGTGAACACCGTTCCCTCCCCGACGTTGCTGTCGGCGAAAACGTAGCCACCCGATTGTTTGACGATCCCATAGACCATGGAAAGGCCAAGCCCGGTGCCCTCACCAGCCCGCTTGGTGGTGAAAAAGGGCTCGAAAATACGCGACAGGTGGTCCGGCGCGATACCGCACCCCTCATCGCTGACCCGAATCGTAACGTATTGGCCCTTGGGCACCTCGGCGCGATCACGGCAAAGAGGCTCTGGCAGAGTAACGACCCGCGTCTCGACCCGCACGATACCGCCGCTGTCTGCCATCGCATCGCGCGCGTTCACCACAAGGTTCATGATAACCTGATCCAGCTGTCGTCGATCGACGCGGATCGGCATGAGGCCCGGATCATGGTCGAACTCCAACCCGATGCGTTCCCCCACCAGTCGGTTCAGCAGATGCGCAAGGTCCGAAATCGAGTCGCGCAGATCCAGAACCTCCGGTCGCATCGTCTGTTTGCGCGAAAAGGCCAGAAGCTGACCGACAAGACTCGCCGCGCGGTTCGCGTTCTGGTTGATCTGCATAAGGTCGGCATAATCGGCTTCACCTTCGTCATGGCGCAGCAAGAGCAGATCGCAATGGCCGGTGATCGCAGTCAGAAGATTGTTGAAATCATGCGCGACTCCACCCGCAAGTTCCCCGATTGCCTGCATTTTCTGGCTCTGAACGAATTGCTGCTCCATGGCTTTGAGCGCCGTCGCATCATGCAGGACACCAAGCAGCGTCGCCTCGCCCTCGCCTGAAATCCGGCCGAGCGTGATTTGTACGAAACACTCGTCATCCCGCAGCCGGGCGCGCACCATTTCAGGACGCGAGGGGATCCGTTCGTGCAACATGTCGGTCAACCAGTCATTGATCGGACGCCCCAGCCCCTCGACCACCCCGGCAAGGTCCAGATCTTTGCCCCCGCACAGGTTAAGGAGCGTCTGGGCGCGGGGATTAGCGGCAAGAATCCTTCCGTCACCGGCGATATGAACAAGCGCCACCGGCAGCGCGCCAAAGGCACGGGCGGCGACGCTGTCCTCTATCGGCAGCAACTCAACCGGCAACGCATAGATTTCCCGTCGTCCGTCGCCCGCCTGCAACTCGATCACCAGAACCTCGATCCAGCCTTCGGCCCCGCGCAGGCGCCGGCGCTGCCCCGATTGCAGTGGTAGCGTCTCGAACACGTCGGACAAAGCCCGCTTGCGATCGCCGAGCGCCTCACGCATCGCGTCATTCATCGACAGGATCGTGTCTGTGCGACTGACAACCATCATCGGCAGACTGGAGGCCGCTTGTGGACGCGGTGGCGCATCGGATTGATCCTCGATCCTCCAGACCGTGCCATTGCCGATCCGGTAGGATGTCACTCGCACGCAACCGCGACGCGTCACAATTGTTTCGCTGGAGGCACGCCCCTGCGACAGCGCACTTTCCTGACGGAACACAACCGCAGTGGCGTTCGGCAGCAGACCGGCGAGGGCGCGCGACACCGGCTGTCCGGTGCGGGGGCCGAAGCGATCCCGCGCGGCATGGTTCTGGAAAAGGATCGCCCCCTGGTCGTCCGTGCAGAAAACGAGCGCCGGATCTGCCCGAACTGCCAGCGCCGCGGCACGGATGTCCCTTTGATTGGCGCGCCGGGTCCGCAGACGGCGCAGCGACAGCAACAACGCCGTCACCGTGATGGAGGCGGCCACCACCACACCGGCAGCGCGCCAAAGCAGATCTCCAGCGAGAAACGCGACCGGAAGGCACGCAAACGCGAGTAGCAGCAGAAGCCCCGTCACCGCGCCGCCCCGTGCAAACCCGCCCTTACCTGCAACGACCGACTGTTCCGACACCCGCACCCTCCGCCTCGATTTGTGCGGAGAGGATCACCTTCATTTGTTAATAGCAGATTAAGGGCCGGTCGCAATTTGCCCGGAATGCTGCATTTCGGTCAAGAAAAACCCGTCCGAGGCATCCAGCGGCGTGTAGCGTCGCGTTTGCAGCAGGGTCCAGCCCCGCGCAAGCAGCGTGTCTTCGATCACCGCCTCGTTCTCTGCACGCAGAAGCGAGCAGGTCATGTAGACGAACCGCCCGCCGGGCGCGACCAACCGCGCCGCGTCGGTCACGATCTGGCGCTGCAACTGCCCGAGTTCCGCAAGGCGATCCGGGGTCAGACGCCATTTCGCCTCCGGGTCGCGCCGCCACGTCCCGGAGCCGGAACAGGGCACGTCGCAAAGCACCGCGTCGAAGGGCGCGTGGCGCGGCAGATCGTCCGTGGCGAGAAGGGTGCAGGATATCCCCGCCCGCGCCGCGCGCGCCGGCAGATCGGTCATCCGCACCGGCACGGCGTCATGCGCGAAAAGCGAGGCTGCGCTGCGATCCGCAATCGCCAGCGTCTTGCCGCCGCCCCCGGCACAGAAATCAAGGATCCGCCCCGACGGCGGCCAGCCTACCGCGGCGCAGGCGATCTGCACGGAAAGATCCTGAATCTCGACCAGCCCCGTCAGGTAGGCCGTGCTCTGGCGCAGACGACGCGCGTTTTCCACAACCGCGAGCGCCCCGGCGAGGTCCGTTTTAGTTGTTTTAATTCCATCTTTTACGAGGCTTTCCTCAACCAGTTCGACATTTGCCTTGCGCTCATTCACCCGCAGGTAAAGCGGTGCCCGATGCTGCATGGCCTCGACGATCGGGTCGGCATCCACGTCGAGGTCCGCCCGCAGGGTCGGCCGCAGCCAGCCGGGCACGTCGCGCCACGGGTCATGCGCCACCGCAGGCGGGGTCTGCTCGGTCGCGCTCAGCGGAGCGGGGGCGTAGCCCTCGCCAGTAAACAGCGCCTCGGGTGGCTGACCCTGAAGACGCAAATGCCCCAGCATCAGGCCACGGCCCGTCTCGCCACCGAATGCCGCGCAATTGCCCTTGCGCCGCACCGCGTCGAACACAAGGTCGCGCACCGCCGCGCGATCCTTCGATCCGGCATAGCGGGCGCCGCGCGCCCACCCGGTCAGGGCCCGGTCGATCGATTCCCCGGACAACCACGCATCCAGCACGCCGATCGCGGCGGCCACACGCGCGCCGGGAGTCATGGAGAAACCTCAAGAAGTCTCTGCAAGGCATTCATCCATAACGATAATTCGGGCTCTCTCGGGTGATCTGCACATCGTGCACATGGCTTTCCTGCAAGCCTGCGCCGGTGATCCGCACGAAGCGACAACCGCCGCGCATGTCATCCACCGTGGCGGCACCGGTGTACCCCATGGCGGCGCGCAGGCCGCCCACCAGTTGATGCATCACCGCCGTCGCAGATCCCTTGTAGGGCACCTGCCCCTCGATACCCTCCGGAACCAGCTTGTCGCTGGCCGCATCCTTCTGGAAATAGCGGTCGGCGGAGCCGCGCGCCATGGCGCCAAGGCTGCCCATGCCGCGATAGGATTTGAACGAGCGGCCCTGGTAGAGAATCACCTCGCCGGGGGCTTCATCGGTTCCCGCCATCATGCTGCCGACCATGGCGCAATGCGCGCCTGCCGCGATGGCCTTGGCGAAATCGCCGGAAAACTTGATGCCGCCATCGGCAATGATCGGGGTGCCGGTTTCAGCGGCCGCCGCCGCGCAATCCATGATCGCGGTCAGCTGCGGCACGCCCACACCCGCCACCATCCTCGTGGTGCAGATGGATCCCGGCCCGATCCCCACCTTGACCGCGTCCGCACCCGCATCGACGAGCGCGCGAACCGCCTCTGCGGTGGCGACATTGCCGGCTATGATCTGCAAATCGGGGGACAGGGACTTGGCCCGTCTGACCGCGTCGATGACCCCCGTGGAGTGCCCGTGCGCGGTATCCACGACGACGATATCCGCGCCGGCGTCCAGCAGCGCCTCGGTCCGCGTGAACCCGGCATCGCCGACCGATGTCGCCGCCGCCACCCGCAGCCGCCCGAGGTCGTCCTTGCAGGCGGTCGGGTTCAGCACCGCCTGTTCGGTATCCTTCAGCGTCAGAAGCCCGGTCAGCTTGCCGTTTCCGTCATGGACCAGCAGTTTCTCGATCCGGCGCGCTTTCATCAGCGACTTGGCCTCTTCCAGGTCGGCGGGTTCGGCCAGCATGGCGAGGTTGTCCGAGGTCATCATCACATGCACCGGCGTGTCATCCGACGAGGCGAACCGCATGTCGCGGTTGGTCAGGATCCCGACCACCCTGCCCTCGCCATCGACGACCGGGAACCCGGTGAAGTTGTAGCGCTCCACCAAGGCCCGGGCATCGGCCAGAGTCTGGTCCACCCGCAGCGTGACCGGGCTGTAGACGATACCGCTTTCAAACCGCTTGACGCGGCGCACCTCGCGGGCCTGTTCGTCGACGGACAGGTTCTTGTGGATCACGCCGATGCCACCTGCCTGCGCCATCGCGATCGCCATCCGGCTTTCCGTCACCGTATCCATGGCCGAGGACAGGAGCGGAATGTTCATGCGAATGGACTTCGTGGCCAGGGTGCGCGTGTCGGCCTCGCTCGGCAGAACCGAGGATGCGCCGGGCACCAGAAGGACATCGTCAAAGGTGAGCGCCTCGCGAATCTCCATGTGGGCCTCCTAGGGCAGGGAGTGACGGTTGGCGTGTCGCTATCTCATGGGCGGGGCGGAAGGGAAAGCCCAAAATACTCAGCGTCACCCGATCTGTCCGCGTGCCGCGCATCTTTCGCCGTGCATCTTCGGGCTGGAAAAACGCGCCAATGGCGATCCGGCCTGCAATCAGCCGCGAAAGCCGGTCGCCACCACGAACTTCTCCGAAGAATCCGACCGGCTCGCCTCCGGCTTCACATTGGCGACGGACTTGAACCTCTTCTTCAGGGTCTGCTGCAACGCGCCCTCCGCGCCGCCCGCCAGCACCTTGGCGATGAAGGTTCCGCCCTCCTCCAGAACGTCGAAGGCAAAGGCGGCCGCCGCTTCGCACAGCGCGATGATCCGCAAATGGTCGGTCTGCTTGTGACCGGAGGCGGAGGCCGCCATGTCGCTCATCACCACATCGGCCTTGCCGCCGAGCCAGCCCTTCACTTTCTCATCCGCCGCGTCTTCCATGAAATCGAGCTGATGGATCTCGGCGCCCGCGATCGGCTCCACCTCCTGCAAATCGACGCCCAGAATGGTGCCAATCGCCTTGCCCGGTCTCTCGCCAAGCGCGTTCACCCGTTTCACCGCAACCTGACACCAGCCACCGGGCGCACAGCCGAGATCGACCACCCGCGCACCGGGCACCAGGAACCGGTACTTTTCATCAAGCTCCAGGATCTTGAACGCCGCCCGCCCACGATATCCCTCTCGCCTGGCGCGCTGCACGTAAGGGTCGTTCAACTGCCGTTCCAGCCATCGCGTCGAGGACAGCTTGCGCCCCCGCGCCGTCTTGACCTTCACCCTCAGTTCGCGCTGCCCGCGCCCGCTAGTCTGTTTTGCCATCACCCGCAGCCTTCCTGCTTGCATCCCTGCTTACCGCCCGCACCGCGACGGCGAAAGCCCCCGCCTGTTTCATCTTGGCAAAAATACCTCGAGGAGGGGTGCGGGGCGCCGCCGCAGGCGCCGGGCACAGCGCCCCCTCCGGCATGTCCGCCCCCTCTGGCATGTCCGCCCTGTCCGACGGTCCCTCCCCGCCGACACCCGCCGATGAGCGCAAGCGAAGAGGCCTGCGGTCGTGCAGGTCCCGGACCAGGCGTCAAAACGGGCCGTCCTCCAGGACCCCGTCGGACGACATCTGCGCGTAAAGCAGCCCCTCGCGCAGGCCCCTGTCTGCCACGCTCAGCCGGTCGGTGGGCCAGGCACGCAGCAGCGCTTGCAGGATCGCGGCGCCCGACATGATCAGAGATTGCCGGTCGCGGCCGATGCGCGGGTCGCGCCGGCGGCCGTTTGGACCCAGCACAAGGTAATCGCGCACCACAGCGTCGATCTGGTCCGAGGTCATCCTGAGCCCGTCCACCTTGTTTCGATCATAGCGGCGCAGCCCCAGATGCGAGGCCGCGACGGTGGTCACCGTGCCGCTGGTGCCGATGATCTGAAACCCCTCCCGCGCCTGGTCGGCGGCATCGACGTAAGGAGAGAATTCCGCAAGCTGCTCCTCGAAATACCAGCTCATCAGGGCAAATCTCGCGCCATCATCGGTCACGTCGCGGTAAATGTCTTTCAGCGTCGCCACCCCCAGCGGGATGGAAATCCAGTCCACCACCTTGGCCTTCGGGAACACCGTATCGGCCGTATCGAAGCCCTGATGCAGCCGCATGATCGCGCGCGGGCGATCCAGACGGGGCACACGGCTGAGGTCGATCCAGACAAGCTCGGTCGAACCACCGCCGATATCCACCACCAGAAGCTGATCGGTCCGGGTCGAGACCAGCGGCGCGCAGGCCACGACGGCAAGGCGGGCCTCTTCCTCCGGCTTTATGATTTCCAGCTCCAACCCGGTTTCACGCTCGACGACCGAGATGAATTCCGGCGCATTGGTGGCGCGGCGGCAGGCCTCGGTCGCCACCAGCCGCATGCGTTTGACGTCATGGCGTTGCAGCTTGCTCTTGCAGATCTTGAGCGCCGAAACCGTGCGCGCCATCGACTGACGCGACAGCCGCCCGAAGGCTTCCAGCCCGTAGCCAAGTTGCACGGACTTCGAAAAACTGTCCACCACGTGCAACTGGTTGCCCTTGGGTTGTGCGATCAGCATGCGGCACGAATTGGTTCCAAGGTCCAGCGCAGCGTAAAGATCGGCCGGGTCGGGGCGCGCATCGCCGCGCGGGGCGGGCGGCGCAGGGTCGGGCACGGCAGAAACGACCGGACCGCGCAGCATGGGCGGCGTGGGCGGCGTGGTCCGCGCATCCGCTGCGATCTGTCCCTGTCTTTTCTTGCCCCGGCGGGGGCGGCGGCGGCCCATGGTCCTCTCCGATCTAACCGATATGCCTGAAAGCTAACCGCTCGGTCGGGGCGATACAATGGCCCAGCCGACCGCGCACGCGCCTCAACATCTTCGTGAGAATTTCTGACCCGCGCCGCACTGGCCTTTCCCGGCGCGGCCTTGCTATCGTCCCCGCAGGTCGCAGGGACGCGCCGCGACGTCGAAATTGAGACGGGCGCACGCGGCAGGCGGGGCTAGAGTGCCCGGCAACTCGAACGTAATGCCGCCGGATCGGAACCGGCAAGGGAGAATGCAAGATGCCAGCCGTCACCATCGTCTATTGGCGCGACATGCCCGCGCAGGTCATCGTGGGCAAGGGGCGCAAGGGGGCCAAGGCACCGCTGCCGGAACGCTTCGAACAGGCCATCGACCGCGCCGCGATGAAGGTCGGGGCGCGCGATGGCGACGCCTACATGTCCGGCTTTCGCAAGGCCGCGCCGGTCGAGGTCGAAGGTGACGCGCAGGAGGTCGCAAATGCCCAAGCTGCGTCGATAGATGCCGCATACGACGCGGACAGGCTCAAACAGCTTATCGCCAATGACGGCTACGCCCCCACCGAATGACAAAACCCCCGCCACCCACGTTTCGGGAGACCTTGATGGCCCTGCTCAAATTCCGCTCCGCCGCCGCTGCACCTGCGGCCGCCACGCGCGACCCCGCCGCGCTGGAGACTTTCCTTGCGGGCTATTCCATCGAGGTGATGCCGCGCACCGCCGCGAAGGTGGAGGATTTCCGCGCCCTGCTGCCCGCCGGCACCCGCATCTACATCGCCCATATCGAGGGCACGCCGATCGCCGACATGGTGGCCACCGCCCGGCGCCTGCGTGCCGAGGGCTACGACCCGATGCCGCATTTCCCGGCCCGCATCATCAAGGATGCCGCGACGCTGGAAAACTGGATCGCCATGTACCAGGGCGAGGCTGGTGTGAAACAGGCGCTGCTGCTGGCCGGCGGTGTGACGCAGCCGCATGGCGCCTTCGACAGCTCCATGCAGCTGATGGAAACCGGGCTCTTTGACAAGGCGGGCTTTACCCGCCTGCACGTCGCCGGCCACCCCGAGGGCAACCGCGACATCGACCCGAATGGCGGCGACCGGGCGGTGATGGAGGCGCTGCGCTGGAAGCAATCCTTCGCAGAGCGGTCTGACGCGCAGATGGCGCTTGCCACCCAGTTCGCCTTCGAGGCGAAACCGATCATCGCCTGGGCCGACCGGCTCAAGGCCGAGGGCATCGACCTGCCCATTCATATCGGCATCGCCGGGCCCGCAAAGCTGCAAACGCTGATCAAGTTCGCCATCGCCTGCGGCGTCGGCCCCTCGCTCAAGGTCTTGCAGAAACGCGCAAAGGATGTGACCAAGCTGCTTATGCCCTTCGAGCCCGACGAAATCCTGAACGAACTGGCCGCGCACAAGGCCGCCCACCCGGATTTCAGCATCGAGTCCGTCCATTTCTTCCCACTCGGTGGCATCACGACCAACGCCCAATGGGCGATCGACCATGGCGGCGCCTCGGGCCGCCCCGCAAAACAGAACTGAGAAAGCGCCCATGACCCGCACCGTCCTCGAATCCAAATCCAAGACCGTCACCATCGGTTTTGACGAGCCCTTCTGCGTCATCGGCGAGCGCATCAACCCCACCGGCCGCAAGAAACTGGCCGCCGAACTGGAAGCGGGCGATTTTTCCACCGTCGAGAAGGACGCGCTGGAACAGGTGGCCTGTGGCGCGATGGTGCTCGATATCAACGCGGGCGTGGTCTACAATTCCAACCCCAACCCGAACGAGACCGAACCGCCGCTGATGGTCAGGATGATCGAACTGGTTCAGGGCCTGGTCGATATTCCGCTCTGCATCGACAGCTCGGTGCCCGCCGCGCTGGAGGCCGGGCTTGCCGCCGCCGAGGGGCGACCGCTGCTCAATTCGGTCACCGGCGAGGAGGACCGGATGGAACTGGTGCTGCCGCTGGTCAAGAAATACAACGTGCCGGTGGTGGCGATCTCGAACGACGACACCGGCATTTCCGAGGACCCGGACGTGCGTTTCGCGGTGGCGAAAAAGATCGTCGAGCGCGCCGCCGATTTCGGCATTCCGGCCCATGACATTGTGGTCGACCCGCTGGTGATGCCGGTCGGCGCCATGGCCACCGCCGGGCGGCAGGTCTTTACGCTGGTGCGCCGTCTGCGCGAGGAGCTGGGTGTGAACACCACCTGCGGCGCGTCGAACATCAGCTTCGGCCTGCCCAACCGGCACGGCATCAACGCCGCCTTCCTGCCGATGGCGATCGGCGCCGGGATGACCAGCGCCATCATGAACCCGGTCCGCCCGGTGGAGATGGAAGCGATCAACGCCGCCAACTTCCTGATGGCCCACGACCCCAACGGCGGCAAGTGGATCAACTTCGCCAAGGTTCTTGAAGCAACACAGGCCGGCACCCCCTTCTCCGAGGCCGCCAAGGCCGCGATGGATGCCGGCGGTGGCCGCGGCGGGCGACGCGGCGGACGGCGGCGCGCCTGACCCGTCCGGCACACGAAGATTTGTCACATAGCGCCTTCTGTCC
>PFEX01000236.1 GCA_002783145.1 Rhodobacteraceae bacterium CG17_big_fil_post_rev_8_21_14_2_50_65_11 | reverse complement strand
AGCGGCAGCCTAGCACGCAATCAGAACAGGGCAAGCAGCAGCGTGCCACCAAGGACCACGGCCCAGGCGCGCCACAGCACCGCGATGGCGCGCTCGACATGCGCACCGCCGATCGCGTGGTCGCCACTGCGGTTCACCCAAGGGTCGTCCCGCGTCTCGCCATGGTAGCTGCGCGGCCCGGACAGGGCGACGTCCAGCACCCCCGCCATCGCCGCCTCAGGCCAGCCGGCATTGGGCGACCGGTGCAGCCGTGCGTCGCAGCGGATCACCTCCAGCGCGCGGGCCGACCAGCCGACGAGCGCGATCAGCCCGGCGGTGATGCGCGCCGGCACCACGTTCAGCACATCGTCGAGCCGCGCCGCTGCCCAGCCGAAATCGGCGTGCCGCGGCGTGCGGTAGCCGATCATCGAGTCGGCGGTGTTGATCGCCTTGTAAATCACGATGCCGGGCAGCCCGCCGACCAGATACCAGAAGGCAGGGGCTATGACGCCATCGCTGAAATTCTCGGCAGCACTTTCAATGGCGGCGCGGGCGACATCCGCCTCGCCCATGTCGCGCGTATCGCGCCCCACGATCATCGCCACCACGCGCCGCCCCTCGCCCGGGCCATAGCGCAGCGCGTCGGCGACCGCCTGCACATGCTGCACAAGGCTTTTCTGCGCCAACAGCACCGCCGCCCCCAGCATCGACCACAGCCAGCCCAACGGCAGCGCCTCGATGATCACGCCAATGAGGGCGCTTGCCGCGACAAGGCCCATGACCACCAGCACCCCGTTGTCGCGGCGCGGCCCGGTATTGAACCGCCCGTCGCACCAGGCGATGAGGCGCCCCATCAGAACCGCCGGATGCGGCACTCGTGACCAAAGCCAGCGCGGCTCTCCGACCAGGGCGTCGAGGGTCAACGCCCCGAAAAGCAGCCATGCGGTCATGCCAGCGCCGCCTCCAGCCGGGTCCAGTCACATTCAGCCCCCGGCAGGCCGAGGCGCAGCCAGCGGGTCGAATAGGGAAAGACCCGCGACCAGACACGGGCGCGCGCCAAACGGTCCTGCCACGCCGCCGCGTCATCCACCTCGTAAAGCCGGAACAGCGTCGTGCCACCCACGACCTCCGCCCCGGTCAACAACCCGTCCAGGCGGTCGGCATCGCGCGCCAGACGCGCCCGCGTCGCCTCGGCCCAGCCTGCATCGCGCAGCGCGGCCGTGCCGATCGCCAGCGCGGGGCCGGAAACCGCCCAAGGCCCGATCATCTCGGACAGCCGCCCAATGGTCTCGGGCCGCGCGATGGCAAAGCCCAGCCGCAGCCCCGCGAGCCCCCAGAACTTGCCGAAACTTTTCAGCACCACCACGCCGGGCCGCGTCGACAGGTGCACCAGGCTTTCCGCAGGCGCCACGTCGCAAAAGCTCTCGTCGATCACCGTCAGCGGCCGGTCGCCCGACAGATCCGCCGCCGACCACATCCGCCCGTCAGGATTGTTGGGATGCACGACGACGAGCGCGCCGCCCGCCCCCGCCTGCCAACCGGCGGCGCGGAAGGCGGCCCTGTGCTCGTTGTAGGTCGGGCCGGGGATCTCCACCATGCCGGGGGGCGCCAGCGCGGGCAGCCGGGCGATCAGCGCCGAGGCCCCCGGAGCGGCCAGCACGGCGGCCTCTTCGGGCGCCTGCCAGACCATGCGCGCCGCCTCCGTCAACGCGGCAAGGGCGCCCTCATCGGGAAGCGTCGCCCAGACCTCCCCGTCAAGCGCCGGAAGCGGGTAGGGCACCGGGTTGACGCCGGTGGACAGATCCAGCCAATCCCCCCGCGCACCGCCGTACCGCGCCACGGCCCCGTCGAGGCCGCCGCCGTGATCGCGTTTTGCCACCCTCGTCATCCTCGCCGCCCCATGCCATGCGGCACCGGTTGAACCCGATTTTCAGGCCGCCTGCAATGCCTCCCGGTCATGCGGGGCATCCCAGTCGATCACCGGGTTGATGGGGATGATACGGTGCGGATTGATCGTCTCGTGACTGTAGTGATAATGACGCACGAAATGGTCGAAATGCACCACGTCGCGGATACCCGGCCATTGGTAAAGCTCCTTCGCCCAACCCCACAGGTTGGGATAGTCGATGATCCGCCGCCGGTTGCACTTGAAATGCAGGTGGTAGACCGCATCGAAGCGCAGGATCGTCGGCAGCAGGCGCCAGTCGGCTTCGGTCACGCGCGCGCCTGTCAGGTAGCGATTGCGCGACAGGATATCCTCGACCCGGTCGAGCGCGTCAAAGAGCGCGTGAACGGCGGTGTCATAAGCCTCCTGCGTGGTGGCGAAGCCCGACTTGTAGACGCCGTTGTTGATGTCGTTGTAGATGCGGGCGTTCAGGCGGTCGATCTCTTCGCGAAGCGGTTCGGGGTAGAAGTCCTGACTGTCGCCGGTGATGCCGTCGAAGGCGCTGTTGAACATGCGGATGATCTCGGCGCTTTCGTTCGACACGATGGTGTCGCGTTTCTTGTCCCACAGCACTGGCACGGTGACACGGCCGGTCATGTCGGGCTTGGCGCGCAGGTAGACATCGCGAAGGAAGCGCGACCCGAACAGCCTGTCGCCAGTGGCGCCGGGGAAATCCGTCACGAAGGTCCAGCCGTCATCCAGCATGTCGGGATGCACCACCGACACGTCGATATGCCCGGTCAGGCCCTTGAGTTGACGAAAGATCAGCGTGCGGTTGGCCCAGGGGCAGGCATGGCTGACATAGAGGTGATAGCGCCCGCTTTCGGCCTTGAAGCCGCCCTCGCCCGAGGCGCCGGGGCTGCCATCGGGTGTGACCCAGTTGCGGAACTGCGCCGCGCTACGCTTGAACGCGCCGCCAGTGGATTTGGTGTCATACCATTTGTCGTGCCATTCGCCGTCTACCAGCAATCCCATCGGGGAACCCTCCTGTTTGCGGTTCCCGAAAAGATAGCAAACCAAGACCATCTCACCACCTGCGCGGGCGCAGAGGCATCATGCGCCGCTGCACATCGCCTTGATCCCGCGCAGCACTTGCGGATCACCCGACAGCGCGGCGGCGGCCAGCCCGTGCGCCTCTGCCATCAGCGCCTCGGGCGGGGCGACGCGATCGACAAGGCCCCATGCCAGCGCCTCATCGGCGGCGATCTTCTGGCTGGCCAGCAGGATCATCCTGGCGCGCGACGGCCCGACCAGCGCCGCCAGCCGGCCGGGATCGGAGGGTTGCGGCAGATAGCCAAGCTGCGCCACCGGGTAGAAGAACCGCGCGTCCGGCACAGCAAGGCGCAGATCGCAGGCGAGCGCCATGCCGAAGGCGCCGCCCGCCAGCGTCCCGTTGAGCGCCGCGATGGTCAGGCAAGGCAGCGCGGCAATCGCGCCCGACAGACGCTCCCACAACGGCGAAGTCGCCAGCCCCGCCCTGGCCGCGTCAAGATCCGCGCCGGCGGAAAACACGCGGGTCCCGGCGCCGGTCAGGATCAGGGCGCGCAGGCTTTCCGCCGCGGCCCCGGCCTCGGCGATCTCCGCCAGTTCCTCCAGCATCGCCGGCGTCAGCGAATTGGCCTTGTCGGGCCGGTTCAGCGTGACGGTCCACAGACCGCCCTCCTTTGCCAGCTCTATCACCCGTCCAGCCCGATCCGGGCGCGAATGGCCTCATCGCGCAGCGAAATTTCCGCGCCGAGGTAATCATCCGCCTCGGGCCCGCACATCCATAGCAGGCATTTCGCGGGCCACTCCGCCGGGATGTGGTCGGACCAGTCCATCTGGCTGACCGCGTTGACGCCGCTGGCCTTGATCTCGCGCTGCATCTGCGTGGCGACGGTACCCGGCGACAGGCCCATGGCACGGATGCCCTGCCCGGCGCCTTCGCGGTGCAGGCAGTCTGTCAGCATCGCCGCGCCCGCCTTGGCGGCGCAGTAATGGCTCCAGCCTTCCAGCGGATTATGCGCCGCGCCGGAACTGATGGTGATGATCGTGCCGCCACCGCGCGCCACCATCGCCGGCATTGCCGCGCGGATCCCGTGATAAACCCCCTTGAGGTTGATATCTATCGCCTGCCCCCAGCCCTCGGGGTCGGAGTCGGCCAGCATCGCAATGGGCTCGATCACGCCGGCATTGTTGATCAGGATGTCGAGGCCGCCGAAGGTCTCGATGCAGGCAGCAACCGCGGCCTCCACTTCCCAGAAGCGGCTGACGTCGCAGGGAATGGCAAGCGCGGACTCGCCGATTTCGCCCGCAAGCTGCGCAATCTCATCGCGCGACCGTGCCAGAAGACAGACCTTCGCGCCCTCCTCCGCAAAAAGCCGCGCGGTCGCGGCGCCGATGCCGCGACTTGCGCCGGTGATCATGGCAACCTTTCCGTTGATTTGGCCCATTGGATCGCTCTCTCCTGTCAAAAGGGTGTCTCTGGCCAAGGTCGTGTGGACGAGGCCTTGACGCAAGCCGCCGCGCGGCAGAACATTGCGCCGCAAATTCACATTTGGATGGATGATATGTCAAAGACGAAATGCCTTTCCCTCACCCTTTCCACGCTCGCGCTTTCTGTGGCAAGCCCGGCGATGGCCGATATCACCGCCGATGAGCTTTGGTCGGTCTGGCAGAACCAGGCAACCCAGTTTGGCAATTCGATCAGTGCCGAGGCGATTTCGACCGGCACCGGCCTGACCCTGACCAACATCACCAATTCGTTCTCGATCGAGGCGGTGACGCTGACCAGCATCATCGACGAGGTCACGATGACCAACCAGCCCGACGGCAGCGTTGCAATCACCGTGGCCGACGGGCTGACCTACCGGGTCACCGGGATCGAGGGCGGCGATGCCCCCGATGCGGTCACCCTGCGTTTCGCCATCGCCGGGTTCAGCGGCACCGCGTCGGGCAGTGCGCAAAACCTGACCCTGACCAGCGGCTTCGACCAGATCGCGCTGACCGACATCAGCTTCGACGGCATCGACCCGTCCGAAGTCCCCGACATGGATTACACCCTGACGCTCGACGGCTACAACACCACGGCGACCTACGATTTCACCGATCCGGCGCTAACCGGCTTTACCAGCTCCGCGTCGCTTGGCGCCTTCACGCTGGCGCTTGACGCGTTCGAACCAGCCGGCAGCAGCGGCGCGACGCCGGCGCAGCCCGTGCCCCAGCAACCCGCGCCGGGCAAGCAAGTGACCGAGGCGCCGGCCCCCACTTCGGGCGGTGGCGGCGGTGGTAACGGCGAAGCCCACCTCGACATCGACCTTGCCAACCTCGACGCCACCGCCGCAGGGACGATTCCGCGTGGCGTGGTCTCGACGACGCTGGAAAGCCTGCCCGCCGGCACCAGCGTCAACGGCGAAATGTCCTACACCTCCGCCAACGTCGCCTTCATGTTTCAGGACGGCCGCGATATGATCGACGTCAGCGCCTCCAACGAGGGCGGCTCCATCGGTTTCGGTTTCTCCAATGACGCGATCAGCTATGCACTCGCGGCCAACGGCGTGTCGATGTCTGTCGCGGCCGCCGATCTGCCCTTCCCCATCGCCGCCACGGCAGAGTCGACCGGGATGACCATCGACATTCCGCTGTCGCGGCAGGATCAGCCGTCGCCGTTCGCCGCCGCCATCGCCTATCGCGGCGTGTCGGTAGACGAGTCCCTCTGGGCCATGGTCGATCCTGGCCGGGCGGTCCCGCGCACCCCTGCAACGGTGGTGGTGGACCTGACCGGCATGGTGCAGCTTTTCGTCGACATCATGTTGCTGAACCCGGAGGACATGACCGCCCCGCCGGGTGAGTTGCGCAGCATGACGTTGAACGAATTGCAGGTGTCGTTTGGCGGCGCCGACCTGACCGGCACCGGCGACGTGACCTTTGCCCCCGGACAGATGATGCCGATGCCCGTCGGCTCGGTCGATCTGCGCCTGACCGGCGCCAACGGATTGATCCAGTCGCTGAGCAATGGCGGCCTGCTGCCCCCCGAACAGGCCGGCATGGCGCGTGGCATGCTGGGCATGTTCGCCATTCCCGGTGCCAGCGCCGACAGCTTCACCTCGTCCATCGAGTTTGGCCCGGGTGGCAGCATCACCGCCAACGGCGTGCCGCTGCAATAAGCCGCGCGCCCGCGCGATCACCCCGGACCGCCGCGCGCGGTCCGGGGTTTTTCATGGCCGCGCGCGCTTGCGCGCAGGGTGGCGGGGCGCTACCTCTCACCCCCTATGACGCCAACAAGGACAGCCCATGACTGACAGCCCGGAAACCCTCGCCCATGCGTTGCTGGATGCCGCCCGCGCCGCCGGGGCCGACGCCGCCGATGCCATCGCGGTTGCCGGCACGTCGCTGTCGATCGGGGTGCTCAACGGGGCGCTGGAACAGGCCGAACGCGCGGACGAGGCCGAGATCGGCCTGCGCGTCATGGTCGGGCAGCGGCAGGCCTGCGTCTCCGCCTCCGACACACGGCCCGAGACGATGCGCGAGATGGCCGACCGCGCCGTCGCCATGGCCCGCGTCGCGCCCGAGGATCCCACCACCGGCCTTGCCGATCCGTCGCAGCTGGCCACCGGTTGGGATATCGCCGCGCTCGACATGGTGGACGCAGGCCCGGAACCCGACCCCGCCGCCTTGCAGGACGCCGCCCTGCGGGCCGAGGCAGCGGCGCGCGCCGTCGAGGGCATCAGCCTGGTCCAGTCCGCCAGCGCGGGTTATGGCCGCCAGACCCGTCACCTTGCCGCGACCAACGGCTTTTCCGGGGGCTACGCGCGCACCGACCACGGCCTCTCTTGCGTCGCCATCACCGGCGAGGGGACGGGGATGGAGCGCGACTATTACGGCGATATGCGCCTGCACCGCGCCGACCTGTTGCCGCCCGAGGAGATCGGCCGCCGCGCCGCCGAGCGCACCGTCGCCCGCAAGGGCGCGCGGCAACCCAGGACCGGCGCCTACCCGGTGCTGTTCGACGAACGCATCGCGGCCAGCCTCGTCGGCCACCTTTTGCAAGCGGTAAACGGCGGTGCCATCGCCCGTGGCGCTTCGTGGCTGCGCGGCGCGATGGGGCAGCAGGTTCTGCCCACCGGCCTGTCGCTGACCGAACAGCCGCTGCGCCCGCGCGCCGCCGGCTCGCGCCCCTTCGACGCCGAGGGCCTGCCCACCGCCGAGCGCGCCATCGTCGCGGACGGCGTGCTGCAAGGCTGGGTGCTCGACCTTGCCACCGGGCGCAAGCTTGGCCTCGAGTCGACCGCCAATGCCAGCCGCAGCCTGTCCGCGCCGCCCTCGCCCTCGGTCTCCAACGTCGCTTTGACCCAAGGCGAGGCCAGCCGCGCGGACCTGATCGCCGGGATGGGCACCGGCCTGTTGGTCACCGGGCTGATCGGGTCGTCGGTCAACCCCAACACGGGCGACTATTCGCGCGGCGCGTCGGGTTTCTGGGTGGAAAACGGCGCCATCGCCTACCCGGTCAACGAATGCACCATCGCCGGCAACCTGCGCGACATGCTGGCCAGCCTCGTGCCCGCCAACGACGCCCGCCCGCACCTGTCGCGCGTGGTGCCCTCGCTTCTGGTAGAGGGGCTGACGCTTGCCGGGTCGTGACCTGTCACTGCTGATCGACGCGGCGCGAAAGGCCGGCAAGATCGCCGCGCACTACTGGGACCGCAGCCCGCGCAAGTGGGACAAGCCCGGCGGCCACGGCCCGGTGACGGAGGCCGACATCGAAATCGACCGGATGCTGCGCGACACGCTGACCGCGGCGCGCCCCGATTACGGCTGGCTGTCGGAGGAAACCGAGGACGGCACCACGCGCCTTGGCCGCGGTTCCACCTTCATCGTCGATCCCATCGACGGCACGCGGTCCTTCATCGCAGGGGAGCGGAACTTCGCCCATTCGCTGGCGGTGGCAGCCGATGGGCAGGTGCAGGCCGGGGTTGTCTTCCTGCCGATGCTCGACCGGCTTTACATCGCCGAACGCGGGCGGGGCGCGACACTGAACGGGGTGCCGATAGCCGCCTCGACGACCGCGACGGAAGCGGCGGCAACGCTCCTGGCGACCCGCCATGCGCTTGACGTGGCGCATTGGCCCGGCGGCGTGCCCCCGGTGCGGCGCAGCTTCCGGCCCTCGCTCGCCTACCGGCTGGCGCTGGTGGCGCAGGGGCGCTTCGACGGGATGGTGGGCTTTCATGGCTGTTGGGAATGGGACATCGCCGCCGGTAGCCTGATCGCGTCCGAGGCGGGCGCCCATGTCACCGACCGCGACGGGGCCGCCCTTCGCTTCAACAATCGTGAACCGCTCCTGCCCGGTATCATCGTCGCCTCGGAGATGCTGCACAGCGCCCTCATGGCGCGGCGAGGCACACAAGAGGGGCACGCCAGGCGGTAGAGTGGATTTGCGCGCTCACGACCACGGCAAAGCCGGACTGCCGGTTGCTCTTGCCCGACCCGACCCCTAAAATGCGGATAGTCGTTTCGAAAGGATGCCTGTCATGACCGTGCCCAAACCCGTAGTGCTTTGCATCCTCGACGGCTGGGGCCTGGCCCCGGACGGCCCCGGCAACGCGCCGTCCCTCGCCGATACCCCGAATTTCGACAGGCTCATGGCAACCTGCCCCCATGCCACCCTTGTCACCCATGGCCGCGATGTCGGCCTGCCGACCGGGCAGATGGGTAATTCCGAGGTTGGACACACCAATATCGGCGCCGGCCGGGTGGTGGCGATGGACCTCGGCCAGATCGACCTTTCGATCGAGGACGGCAGTTTCGCCACCCGCCCCGCCTTGCTGGATTTCATTGAAAAGATGAAGAAAAGCGGCGGCACCGCGCATCTGTCAGGGCTGACCAGCCCCGGCGGCGTGCACAGCCACGAACGCCATATCCTGACCGCCGCCAAGGTGCTCGCCGGGGCGGGCATCCCCGTCCAGATCCACGCCGTCACCGACGGGCGCGATGTCGCCCCCCGCTCCGCTGTCGAAACGGTGCCCGCCTTCGAAGCGGCCCTGCCGGACGGGGCCCGCATCGGCACGCTGATCGGGCGCTACTTCGCGATGGACCGCGACAACAGGTGGGACCGCGTGCAACAGGCCTACGACCTTGTTATCGAAGGCAAAGGTCACGGCGCGGCAAGCGCCGAGGCCGCCATCCGCGCGGCCTACGACCGGGGCGAGAACGACGAGTTCATCGCGGCCACCCGCATCGACGGTTACCGCCCGCCACGGGATGGCGACGGGCTGTTGTTCCTCAATTTCCGCGCCGACCGAGCGCGCGAAATCCTCGCGGCCCTCGTCGATCCCGGCTTCGCGGAGTTCGATCCATCGCCGCGCCCCGACTGGACCGCCGCCTGCGGGATGGTGGAATATTCCACCCATCACAACGACTTCCTCAGCGCGATCTTTCCCAAGCAGGACATCGCCAACACGCTGGCAGACTGGGTCGCCGACCATGGCCGAACCCAGTTCCACATCGCCGAAACCGAGAAATACCCGCATGTCACCTTCTTCCTCAACGGCGGCAAGGAGGAACCGGTGACAGGCGAGGATCGCTACATGCCGCAATCGCCCAAGGTGGCGACCTACGATTTGCAGCCGGAAATGTCGGCGGGTGAAGTGACGACGCACCTCGTCGGCGCGATCGAAAAGCAATATGACCTCATCGTGGTCAACTTCGCCAACCCGGACATGGTGGGCCATACCGGCGTGATCCCCGCCGCCGTCGCCGCCTGCGAAGCGGTGGACAACGGGCTTGGCGCCGCGATGGCGGCTTTGGAAAAGGTGGGCGGCGCGATGATCGTGACCGCCGACCACGGCAATTGCGACATGATGATCGACCCCGAAACGGGCGGGGCGCACACCGCGCACACGCTGAACCCGGTGCCGGTGATCCTGTTCGGCGGGCCCGACGGCGTGGCGATGCAGGACGGGCGGTTGGCCGATCTGGCGCCCACGGTTCTGCGGCTGATGGGGCTGGAGCAGCCCGAAGCGATGACCGGAAAGTGCCTCTTTGCATGAGGCGGCTGGCGCTGGTTCTGGCCCTTCTTGGCACCCTTGCCGCCGCCATGGCCCCGGCCCAGACGGAGAACCCGGCGCTCACGGCGCAGCGCGCCGCCCAGATGCTGGAGCGCGCTACACTGTCGATGGCCGAGGCCACCGACGCGCAGGACAGGGTCGATGCCCTGACCGAAACCATCCGCGCCTATGAGGAAGGGCTTGCCGCGCTGCGCGAAGGGATCCGGCGCGCGGCGATCCGCGAACGATCCATCACCGCCGTGTTCGAGGCGCAGCAGGGCCGGCTCGGCCGTTTGACGGGTGTGCTGCAATCCATGCAATCCGTGCCCGCGCCGCTGTTGCTGATCCACCCGACAGGCCCGGTTGGCACCGCGCGCGCCGGCATGATCGTGTCCGACGTGACCCCCGCCGTTGCCGCCGAGGCGCGCGAATTGCGTCGCCAGCTGGAAGAACTGGCGCTGCTGCGCGCGCTTCAGGACAGCGCAATGGGGCAGCTTTCCGACGGGCTGACCGGCGTGCAGGAGGCGCGCGTCGCGCTGAGCCAGGCGATGGCGGACCGCCGAACGCTGCCCCCCCGCGTCGCCGCCGATACCGAGGCGCTGATGCGCCTTACCCAAAGCGCCGAGTCGCTGGACGGCTTCGCGACCGCGATCCGGGCGCTCGACGTGCAGGGCGACGGCATGAACAGCCTGCCGGATTTCGCCGATCAGCGCGGTGCCTTGCCGCTGCCGGTTCGGGGCCGTGTGTTACACGGCTATGGTCAGGCCGATGCCGCAGGGATCACCCGGCCGGGGCTGGTCCTGATCGCCGAGCCGCGGGCGCTCGTCACCGCGCCGTGGCACGCGACGGTGCGCTATGCCGGGCCGCTCCTGGACTACGGCAATGTCGCATTGTTGGAACCGCAGGGCGACCATCTGCTGATTTTCGCCGGCATGGGAGAGATGTTCGTGCGCGCCGGTGACCTCGTATCCGCGGGCGATCCGGTTGGGCTGATGCCCGGTCAGACCCCCAGCCGCGAAGAATTGATCGTCGCAGACCCACAAGCGGCTAGTGAAGATCTGTCGCAAACGCTTTATATGGAATTGAGACAGGCTGGAGAGCCCGTGGACCCGACCGACTGGTTCATGCCACAAGATCAGTGAGGATTTGAACGAATGAAGAGATTCATCATGGCGGCGCTCGGCGGCACCGCAGCGGGGATTCTGCTGACTACGCAGGTTGCCGGGCCGCTGATCGCACAGGAGAACGCGCGCAATACGTCGGTCTACGAACAGCTTGACCTCTTCGGCGACGTTTTCGAACGCATCCGGACCTACTATGTCGAGGACGTCGACGAGGCCCGGCTGATCGAGGCCGCGATCAACGGCATGCTGACCTCGCTCGACCCGCACAGTTCCTACCTGCCGCCGCGCGATTTCGAGGCGATGCAGACCCAGACCCGTGGCGAATTCGGCGGTCTCGGCATCGAGGTTACGCAGGAAGAGGGTTTCGTCAAGGTCATCACCCCGATGGATGACACACCGGCGATGGAGGCAGGCGTCGAGGCGGGCGATTTCATCACCCATGTCGATGGCCAGTCATTGCTTGGCCTGACGCTGGAACAGGCGGTTGACCTGATGCGCGGCGAAATCGGATCGGAAATCGTGATCACCGTGGTGCGCGAGGGCGAGGACGAGCCCTTCGACATCGCCATCGTGCGTGACCGGATCGAGCTGACTGCCGTGCGCAACCGGCTGGAAGGCAACACCGCGATCCTGCGCATAGCCAGCTTTTCGGAACAGACCTATCCCAACCTGCGCGACGGCATCGAGGAGATGATTGATGAGGTTGGCGGGATCGAGAACCTCGAAGGCTTGGTGCTGGACCTGCGCAACAATCCCGGCGGGCTGCTGACGTAGGCAATCCGGGTCTCCGACGCGTTCCTCGAACAGGGGGAAATCGTGTCCACCCGTGGCCGCAACGAAGGCGACGGCGAACGCTACAACGCCACGCCGGGCGACCTTATCGAGGGATTGCCGCTGGTGGTGCTGATCAATGGCGGTTCGGCGTCGGCGTCGGAAATTGTCGCCGGCGCGCTTCAGGATCACCACCGAGCGGTCGTCGTCGGCACCAACAGCTTCGGCAAGGGATCGGTGCAATCGGTGATGCCGGTGCAGGGTGACGGGGCCATGCGGTTGACCACCTCGCTTTATTACACGCCGTCGGGCCGCTCGATCCAGGCGCTTGGCGTGGCGCCCGACATTCTTGTCGAACAGCGCGACATCGGCGAGGTCGAGGAGCCCCTCGGCCCTGCCCGCACCGAGGCATCCCTGCGCGGCGCGCTGTCGAATTCCACCCTGACGGAGGACCAGTTGCGCTTGCTGCAAGAGGAACGCGAACAGGCGCAGGCAATGGCGGAGTTGCGCGCGCAAGATTACCAACTGGCCTATGCCATCGACATCCTGCACGGGCTGCGCGCCCTCAGACCGCGCTGATGGGTGCCGGGGTGGACCCCGATGACCGCCCCTACCGGCCCTGCGTCGGCGTCGTTCTGGTGAACGGCGAGGGGCGGATCTTCGCCGGCCAGCGCGCCGACATGGACAGCCCCGCCTGGCAAATGCCGCAGGGGGGCGTTGAGGCCGGCGAGACGCAGCGCGATGCCGCCTTGCGCGAATTGTGCGAGGAAACCGGTATCAAGGCGGAACATGTCACCGTTCTGGGCGAAACCGCCAACTGGCTGCCCTACGACTTCCCGCCGGAAATCGCCGCGACGCGGTGGGGCGGCAAGTTTCGTGGCCAGGAACAGAAATGGGTGCTGATGCGGATGGACGCGTCGGACGAGGTGATCGACCTTGCCCATAAGGACGTAGAGTTTTCGGATTGGCGCTGGATGGCGGCACAGGATCTGTTGACGGTGATCGTCGAGTTCAAACGCCCGATCTATCAGAAGGTGATGGAAGAGTTCGGGCTGATCTGACCGCCCGGCCACGAAGCGAGGGAATGGATGCCGAGAGCGGTCGCAATCTTGCTTTGCTTCACGTTGGCGGCCAGTCCGGTCCACGCGCTGCGCTGCGCGCCGCCTGACGCGGCGGCGATGTATCGACACGCCGCCGCGTCGGAGCATCGCCATGTCATCGTGCGGGGGGCCTTCCTGCGCGACGGCCCGGACCGACCGCTGCCGGTCGAGACCGAGGGAGACACCCCGGTGCCCTATTTCTTTGACGCACTCTTTTACGGCGATATCGCCAGCCGCGTCGGCTTTCACACCCCGGCGGAACTGGAGGTCACGGTGGCGGTGGCCTGCATGTCGATCTGGTGCGGAACCCCGCCCGAGGACGGGCAAGAGGTGCTGGCCTTCCTGCGGATCGACGACAACCGCGACTATTATCTGGAGGTCGAACCCTGCCCGACTACGCTGATGAGCGCCCCGACGCGGGACGACCTTGAGCAGATCACCGACTGCATGGCCGAACGGCGCTGCAGCGCGCCGTAATGGTCGCCGCCTGACAGAAGAAGCCCGATCGCGGTTTGGAGCGCATTGCGGACCTTGGTGCACACCGGGGCCCATTGTCGGGTGTCAAACCCTAAAGCCCGTAAGTCCCCCGGTTCCGACCAACCGCCTGCATGACCCGGACAAGCTCGGCGCTGATCCCCGGTTCAGACAGCGCATGGCCGGCCGTGCGCACGATGTGCAGCCGCCCGGCGCGCCAGCCCGCCGCCAGGTCATGCGCCGATTTCGGCGGGCAGATCATGTCATACCGGCCCTGCACGATGACGCCGGGGATATGGTTGATCCGGCCCACGTCGCGCAGAATCTGGCCGTCTTCCTCAAGGAAGCCCTTGTTGACGAAATAGTGGTTTTCCAGCCGCGCAAAGGCGCGCGCGTAGTCGGCTGGGGCTTCACCGGGATTGCCGTCGCTCTCGACCGAAGCAAGCGAATTTTCCCATGCCGACCAGGCCCGCGCGAAGCGGGTCTCGATCATCGCATCGCCGGAAAAGAGCCGCCGGTGGTAAGCAGCGATCATGTTATCGCGCTCATCCTCTGGCACGAGGCTGATAAAGCGCGCCCATTGTTCCGGCCAGAACTGCCCGGCGCCGCCGCCGTAGAACCAGTCAAGCTCGCGCTGCGTGGACAGGAAAACGCCGCGCAACGCGAGGAAGGCTGCCGCCTCCGGATGTGTCTCGGCATAGATCAGCGCCAGCGTCGCGCCCCAACTGCCACCAAAGACAGCCCAGCGGTCGATGTCGAGGGCGGCGCGAATCCGCTCGATATCGGCCACGAGATGCCATGTCGTGTTCGCATCGGTCGTCGCGTGCGGGCGAGACCGGCCGCAACCGCGTTGATCGAACAGGATCACCCGGAAAGCCTCGGGGTCGAAATAACGCCGCATCGCCGGGCTGCATCCGCCGCCGGGGCCACCATGCAACACCACCACCGGTGCGCCGTCGGGGTTGCCGGATTGCTCGACATAGACCTGATGACCGTCGCCCACATCCAGCATCCGCTGATCGAACGGCTCGATCGGCGGGTAAAGATAGGAGCCTGCGCGCTTTTGGCCGGGGAATTTATCCATTGCTCTTCTATATATCCCTGTGAGACGGGTCGGCCAGACCCAGACGATGCCAACTTCGACGAGGGATGTCCATGAACAGCACGGCCAATACCGTAGACGTTACCGAAATCGCAAAATTCGAGGCGATGGCGGCGGATTGGTGGAATCCGAAGGGCAAGTTCGCCCCGCTGCACCGGATGAACCCGGTCCGGCTGGATTACATCACCGCCCAGATCGCCGCCGAATTCGGGCGCGACCTGCGTGACGGGAAACCGTTTTTCGGGCTTCGGCTGCTGGATATCGGTTGTGGCGGCGGTCTGCTGTCAGAACCCATGGCGCGCCTCGGGGCAACCGTGGTGGGCGCAGATGCCGCCGCGCGCAACATTCCCGTCGCCCGGATCCATGCCGAGCAATCGGGGCTGGACATCGACTACCGCTACACCACCGCCGAGGCTATGGCCGCCGACGGGGAACAGTTCGACGCGGTGCTGAACATGGAAGTGGTGGAACACGTCGCCGACCCGCTGGCCTACCTGACCGCTTGCCGGCATTTGCTGAAACCCGGCGGGCTGATGATTGCTTCCACCCTGAACCGCAACCCGAAGAGCTTTGCGATGGCCATCGTCGGCGCGGAATACGTGATGCACTGGCTTCCCAAGGGCACGCATGACTGGGCGAAATTCATCACGCCGGAAGAGCTTTTCGCCCTTCTCACGAAAGCGGGACTCGACCCGGTGGATCGCAAGGGCTTTGTCTTCAATCCCGTTAGCTGGCGTTGGCGGATCTCGGACCGGGACCTGAGCGTGAACTACGTCACCACCAGCGTGAAGCGATAAGGCCAAAAGGTGACGCGCCGGGCGCCTGCCGCTTCCAAGCTGCGTCAGCGTTTGGGCTTGTCGTCGTAATCGCCGTTCAGGATCCGGTTGGCATCGCCTTCCGGGTCATCGAACTGGCCACGCTTGAGAAGCCAGAAAAACCCCCCAAGCCCCACTGCCCCGAGAAACAGGGAAACGGGGATGAGAATGACAAGCACGTCCATGAAGGACCTTTCGACGGTTCAACGCAGCCGCAGCGCGTTCAACGACACGGTAATGGAACTCGACGACATCGCCAAGGCCGCGACCAGCGGCGTTGCCAGACCGGCGATGGCGAAAGGCACCGCAACGATGTTGTAGACGGTGGCGATGGTGAAGTTTTCGCGGATGCGCGCGCGCGCCTTCACGGCAGTCTTGAACGCGTCGGCAATCGGCGCCAGATCGTTGCCGAGCAACACCATGTCAGAGGCCACCCGCGCCGCGTCAAGCGCCGAGGCCGGCGAGATCGAGACATGCGCCGCCGACAGGGCCGCCGTATCGTTCAGCCCGTCGCCGATCATCAGAACATGGGCGCCTTCCCCGGCAAGGTCCGTCACGCGGGCGGCCTTCTGGTCGGGCAACGCCTCGGCCATCACCTCGTCAATGCCGATCTCGGCGGCGAAACGGTCCACCGCGCCCTTGGTGTCGCCGGATATCAGGATCACGCGCAACCCGCTTGCCATCAGCCCCGCGACCGCCTCTGCCGCGCCGGGGCGCATCGTGTCGGTGAAAGGGATCGCTTGCGGCGGTTGATCCCCGATCTGAAGGAAGGTCGCGGTCAGCGCAGGCGCCTCGGCCCCCATCCAGCTGGCACGCCCAAGGCGAACGGGTTGACCGTTCCACCGGCCTTCAACGCCATACCCCGGCACTTCGCGCAGGTCGGTCAGCGGCGCGGGCAGGCGGCCCAGGTCGCGCAAGGCGCCGGTTAGGGCCTCGGCCAGCGGGTGGCTCGACACGGTGGCCAGCGACAGGGCGACGCCCTGTGCGTCCTCGGCCAGATCCTCCAGCCCCACGGGATGCGGGGCACCCATGGTCAGGGTGCCGGTCTTGTCGAAAACGACGGTATCGACCTCGGCCAGCCGTTCCATCGCGGTGCCGTCCTTGATCAGCATACCCTTGCGGAACAGGCGACCGGAGGCGGCGGTCGTCACCGCCGGCACGGCGAGGCCAAGCGCACAAGGGCAGGTGATGATCAGCACAGCCGCGGCGATATTGAGCGAGAGGCGCAGATCGTAGGTATGAAGATACCAGCCGATCGCGGCGAGCGCGGAAAGGATATGCACGCCGGGCGCGTAGAGCTTCGCCGCCTTGTCGGCCAGCGAGGTGTAGTTGTTGCGGCCCGATTCCGCGATCGCCACCAGGTCGGCGATCCGGTGCAGGGCAGTGTCCTCGCCCGCCGCCGTTACCTCCACGGTCAGGGGGCCGGTCAGGTTGACCTCCCCCGCAGAGACTGCTGTGCCCGGTCCGGCGAAGGCGGGCAGGCTTTCGCCCGTCATCAGCGCGCGGTCAATCTCGGAGGTGCCCTCCAGCACCGTGCCATCGACCGGCACCCTGCCGCCGGGGCGCACCAGCACACGGTCCCCCACGACCAGGTCGGCCACGCCAACGCTTTCGGGCGAGCCGTCGCCGGTCAGTCGCAGGGCGCGGGGCACCTCCATCGCGGCCAGTTCCTGCGCGGCGGAGCGCGCAGAGGCGCGCGTGCGGTAATCGAGGTAACGGCCCGCCAGCAGGAAGAAGGTCAACGCAATCGCGGCGTCGAAATAGGCGTGCTCGCCGGAATGGATCGTTTCGTAAAGCGATGTGCCCACGGCCAGCCAGATCGCCAGCGTGATCGGCACATCCATGTTGAGCCGCCCGTGGCGCAGCGCCGACCACGCGTTTATGTAGAAGGGCTTGCCGGTGAACACGATCGCGG
Source organism: Rhodobacteraceae bacterium CG17_big_fil_post_rev_8_21_14_2_50_65_11 (assembly GCA_002783145.1). Classification (GTDB taxonomy): domain Bacteria; phylum Pseudomonadota; class Alphaproteobacteria; order Rhodobacterales; family Rhodobacteraceae; genus Nioella. The sequence goes on along the minus strand of PFEX01000236.1, from coordinate 25,744 downwards.
GCAGCACGATGGCCGCCGAAATCCAGTGCATCATGTCGCGGGTCACGCCCTCGGCCCCCGACCAGACGGCGACCGACAGAAGCATGACGTTCATCATTGCGAACCCGGCAACGGCCAGCCGCATCAGAAGGTCCTTGGCAGCACGATCGGCGGCGGTGGTGGCCAGAACGCCGGGGTCAAGCTCATGCGCCTCGTAGCCGACGGCCTCGACGACCTTGACCAGATCCTCCGCCGTCACCTCCGGCCCGGCCTCCACCAAGGCGCGTTTCAGCGTCAGATTCACCCGTGCTTCATGAACGCCGGGCGCTTTCGCAAGCGCGTTTTCGACGGTCGAGATGCAGGCCGCGCAATGGATGCCCGGCAATGACAGCATCAGCCGTGCATCCTTTGGCACCTCGGCAAGCGATTCCGCTGCCGGGGCAACGGAACAGGCGGGGCAGACGGCGGGGCTGCTATGCTCGAAGGTGGACGCCATGCGCTGTCACCCCTGCACGCTGAAGGTGATGTTGTGGCGATAGTCGGTGCCGTCGCGTGCCGTCCCCGTCAGGCGCAGGCGCCAGCGTCCCGGCGCGATATCGACGGGAGCCACGAAGGCCCCGCTGTTGCGCGTCAGGTCCAGCAGTTGGTCATGCTCGCGGTTGGTGGGCCGGGTCAGCAGCGCTTGAAACTCCGCCGGAACCGCAGGATTGCCGGCCGAATCCAGAAGATGCAGGGTCAGAATCCCGGCCTCCTCGTCCAGCGACACCTCGGCCGTCCAGCCAAGCGCCTCCTGTGCATCACGCCGCACGTCGAAATCCTGGCTGTCGGCGTAGGACGAGGAGACTTCGAGCCCCGGAAAGGTGCGAATCGCGCTGAATGCCATGAAGAGGTTCACCCCGAGGATGACGGCAAAGCCGCCGCCGAAGATCATCAGCATCTTTCGGCCGGTCAGCTCACGGCCGCGCGGGGTGAAGTCGTTTTCCTCGGCCATTTCAGTTGTCCCGTCCATTGAACACCGTGTCGGAATAGCTGCGCGTGCCACTGGTCTCGTCTTCCAGCCAGAGCCGGAACTCCGTCCGCTCACGGTTCGCGGCCAGGCTGTCGGGGGCCGCCGTCACGTAGATACGATGCGACCCGATGCTGTCAGGCGGCACCGCCACCAACAGGCCGTTCGCGCCTTCCACCTCGATATCCAGCGGCGTCTCCGACGTCAGAGAAAAGGCGAACGTGGTTTCATCGTGCTGCATGTTGCGCACCCGAACGTCATAGGTGTTGCGGATCGTTCCGTCCGAGAGAGTGACGTATTGCGGGTTGCGCACCGGCGACACCGTCATGTCGATATCGGATCGGATGAACAGCAGCACGACCAGCCCGATGCCGATGGCGGACCATAGCGCGGTATACATGATGGTGCGCACACGGAAGATATGTTTCCACACCGGGATCTTCGGCTTGCCGGCGCGTTCGTTCGACTCGTCCGTCAATGCCATGTAGTCGATCAGCCCGCGCGGCTTGCCGATCTTGTCCATGATGTCGTCGCAGGCGTCGATGCACAGCGCACAGGTAATGCATTCCAGTTGCTGGCCGTCGCGGATGTCGATGCCCACTGGGCAGACATTGACGCAGGCCATGCAGTCGATGCAATCGCCAAGCTGGTCCGCATCAGCGCCCTTGCGGTGCTTGCCACGCGGTTCGCCACGCCATTCGCGGTAGGCGACGGTCAGCGAATCCTCGTCCATCATGGCCGCCTGGATACGCGGCCATGGGCACATGTAGATGCAGACCTGTTCGCGCATGAAGCCGCCGAAAACGAAGGTCGTCGCGGTCAGGATGCCGATGGTGGCGTAGGCCACGTAGGGCGCATTGAAGGTGACGAGGTTCATCGCCAGCGTCGGCGCATCGGTGAAGTAGAACACCCAGGCACCGCCAGTGGCGACCGCGATCAGGAACCATATGATATACTTGGTGATCCGAAGGCGCAGTTTCTTGGCGTCCCATTTCTGTTTCCAAAGCCGCAGGCGCGCGTTGCGGTCGCCCTCGATCCAGCGTTCGACGGTGTAAAAGAGGTCGGTCCACACGGTCTGCGGGCAGGCATAACCGCACCAGACCCGGCCAAGCGCCGAGGTGAACAGGAAAAGGCCAAGCCCCGCCATGATCAAAAGACCGGCGACGAAGTAAAATTCATGAGGCCAGATCTCGATCCAGAAAAAGAAGAAGCGTCGGCTGGCCAGGTCCATCAACACCGCCTGATCGGGCAGCGACGGGCCACGATCCCAGCGGATCCATGGCGTCAGGTAGTAGATGCCAAGGGTCACGATCATGATGATCCACTTGAGGTTGCGAAATGCCCCGCTGACCCGCTTGGGAAACACGGGTTCGCGGGCGGCATAGAGCTTTTGCGGTTCTTCTGTGGAACTCATGGCCGGAGTTACCTTTCGAGTCGGATTACCTTGGCGTGATCGTGGTGTAGATCGTGATCGTGGTGTAGATGCCGCACGGCAGGGCAACCTTGACGTGGATCAAGTCTCTGCCGCTTGATACGTAAAAGGTGAGTTGCAGGAATAGGTTTTGACAGGGGGTGCGTCGAAATACCCGATCCGAAACGCGGAATGCCGACCCTTGGCAGAGTCGGCGTCGATGTTGGGCAACATGTCAAGGAATCCGAAAGGAAAATGCCGGCCCCGCAGGAAACGCGCGAACAGGACCAGGGCCGGCACCTTTTCCGGCGGCCGTGAAGGGCCACCGGAATTCTTGTCGGGGATTACTCCCCGCCGCCCAGCGAGTGGACGTAAACCGCGAGCGAGCGCACCTCGGCCTCGGACAGGCGCCCGGTATCGGACGCCTCCGCGGACCATGGCGGCATGACGCCGAAGCGGGCATAGCGCACGGTCTGTTCCAGCGTGTCCACGTCGCCGCCGTAGAGCCAGATCGCATCTGTCAGGTTCGGGGCCCCGAGGAAGCGATCCCCGGTACCATCATCCATGTGGCAGGCGGCGCAGTTGTTCAGGAACACCTCTTCACCTGCGCTCGCCAGCGTGGTGTCGTGATCCTGATCGGAAATGCTGCGCACGTATTGCACGACGCTGTCGATTTCCTCGTCGGTCAGGATGTCACCGAAGGGCGTCATCTGGGAATAGCGGGCGTCGAAATCATCCTCGTTCCGGATCCCATGACTGATCGTATAGTGGATATCCTCCAGTGAGCCACCCCAGAGCCAATCGTCATCCAGCAGGTTGGGATAGCCAGAGGCCTGAACCCCTGCGGCGCCGGACCCGTGGCATTGCGAACACCATGTCATGAACAACGCCCGCCCGCCCTGCTGGGCGTAGTTGTAGAGATGGGGGTTGTCGTCGGGGTTGATCGCGGCAAGCTCGACCTCTTCGATCTCGGCCCGGATCGGGGCGTTCATCGCCTCGAAACTGGAAATATCCGCAGCCACCTCGCCGCGGGTCGAATAGCCGAGGATCCCGGAGGTCGCGGAGTTAACCAGCGGCCATGCCGGATAGAGCACGCTGTAGCCGATGGCCCAGACGATGCAGCCGTACAGCGTCCACAACCACCAACGGGGCAGCGGATTGTTGAATTCCTTGATGCCGTCCCAGGAATGACCCGTGGTTTCGGGATCCCCTTCAAGAAGCTTCGAGTCTGTTGAGTGTTCTTTTCCGGTCATTGCCGCGCCTCCGTCAGATGGGCGTCCCGGTCGGTGCCAGATTGGCGTCGGGCCGGTTTGTCGTCATGGCGAAACGGGATATTTGCACTGTCCTGGTGGACCTTCCGGCTTCCGGGCCGGAAGATGAACAGGACCACGCCGATAAACGCGAGGAACATGAACAGCAGCCCCCCGGTGCCTGCGAATACCCGCATGATGGTATAGCTATCTTCCATCGTTACCCCCTCAGCGGCTTTCATCCGGCGTGAAGGTCGAGAAATCGACCAACGTGCCAAGCATTTGCAGATAAGCGATCACCGCATCCATCTCCGTCACCGCCGGGTTGCCATCGAAGTCGCGGACCTGCGCCCCCGGATAGCGTTCGGCAACCACGTCATCCCCGAAATCGGTGGCCTGCTGGACGAAATCATATTGCGCCTGCTCTATCATCTCGTCGGTATAGGGCACGCCCACCAGCCGGTGCGTCGACATCAGGTCGCCGATATACTCCGGGTCGATGACCCGGTTTGCAAAGTATCCGTAGGCCGGCATCACCGATTCCGGCACCACCGACTGCGGATCGGTCAGGTGATCGACATGCCAGTTGTCCGAGTAACGACCGCCGACGCGGGCAAGGTCGGGCCCGGTTCTCTTCGATCCCCACTGGAACGGATGGTCATACATCGATTCCGCCGCGAGGCTGTAGTGGCCATAGCGTTCGACCTCGTCGCGCATCGGCCGGATCATCTGGCTGTGGCACACGTAGCAGCCTTCCCGGACGTAGATCTCGCGCCCGGCCAGTTCCAGCGGTGAGTAGGGGCGCACGCCTTCCACCTCCTCGATCGTGTTGTCGAGGTAGAAAAGCGGCGCAATTTCCACGACCCCACCCACGGTGACGACAGCGAAGCTGAGCGCCAGAAGCAGGGTCGCGTTCTTCTCGATTTTAGCGTGTCCGTCGAGAGCAGCCATTGTTCAGCCCTCCTTATTCAGCCGGCGCCGCAGCAGAGGTGGTTGCCCTGGCAACACCCTTCCGCACGGTCATCCACAGGTTATAAACCATGATCAGCGCGCCCGTGAGGTAGAGAACCCCGCCGAGGCCACGGACCACATACATCGGGAACTTGGCGGCAACGGTGTCGGCGAAGCTGTTCACAAGGAAGCCTTGTGCATCCACCTCACGCCACATCAATCCTTCCATTATGCCGCTCACCCACATCGACGCGGCGTAGAGCACGATACCGATCGTGGCGAGCCAGTAGTGCCAACTGACCATCCGCAGACTGTACAGCGCCTGACGGTTCCACAGTTTCGGCACAAGGTAGTAGAGCATCCCGAAGGTGATCATTCCGTTCCAGCCAAGCGCGCCGGAATGGACGTGGCCGATGGTCCAGTCGGTGTAATGCGACAGCGAGTTCACCGCGCGGATCGACATCATCGGACCTTCGAAGGTCGACATCCCGTAGAACGCCACCGAGGTCACCATCATCCGCAGCACCGGATCTGTGCGCAGCTTGTCCCACGCGCCCGACAGCGTCATCAGGCCGTTGATCATGCCACCCCAGCTGGGCATCCACAGCACGATCGAGAACACCATGCCGAGGGTCGAGGCCCAATCCGGCAGCGCGGTATAGTGCAGGTGGTGCGGACCGGCCCAGATGTAGAGGAAGATCAGCGCCCAGAAGTGGATGATCGACAGCTTGTAGGAATAGACCGGGCGCTCGGCCTGCTTCGGGATGAAGTAATACATCATGCCCAGGAAGCCCGCGGTCAGGAAAAAGCCCACGGCGTTGTGGCCGTACCACCACTGCGTCATGGCGTCCTGCACACCGGACATCAGCGAAACGGAGCGCGACCCGAAGATCGACACCGGCACGGCAAGGTTGTTGACCACGTGCAGCATCGCCACGGTGACGATGAAGCTGAGGTAAAACCAGTTGGCGACGTAGATATGCGGTTCCTTGCGCTTGATCAGCGTGCCCATGTACAGCACCAGGTAAGCCACCCAGACCACGGTCAGCCACAGGTCGATATACCATTCGGGTTCGGCGTATTCGCGGCTTTGCGACCCGCCGAGGATATAGGAGGTCGCGGCCAGCAGGATGAAGAACTGGTAGCCCCAGAGGACGAACCACGCCAGGCCACCGCCCCACAAGCGTGCCGCCGAGGTGCGCTGCACAACGTAGAACGACGATGCCAGCAGACCGGTCCCCCCGAAGGCGAAGATCACCGCAGAGGTGTGCAGCGGACGCAGGCGACCGAAGTTCATGTATCCCTGCGCCCAATCGAAATTGAGCTGCGGGAAAGCCAGCTGAAATGCGATCCAGACCCCGACGAGGAAACCAACAACGCCCCAGAAGGCTGTCAGGATTACACCGACCCGAACCGGACCGTCCATGTATTCGGTTTCCAGCACCTCGGCCGGAACCGGTTCATCCGTGCGGCGCAACTGCCACAGAAAAAGCCCGGATGCCGTCACCATGACCAGGATCATGTGAACCATGTACAACATGTCCCGGGCGTAGCTTGCCGCGATCGCGGCGAGCACCGCGACCAGGCCAAGGATCAGGAGCTTCACGTAATCAAGCATTGATCGTCCCTCTATCGTGCCCCGGCGCGACTCGTAAGCCGCCCGGAACGGTTCCATCTTCCTCCAGATCGCGCAGGCGACACGATCCGGCTTTGATCTATGTCAATGTAGTCTCATCTGGCGGCTTGATGCATGTCAATGTGTCGCTCAATCTACGTTCGTATTAATCGCGCAGCAGCTACGGAGGACGCACATGGCCTATAAGAGCATATTCACCGTCATCACCGACCAAGAGGACGTGAGTCCCGTTCTGGAGGCCGCAATTCCCTTCGCTCGCGCCGAGGGCGCGCATCTGGATGTTCTCTGCCTCGGGATCGACCGAACGCAAACGGGGTATTACTTTGCCGGCGCGACCGCACTGATGCATGAAGAAACCCTGCTCTACGCCCAAAACGAGGCAAAGGCGCTTGAACAATCCGTGCGCGACAGGCTTGGGCACAGCGAAATCAGTTGGGGGGTCGATGCTGTCATTGCGCAGACCGCATCGGTCGCCGGGCTGGTCGCCAGGCGGGCCCGGTTTTCCGACCTCGTGATGCTGCCAAGACCGTATGGTGAAAGCCGCACAATGGACGCGCCCGTCATCATCGAAGCGGCCATGTTCCAGGGGCAGGCGCCGGTCATGGTCCTGCCGGGCGACAAGGCGCCCGACACTCGGCCATCGCGCGTGGTCATCGCGTGGAACGAAAGCACCGAGGCGCTAAGCGCCGTGCGCCGCGCGATGCCTTTGTTGCTGGCGGCGAAGGAGGTCGAGATCCTGATCATCGACCCACAGCGCCACGGCACCGAAACCGCCGATCCCGGAACCGAGTTGTCGGAGATGCTGACCCGCCACGGTGCCAATGTCGAGGTGTCGATCGTCGCCTGCACCATGCCGCGGATCTCTGACATGATCCTGCGCCATGTCAGCGACCAGAACGCCGATCTTCTGGTGATGGGCGCCTACGGGCATTCCCGGTTCCGCGAGGCGATCCTGGGCGGGGCCACACGCAACCTGCTGGAACAGGCGGAGATTCCGGTGCTGATGGCGCATTGACGCCTCGTCAGACGATCATCGCCGAAGCAAAGGGCGTCCGTGCGGGCGCCCTTTTTCGGTGCGGCCCTCAAGGCCGCGAACACGCCACGGAATATCCTTGCATAAGTGTTTATATTACACTAATATGAAACGCAGATGATCCCATCAACCCGATGAGGCCCCAAACCATGTTCTGCACCGCCCATACACCGCCCCGCCCTGGCCACCACCGGCGTCCCGCACCATCACGACCGCCGCGTTCGCGCACAGGGAAACCCTGCCCGCAAGCCCGGTCAGGTCTTCACCGACTGGGCCAGCATCTGAATATTCAGGACGGATCAGGAATAGACGCCACCATCCGCGTCGTCGCCTGTCTCGTCCATCAGCGCTTCGACACTGGGGACAAGAATATGGCGCTTGCCCTGCAATTCGATCACACCATCCCGCCTCAGCGCCGACATCTGTCGGCTGACGGTTTCCAATGTCAGGCCAAGATAGTCGGCCATCGCCTCACGCGTCAGGGGCAGATCGAAGGACAACGACTCCAATCCGCCGAAGTTCTTGAGCGAGGCATCCCGCCGGGCAATGATGAACAGGAAGCTGGCAATTTTCTCCCGCGCGGTCTTGCGCCCGAGCAACAGCATCCATTCGCGCGCCGCATCCAGTTCATCCAGCGTCATTTCCAGCAACCGCTGGCTCAGATGCGGGGTCGCCTCGATCAACCCCTGAAACGGAACGCGCCGGAAGCAGCACAACGTCACTTCCGTCGTCGCCGTCACATCATAGGTGACCGATTCGCGGTTCGGGCGCCCAAGGAAATCGCTTGGCAGCAACAGGCCGACCATCTGGCGCCGGCCATCCTCCATCGTCTGGGTGAGGGCGGCCACGCCTTCGACCACCGACGCGACGAAATCCATCTTGTCTCCGGCCCAGACGATCGCCTGCCCGGCTTCGAAACGCCTGTAATACTTGATCGCGTCAAGCTGTTCCATTTCACCGGACTCGCAGCGCGAACAGACGGCCCGGTGTCTTATCGGGCAATCCGAACACGCGAAATCCGACACTGCCAAGGATTTTTGGGGCATAAGTGTTTCCTTGAGTGCTGACCAAGAGCCGTCGCTTTGATCTCGATCAAATACATCCTGTTCGTCGCTGTGTAATTCTACTTCAATGAAAAATCTTGCGCAACTTCGTCGCCTCGGACTTTTCGAGGCCAAGGTCCCGCGCTACACCAGCTACCCGCCTGCCACGAAGTTCTCGAACGACGTGGATTCTGGTGTATTCGAGGACTGGATTCGCACGATCCCCGCCGGAACGCGGGTATCGCTTTATCTGCATGTGCCGTTCTGCCGCAGGCTATGCTGGTTCTGTGCTTGCCGCACCCAAGGGGTGCGCAGCGACGCGCCGGTACAGGCTTACCTTGAAACCCTGAAGAGGGAAATCCGGTTGGTCGCCGGGATGCTGCCCAGCGGGGTGGAGGTGGCAAGGCTGCACTGGGGCGGCGGCACGCCGACGCTGCTGTCAGATACGATGATCTCCGATTTGACCACGGAACTGGCGCGGTCCTTCCCCTATTCCGACGACATGGAATTCTCGGTCGAGATCGACCCGAACGAAATCGGCCCCGCCCGGCTTGACGCCCTCGCCGCCGCCGGGCTCAACCGTGCCTCGATCGGGGTTCAGGATTTCGACCCCGGCATCCAGAAGATCATCGGCCGCATGCAAAGCTACGAGATCACGCGCAACGCAGTGGAAGATCTCCGCGCGCGCGGCATCACCTCGCTCAACGCCGATATCCTGTTCGGCCTGCCCAACCAGACGCAGGAAAAGATATCGGACACAGTGCAGATGCTGCTCTCGCTCGTCCCCGACCGGGTCGCTCTCTACGGCTATGCGCATGTGCCATGGATGGCCAAGCGGCAGGCGATGATCCCGACGGAGATGCTGCCGCGCCCCGAAGAACGGCTGGATTTGTTCGAAACGGCCCGCGACCTGTTCAAATGGGACGGCTACGACGAGATCGGGATCGACCATTTCGCAAGGCCGGGCGACAGCTTGGCCAGGGCGGCGCAAGGCGGTCGCCTGCGGCGGAACTTCCAGGGCTATACCGATGACACCTGCGACGTGCTGATCGGGCTTGGCGCGTCTTCGATTTCGAAATTTCCGCAGGGCTTTGCCCAGAATGCCGCCGGAACCGCCGACTACCAGAAGGCCGTCCGCGCCGGGCAACTCTCGACCGGGCGCGGTCACGTCTTCAAGGGCGAGGACAAGCTGCGTGCCCGGTTGATCGAGGCCCTGATGTGCGATTTTCGCATCGACAGCGCCGAAATCGTGGACAGTTTCGGCGTGTCGCCGGCACAGCTTGCCGCGCTCTGCCAGGAAGCGGCCGAGGCCTTCCCGGACATGGTGGACTGGAACGCGGCGGGCTTTTCGATCCGGCCCGAGGGGCGGCCGCTTGCCCGCCTGATCGCGCGCGCCTTCGATGCCTATGAAATGCAGGCGGAGGGGCACAGCTCCGCGATCTGAGGCGGCGGGCGGTTCAGGCCGCCCCGCCCTCTGCCGTTCCGAAAGCCGCCACCATCAATTCGCGGGTATAGGCGGATTTCGGGTTGTCGAAGATCTCGGCGGTCGTCCCCGTTTCGACGATATCGCCCGTCTTCATCACAACCACCTTGTGGCTTAGCGCCCGAACCACCTTCAGGTCATGACTGATGAAGAGGTAGGCAAGGTTGTGCCGCTTTTGCAGCCGCAGCAAAAGTTCCACGATCTGCACCTGCACCGTCATGTCGAGCGCGCTTGTCGGTTCGTCCAGCACCACAAGGCGGGGGCTCAGGATCATCGCGCGGGCGATGGCGATACGCTGCCGCTGGCCACCGGAAAACTCGTGCGGGTAGCGGTGCATCATGTCCGGGTCGAGGCCGACCTCGGTCAGGATATCGGCAACGCGTGCGACGCGGTCTTCCGCGCGCACCGGATCATGGATCAACAGCCCCTCCGACACGATCTGTTCCACCGTCATCCGCGGTGAAAGCGACCCGAAGGGGTCCTGAAATACCACCTGCATGTGCTTTCGCAGCGGCCGCAGCCTGGTGGAATGCCAGCCCTGCACGTCCTGACCCTGGAACACGATCCGCCCCTCGGAGGACAAGAGCCGCAGGATCGCCAGTGCCAGCGTTGTCTTGCCGGACCCGGATTCACCCACGATACCCAGCGTTTCGCCCGCCCGCACCGACAGGTCCGCCTGGTTGACCGCCTTCACATGGCCCACCGTCCGGCGCAGGAAACCGCGCTGGATCGGGAACCAGACTCGCAACCCTTCGGTGCGCACGATCTCCTTGGCGCTGTGCGGCACCGGGTCGGGCGCGCCCTGCGGCTCGGCCGCCAGTAACTTTTGCGTATAGGGGTGGCGCGGGTCAGTGAAGATCTTCTCGGTCGGGCCGGTTTCCACGATCTCGCCGTCTTTCATCACGCAAACCCGGTCGGCGATGCGGCGCACGATGGTCAGGTCATGGGTGATGAACAGAAGGCTCATGTTCTCCTGCTGCTTGAGGTCGGCCAGAAGATCGAGGATCTGCGCCTGAATGGTCACATCGAGCGCCGTCGTCGGTTCATCCGCAACCAGAAGGTCTGGGCCGTTGGCAAGCGCCATGGCGATCATCACGCGCTGCCGCTGCCCACCCGACAATTGGTGCGGATAGGCCGTCAGCCGGGTTTCCGCGTCGCGGATGCCGACCCGGTCCAGCAATTGAAGGATTCGCTCCCGCGCCGCCGCGCCGGTCACGCCCTGGTGCAGAGCAATGCTTTCGCCCAGTTGCTTTTCCAGCGTGTGCAACGGGTTGAGCGATGTCATCGGCTCCTGGAAGATGAAGCTGATATCGTTGCCCCGCACCTTGCGCAGATCCGCCTCCGCCGCGCCGATCATCTCGCGCCCGTCATAGGTGACAGACCCCGACACCTCCGCGCTACCGGGCAGAAGCGACACGGTAGAGAGCGCCGTCACCGACTTGCCGGAGCCGGATTCGCCGACGATCGCCACGGTTTCGCCCTCACCAACCTCGAAGCTGACGCCCTTCACGGCCTCGGTGCGCGCGCCGTCCTGGGTGAAGCTGACCGACAGGTTGCGGACCTTGAGCAAGCTCATTGAAACGTCTTTCTGGGATCGAACGCGTCGCGCACCCCTTCGAAGATGAAGACCAGCAGCGACAACATGAAGGCAAAGGCAAAGAACGCGGTAAAGCCGAGCCATGGCGCCTGCAGGTTGTTCTTGGCCTGCAAGGTCAGCTCGCCCAGCGACGGCGCCGAGGAGGGCAGCCCGAAGCCGAGGAAATCGAGCGCTGCCAGCCCGCCGATCGTGCCGGTCACGATGAACGGCAGCATGGTCAGCGTCGCCACCATCGCGTTGGGAAGGACATGGCGGAACATGATCGTGCCGTTGCCGACCCCAAGCGCGCGGGCGGCGCGGACGTATTCGAAGTTGCGCGCGCGCAGGAATTCCGCCCGCACGACGCCGACAAGCGCGGTCCAGCCAAAGAGCGTCATCAGAAACACCAGCAGCCAGAAATCCATGCGGAAAATGGCGGCAACGATGATGATGACGTAAAGGCTTGGCGTCGCGCCCCAAAGCTCGATCACCCGCTGGAACAGAAGGTCGATCAACCCGCCGAAAAAGCCCTGAACCGCACCCGCCGCAATGCCGATGACGGAGGTCAGGACCGTCACGATCAGCGCAAAGGTCACACTGAGGCGAAAGCCGTAGATCACGCGGGCCAGAACATCGCGTGCGGTATCGTCGGTGCCCAGCAGATGCGTTTCATCCGGGGCCGAGGGGGCCGATCCGCCGATATCGTTCACCGTGTTATAGGCATAGGGCACCAGTGGCCAGATCAGCCAGCCCCGGTGGAAATCCGGCGCGCGTTCGGCCAGCGAGCCGTCCTGCGCCGCCGCGATCACGCCCTCGGGATCGTCCCAGCACCTGTCCAGCCCGCCGGAAATGATCAGGCATTGCACCTCGATATCGCGGTAGACCGCCTCGGTCCGGAAATCGCCGCCGAAGGCCGTTTCGGGATAGAAGCTGACAATCGGGGTGAAATACTCGCCCCGGTATTGCACAAGCAACGGTCGGTCATTGGCAATCAGTTCCGCGCCGATCGACAGGACATAGAGGATGGCGAAGATTACCAGCGACCAGTAGGCGCGCCGGTTGGACTTGAAGTTGCGCAAACGGCGCCGGTTGAGCGGCGACAGGGTGACAAGGGCCATGGCTCAGGTCTCCCGCGTTTCGAAGTCGATGCGCGGGTCGATCCAGACATACATCAGGTCCGAAAACAGCCCCACGACCAGCCCGATCAGCCCGAAGACGAAGAGGGTGCCGAAGATCACCGGGTAGTCGCGGCTGACCGCCGCCTCGAACCCCAGACGGCCAAGCCCGTCGAGCGAGAAGATCGTCTCGATGATCAGCGAACCGCCGAAGAACACCGACACGAAGACCGCCGGGAACCCGGCGATCACGATCAGCATCGCGTTGCGAAAGACATGGCCATACAGCACCCGGCGCTCGCCCAGCCCCTTGGCCTTGGCGGTCATCACGTATTGCTTCTTGATCTCGTCCAGAAAACTGTTCTTGGTCAGCAACGTCAACGTGGCAAAGGCCGAGATGGTCGAGGCCAGCACCGGCAGCGTGATGTGCCAGAAATAATCCAGCACCTTGCCGATCAGGCTCAACTCCTCCCAATTGTCAGAGGTCAGACCGCGCAGCGGGAAGAACTGCCAGTAGGATCCGCCCGCGAACAGCACCAGCAGCAGGATCGCGAACAGGAAGCCGGGGATCGCATAGGCGACGATGATCATGCCGCTGGTCCAGGTGTCGAACTTGGTGCCATCGCGCGTCGCCTTGCGGATGCCCAGCGGGATCGACACCAGGTAGGCAATCACCGTGGACCACAGGCCCAGCGTTATCGAAACCGGCATCTTTTCGACCACCAGATCGACGACCGAGATGGAGCGGAAATAGCTTTCCCCGAAATCGAAGCGCATGTAATCCCACATCATCAGGAAAAACCGTTCCAGCACCGGGATGGTCTCGGTCGCGCATTCCTCGGCGGCAAGCGTCGGCTCACCCTCATAGCCCGCGTCGCAGACAATCCGGGCGAAATGAAATTCCACCTCCAGTTCCGCGATGAAATCGGGCGGCAGGCCGCGCGCGCCCAGGTAACTGTCCTCGCCGCCCAGCTCGCCGCTGCCGCCGGTCTCGGACCCGCCGCCGGATATCCCGGCAAAGACATCGCCTTCGCCCTCCAGCTGCGCCATGATCTGGTCGATCGGCCCGCCGGGCACAAATTGCACGAGGGCGAAGTTGATCACCATGATTCCGATCAGCGTCGGGATCATCAGCAAGATCCGTCTGAGAATATAGGCGCTCATCTTGCTTTACAGAACGCCGGCATCTTCAAGCGCGGCCTCCGCATCCGGGTCGATCCACCAGAAATCCAGAAAGCCGAGCGAATAGGGCGGCAGGTTTTCCGGGTAGCGATATATGTCGTAATAAGCGACCCAGTGGTTGGGGTTATACCATTGCGGCACCCGGAAACGTTCCCAGCGCAGCACCCGGTCAAGCGCCTGCACTGCGGTGGTCAGGTCTTCCTGCGTTTCGGCGTCGACCACCGCCTCGACCAGCGCGTCGATGGCCGGGTCGGCCACACCGGCGGAATTGAACACGGAATCGTTCGCCGTGGCCGATCCGAAATACTGCCGCAGGCTCGACCCCGGTTCATAACCCATCGGGAAATGGTCGGTAATGATATCGAAGTCATAGTTACGCTCGCGCTGCGTGAACTGGGCGTTGTCGATCCGGTTCAGGCGGGCGTCGATGCCGATGGCCTGAAGGTTTTCGACGTAGGGGTTGATGATCCGGTCAAACAGCGGCGAGGTGTTGAGAAACTCGATTCTCAGCCTTTCGCCCGCCGTGTTGCGCAGCATTCCGTCATCGCCCGGTTCCCATCCGGCCTCTGCCAGTAGCCGCAGCGCCTGGCGTGCACGGCCCCGGCTGTAGGCCCGGTCGGGATTGGTCGGCGGGATCGCGTAGGCCTCCTGGGTGAAAATCTCTGGGCGTAACTGGTCGCGCAGCGGCTCCAGCAGCGCCAACTCGCCCTCCGATGGCAGACCGGTCGCTGCCAGATGGGTGTTTTCCCAGAACGACACGTTGGGGCTGTAAAGACCGTGGAACAGCGTCTGGTTGGTCCACTCGAAATTGAACATGAGCGAAACCGCCTCGCGCACCCGCACATCCTGAAACTGCGGTCGGCGCAGGTTCATCACGAAGCTCTGGCCCGAGGAAATGGTGCCATCGGGGATTTCCTCGCGCACCACGATGCCCTGTTGCAGTCGCGGGAAATCATAGGCCGTGGCCCACTGGTTCGAGCTTGATTCATTGCGGAACGTGTATTGCCCGGCGGTGAACCCCTCGTAGGAGGCGATGGAATCGCCGTAATACTCGATGCGGATGGTCTCGTAATTGTGCCGCCCCTGGTTGATCGGCAGGTGATCGCCCCAGTAATCGGGATCGCGGCGATAGACGATGCGCTCCCCGACTTCGACGGTATCGGCAACATAGGGCCCCGATCCGATCAGCGGCTCCAGCCGGCTTTCCTCGAAATCGAGGCCCGATGCCTCGTGGCTGGCGCGGCTGAACACCGGCAGGCCGCCCGCCGTGTCGATGCGGCCACGAATGGGCGCGTCGGGGTTGAATTCGAACCGCACCCGGCGGTCGTCCAGCGCCTCCGCCCCGGACAGTGTCAGCCCGATCGACGCGCGGAAGGACGGCAGCCCCTCGTCGCGCAGGATCTCGTAGCTGAACACCACGTCATCGGCAGTGACCGGCGTGCCGTCGGAAAACCGGGCTTCCTCGCGCAGGGTGAAGATGACGTAGGACCG
This sequence comes from Rhodobacteraceae bacterium CG17_big_fil_post_rev_8_21_14_2_50_65_11, assembly GCA_002783145.1. Taxonomy (GTDB): domain Bacteria; phylum Pseudomonadota; class Alphaproteobacteria; order Rhodobacterales; family Rhodobacteraceae; genus Nioella. The sequence goes on along the minus strand of PFEX01000236.1, from coordinate 10,588 downwards.
GTCTTCGGGGTATGCGATGGTTTCACACAGCAGGCAGTAGAAACTGCCCACCTCGTCGTCGGTGCCTTCGAGCATCGACTCGAAGAGCATCGACGCCAGCAACGCCGACCGGCCCTGTCGCGTGTAGGGGTGAAGCGAATCGAAAGACCCCGACCACGGGAAAGAGAGTTCGCCACCGCGCGGCGCATCCGGATTGACATAATCGAGATGCTCGAAATCCGGCCCGTAGCGCAGATCGCCAAATGTGGAAATGCCGTGCGCAACCGTCAGCGGACCGGTGTCATCCTGCCCGAAACCGGGCGTCGCAAGAAGTGTGGCAGCAAGCAGTGGCATGGCCATCCACCACGAACCGGGCGGGCGCGTCGAAACTCGGGTGCGGGTCATTCGGGGCTCCCCTGCGAAAGGTCGGTCTGTTTTTCGTTATGGGTGTCGGTATCGTAAGGACCAGCCCCGCCCCGGTTCAAGACGAATAAAGCCTTCGTGATCGCCCAAACGAAAAAGGCCGCCCGGAAGGGGCGGCCCATGATGCGCACGGCGCAAGATCATTCATCAAGCGAGTCGAGATAGGCGATCATCGCGGCGCGGTCTTCGACGCTGCGCATCCCGCCGTAGGACATCGCTGTGCCCTGCGCGTAGCCGCGCGGATTCTCAAGCCAGGCGTTCAGCGCTTCGGGCGTCCAGCCCCCTTCCAGAGCCAGAAGCGCGCTGGAATAGCTGTACCCTTCGGCAGAGGCAATATCGCGGCCAACCACACCATGCAACGAGGGACCGACGCCGTGAACGCCCGGGTCTACCACGTGGCAAGCACGGCATTGACGCCACAGCCCTTCGCCATCCGCCGGGTCGGCGGCGGCAAGGATTTCCGAGAACGCCACTTCTTCGACGACGTCTTCTCCGGCCGCTTCGTTCTCGCCGGTGTCGATGACGTAGCCGGCGAGATGATCTTCGCCGTGGCCGCCCCCCACGTTGAACAGGCCATTGGCGGCCCAAACACCCAGAAGCAGAATCAGCAAGGCGGCGCAGATGCTGCCAACGGCCTTGGTAAGGGTCATCGTGTCAAACATGGTTATCCCATCCACAATTCGGTTTGCCGGGTATGTATCGGCTTTTCGGCGTTGCTTTCAAGGTGTAGTAGCGCGACAGAACGCCCTTGTCGAAGAAAGTCGATCAAATGACCGCGCGTATCGCATTCCAGGGGGAACCCGGCGCCTATTCGCACCAGGCCTGTCGTGAGGCGCGCCCGCACCTGGAGGCGCTGGCTTGCGCCAATTTCGAGGACGTGATCGAGGCGGTGCGCAGCGGCGCGGCGGACCAGGCAATGCTGCCGGTGGAAAACTCCACCTATGGCCGGGTGGCCGATATTCACCGGCTTCTGCCCGACAGCGGGCTACATATCGTCGATGAGGCGTTCGTGCGGGTCCATATCAACCTGCTCGGCGTTCCCGGCGCGACGCTGGCCGATGTCGATGAGGCGTTCAGCCATCTTGTGCTGCTGCCGCAATGCGGGTCGTTCCTGCGCAAACATGACATTCGCGGCCGGGTCAGCCCCGACAACGCCCGCGCCGCGCGCGACGTGGCGGCAAGGGGCGACAGGACGAAGGCGGCGCTGGCCTCGGAACTGGCGGGCGAGATCTACGGGCTCGACCTGCTGGCGCGCCATATCGAGGATCACGATAACAACACCACGCGCTTCCTGATCATGTCGCGCACCCCCGACATGACCCGCCGCGCCGATCACATGATGACCAGTTTCGTCTTTCAGGTGCGCAACATCCCTGCCGCGCTTTACAAGGCGATGGGCGGCTTTGCCACCAACGGCGTTAACATGACCAAGCTGGAAAGCTACATGGTCGGCGGCAGTTTCACCGCCACCCAGTTCTATGCCGATATCGAGGGCCACCCGAACGACCACAACGTGCGATTGGCGATGGACGAGCTAAACTACTTTACCTCGCATATCCACATTCTCGGCTCCTATCCGGCAGACCCGATGCGCGACTGACCATCAGCCGCGCCTCTGCTGCCGACGGTAGTCGTTTTCAAACTGATTGCCGAGGGCGACAATGCGCGAGTCGATCTTCCCCTGAACCTTCTTGCGCGCCAGTTTCACCGTCTGAAGGATCAGTCTCGCCCCAAGCGTTGTCGCCTTGAGTTGCGCCGAGGCACGCACCAGCGTCTTTTCCGGCGCCAATTCCTCGAAGGTCAGGTCCACATCGACGCGCATCCCGCCGACGACAGTTTGCATCTGCGCGCGTTCGGGCGGGTTCAGGACGGTCACTGTCGCCTCGACACCGCGCGTCTTGCCGCGCACGACGACGGAGCCGCGCCACGACACGCCTTCGGTCATCTCGGTAAAGCCGTTGACGCGGCGAATCTCGGCGCCGTAGCCGCGCGCCGCCTGTTCATAGCGGGTGAAATCGGCAAATCGCCAGAAGGCAAAGTCGCGCGGAACGTCCACCTCTTCCCGTGTCTCGAAGATCATGCTGGTCTGCCCTTTCCTGTTGCGCCCGCCCGAGCGAGACCTTGCCCGTCAGTCGAGCCTGTCCGCAAGCCAGTTTTCAATCAGAAACCGTGCAATCGACCCCTTGCGGGCGGGCAGAAGCGTCGCGTGCCGCCCTGCAAGCGCCTCGGCCAGGTCCTCGCGGCTGATCCACAGCGCATCCTCCAGCTCCACCGGGTCGCGCGTGATCTTCCGGCTTTGCGCCTCTCCCTGGCAGCCGAGCATCAGCGACGAGGGATAGGGCCATGGCTGACTGGCAAGGTAGCCGACGCGCCCCACCGCTACGGAGGTTTCCTCCATCACCTCGCGGCGCACGGCGGCTTCCATCGTTTCGCCCGGCTCCACGAAGCCGGCAAGCAGCGAATACATGCCTTTGGGCCAACCCGGCGAGCGGCCAAGCAGCGCGTCGTTGCCACCGGTGATCAGCATGATGACGACAGGGTCGGTGCGCGGGAAGTGATACGCGCCGCAATCGGGACAGATGCGTTGCCAGCCCGCCTGCACCCTCCGGCTTTCGGTGCCGCAGCGCGCACAATACCGATGCGACCGGTGCCAGCCCAGCATCGCCTTGGCCGTTGCCGCCAATTCCGCGTCGCGCGCGCTTAGCATCGCCATCGCCAGCCGCAATTCGCCAAACGCCTGCCCATCAGCAGCAGCCGGGTGCACCTGAAGGGTGTCATCGGTGAAACTGTCCAGCGGGGCGAACGCCGCGATCTCCGGATTCCAGCGTGACAGGTCGGCGGCAAAGCGCAGCATGCCATCGTCATCGCCAAGGAACAAACGCTCGTTTGGCGCATCCGCCAGCATCGGGTGATCGCCCGCCAGCCAGACGAGCCTTTGGCCCGCTCCGTCCGCCTCCATCAACGGCTTGCCGCGCCAGATCGGCAACACTGCGCCGCGGCCATCCGCAAGCGCGGCAGCAAGTGCCGGACCATCGCCCCGCATCCACGCCGCCCGGTCGAGGCCCGAGCCCCCGAATGTCACTGTTTCCGCCAGCTTCATGGTCGCCCCGCCTTTCCGGCACCAAGGAATTAACCTTGTTTAACAAATCTATGGCAGGAATGTCGCACAATCGCGAATCTGCATTTCACGCCGAAACTGTGATCGCCCGCCACTGGTGTTTTCACTGTCCGAATGATCTAACTGGTTCCGGGACAAGGGAAAAGCAAAGAAAACCATGGGGACGAAAACAGCAGACCCCGCTGCCTTTGCGAATGGGCAGCGCCTGACCTTCGTGGTTTTGGCAACGACGGACCTGCACGCGAATTTGCGGTCTTACAACTATTACCTCGATGCCGAGGGCGGCGATCCCGGCCTTGCCCGCGTCGCCAGCGTTGTGCGCAAGCTGCGGGCCGAAGCGGGAAATTGCCTGCTTCTGGATAACGGCGATACGCTGCAAGGGTCGCCGCTGGGCGATCTCGCGGCCGAAGGCGGGCTTGGCAGGCCGCATCCGATGATCGCGGCAATGAACGCGCTTGGCTATGACGCCGCAACGCTGGGCAATCACGATTTCAACTACGGTTTGGACTTCCTGCAAGAGATGCTGGCCGACGCGGCGTTCCCGGTCGTGCTCGCCAATCTCGACCGCGCAGATGGCGAAAGCCTGCTGCCCCGCTCCTGCGTGCTGACGCGTGTGTTCACCGCCGAGGATGGCACGCCGCAGACGCTTCGCATCGGGATTCTGGGTGTCGTGCCGCCGCAGATCACGCAATGGGACGCGCGCCTGTTGACCGGCCATGTCCAAACCCACCCGATCGTGGCCAGCGCGCGGGCCGAGGCCGCCGAGTTGCACGACCGGGGCGCCGATCTGGTGATCGCGCTGTGCCATTCCGGTGTCGGTGCCGAGGTCGATACCCCAGATCTGGAGAATGCGGTTCTGCCGCTTGCCGCAAGCGGCGCGGTCGATGCCATCATCGCCGGCCACTCCCACAAGACCCTGCCGGCGCCCGACCAACCCGGTCGGGTCCACGGCGTGCCGGTGGTGCAGCCCGGTTTCTTCGGGTCGCATCTGGGACAGATTCGGTTCGACCTGATCCACGATGGCCGATGGCGGGTTGCGACCTCCGAGGTACGGCTGCACCGGGGCGACCAGGCCCCGCCGGACCCCGTGCTGCAAGACCTGTCCGCCGACAGCCACGCCGCCACGCTGGCCCATGTGCGCCGCCCGCTCGGCGCAACGGACGTGCCGCTGGAAACCTATTTTTCGCTGGCCGGCGACGGCCCGGCCCTGACCCTGATCGCGCAAGCCTCGGCGGCGGCTGCGCGTCATCAACTCGACGGGCACCCGCTTGCGCATCTGCCGCTGCTATCCGCTGTTGCTCCGTTCAAGGCGGGAGGGCGCGCCGGGCCGGGCTATTACACCGACATTCCCGCAGGCCCGTTGTCGATCCGCCATGTCGCAGATCTTTATGGGTTTCCCAACGGCCTGCACGTGCTGCGCGTCACCGGTGCCGATCTGCGCGACTGGCTCGACCGGGCGGCCAGCGCCTTTCACCGGATCGAGCCGGGGCGGGACGGACAAAGCCTGCTCGACCCGGATTTCTCGGGCTATAATTTCGACGTGATCCACGGGCTGACCTACCGTATCGACGTGACTGCCCCGGCCCGCTACAGCGCAGATGGCGCACAGACCTTTCCGGGCGAAGGCCGCATTCGAGACCTGTGTCACATGGGCCGCCCGCTGGATGACGGCGACGAATTTCTGGTGGTGACGAACAGCTACCGCGCCGCGGGCGGCGGACATTTCGCGGCAGCCGCGCGCAGTGAAACGGTGCTCGCCAGCCCCGACACGGTGCGCGACGTGCTGACACGCCATATCACCCAAGCCTCGCCTCTGACCCCACAAACCGATGACACATGGCGGTTCGTGCCCGTTCCCGGCACATCCGTGATCTATGAGACCGGCCCCGGCGCCCTGCGGCACAAGGCCAGGATGGAGGTGCTTGGCCTGACCCCGCTCGACCGGACCGACGCCGGATTCCTGCGCTGCGCGCTGCCCCTGTGACCCGATCGACCCCTTGCGGACGCCCGACGCATCCCTTATGTCGGCGCTGAGGGGTTGGCGCGGGCAGGCGCCTCGCCAACCTGGTCAGGACCGGAAGGTAGCAGCCACAACGAGCCCCGCTTGGGTCGATGTCCAACCTCTCACCCCGTCTTCACGCAGCGCGCTCTATCGCGCGCCGTGAAGGCGACAGATCCCCGTCCCCATATCCCGTCAGGAAGAAATCTGCGCCACGAGCGCGGGCAGATACGACAGATCCGGGATTTCGTGAAAGCGGGGATTGGCCACCGGTAGGGGCGCGTGTTCGAGCTCCCATGTCAGGTGATGCGGAACGTAAACGCCCGTCGCCCCCGCTTCGATTGCCGGGATCACATCAGATTTCAGCGAATTGCCGACCATCATCGCCCGCCCCGGCCCATCCCCATGCGAAGCAAAGGCGCGCGCATAGACCGCCGATGTCTTTTGCGACACGATCTCGACCGCATCGAACAGGTCGCCAAGCCCCGACTGCGCCAGCTTGCGGTCCTGATCCAGCAGATCGCCCTTGGTGATCAGCACAAGGCGATGCCGTTCAGCGAGAGCTTCCAGCGCCTCTTGCGCGTGTGGCAGGAGGTGAATGGGATGGCTCAGCATGTCCTGTCCGGCGGCGAGAATCTCGGCGATGACGGGGGCGGGCACCGTCCGGTCCGTGACTTCGATGGCGGTTTCGATCATCGACAGCACGAAGCCCTTGATGCCGAACCCGTAGTGCCCGATGTTGCGCCGCTCCGCCGCGAGAAGGCGATCCATGAGGTGATCCCTCACGGCGTAATCGGCCAGAAGGTCGGCGAAGCGATCCTGCGTCAGGCGGAAGAACTGCTCGTTCTGCCACAGCGTGTCGTCTGCATCGAAGCCAATTGTCTGCAAATTCATCGCCACCCTGTTCTTTCGATAGGGCAGGTCGTGACATCCTTCCCCTTTTCTGACAATGGGTGCGGGTTATATATTGGTCGTAAGCGACCCCCTTCGACCCCTCGAAAGATGTGATGGCACAGCAATACGCGATATTCATGACGGACGAGGGCGATCCCGGCTCTCGAAGCGACCTGCTGACCAAGACCAAGCCCAAGACACAGCGGCCGCCGATGTACAAGGTTCTGCTGCTCAACGACGATTACACCCCGATGGAATTCGTCGTGCACGTTCTGGAACGCTTCTTCGGCATCGGCCACAGCCATGCGGTGGAGATCATGCTGACAGTGCACAAGAAGGGGTTGGCCGTTGTCGGGGTGTTTTCCTTCGAGATCGCGGAAACCAAGGTGGCGCAGGTGATGGATTTTGCCCGACGCAACCAGCACCCGCTGCAATGCACGATGGAGAAAGAGGAATAGGGCCGGCTGCCCCCTCCCCCCCGCATGACCCAGAATCGTTGGACCCTCGCGCTGGAAAACGGCGAAATGACGTGGCCGCAGGATGGCCGCGTGCTGGTGCCGCGGGCGCAGGCGGAGGCCGATTTTTCCGCGCTCGGGCCCGACAGGCTGGTGGCGGTTCAGGGCTTTGCCCCCGCGCATGACCGGCTGGCGGCGCGCGGCCTGGCCGTCGAAGTGGCCCCGGAGGGCGACTATACCGCCGCCATCGTGCAGATCGTCAAAAGCAAGACCGAAAGCTTGTCGCTGGTGGCAGAGGCGCTTGTCCATGTGCCGCCCGGTGGCATTGTCGCCGTGGACGGGCAAAAGGATGAGGGGATCGAATCGATTCTCAAGGCGGTAAGAACACACCTGCCCGTCGATGGTGTCCTGTCAAAATCGCATGGCAAGCTTTTCTGGCTGACCCGGCCCGACGCCCTGCCGGAAGCGGTGATGGGCTGGCGCGCCACGCCCGAACCGAACGCCGATGGATTTGCCACCGCGCCGGGCATGTTTTCGCCCAATGGTGCCGATCAGGGGTCGGAGCTTCTGGTTGCTCTGGTGCCGCAACTGACCGGTCGGGTGGCCGATCTGGGGGCCGGGTGGGGCTACATGTCAGCCGTTCTGCTGGCAGAACACGCGGATATCACCGCGCTCGACCTGGTGGAGGCCGACTGGGCCGCGCTTGAAGCGGCGCGGGCCAACGTGACCGACCCGCGCGCCGCCTTCCACTGGGCCGATGCTGAACGGTTCACCCCCGACGCGCCCTATGACACGATCATCGCCAACCCGCCCTTTCACACCGGCCGCGCGGCGGATCCGACGCTCGGGCAGGGCTTCATCGTGTCTGCGGCGCGGATGCTGAAACGCTCGGGCCAGTTCTTCATGGTCGCCAACCGGCATTTGCCCTATGAAACGACGCTGAAGGCGCATTTCGGGACCGGCACCCTGCTGGCCGAGATCGCGGGGTACAAACTCTATCACGCGGGCAAGCCCAAGGGCGCACCGCGCGGCTGATCGGCGCGAGAGCGAGAGCGAGAGGACGAGCCATGTCGCTAAGCATTCAGGGCAAGACCGCCATCATCACCGGCGCGGCGAACGGCGTCGGGCTGGCCATCGCACGGCACTTCATCGAACGCGGAGCCAACGTGATGATGGCCGACCGGGATGAGGCCCGGCTGGCCGACGAGGTCGGGCAAGCGGAGGATGAAAAGGGGCAAGCGCGGTATTTTGCCGGCGACCTGCGCGAAAAGCTGACGATCGCCAACCTGTTGTCGGCCACGATCGACGCGTTCGACCGGGTCGATATCCTTGTCAATGCGTCACGGCAGGTGCTGGAATCCGATCCGCTGGATCCGTCCGACAAGACGGTCGAGATGCTGATGGAACAGAACATGTATACCGCCCTGCGCCTCAGCCAGACCGTCGCCAACCGGATGATTGCGCAGGCGAAGGAAGATGGCGGCGAGGATCGGCCCATCGGCGCAATCGTGAACCTGTCCTCCATCGCGGCACGCGTGACGCATCGCGATCTGTTGGCCTATTCGATCAGTTCCGCAGCCCTCGACCAATCGACGCGCAGCCTTGCCGTTGCGCTTGCGCCGTATCGGATCCGCGTGAACGGGGTCGCCTTCGGCTCGCTCATGTCGAACAGCCTGAAGGAAACGCTGAAGGACAACCGGGGCCTGCGCGAGGAAATCAAGCATTGCACCCCGATGGGCCGCATCGCCGCCTCGCGCGAGGTGACCGGCGCGGTGCAGTTCCTGTGTTCGGAAGGCGCGGCGTTCGTGACCGGCGAGGTGATCACCGTGGATGGCGGGCGCACACTACTGGACGGGGTGGCAACGGCGGCGCATTAAGCGGCGCATCAACCGGCATAGTCCTGACACTCCGGTTCGCCGAACCGCATGTCCAGCCAGCCCGACGCACTTGGCGGACCTTTCCAGCCGTCAGCGTAGGCAGTCACGAAATCCCAACCGCGCTCGGGCATATATTCGAACAGGATACTGCTGCCCACGCGGATCGTGCCCATGACCGGGCCAGTGATAGCCCCCGGTGCCGTGTAAAGCGGAAGGTCCGGGCCAAGATAGCCGATACACCCGTAACTGCCTTCGTCAATCGGCACCGGAAGCACGGCGAAACGGCGCAGATCCTGCAATTCCGGCAAGGTTTCAAGGCGCCGAACGCCCGTATCCATCTTGCAGCCCATCCAGGCCTCCAGCTCCCGGATCTGCGCGACCGCCTGCGAATCGCGATCGGAGAGGGCGACATCGGTTCCGGTGCAGTCTGAATTGTCGAAGACCGATTGCCCGAGCGCCGAGGAAAAGCAGTATCCCGCCCGGTCGAAGATCAGGTTTCGGATGAACCAGGGCCGTTCGCAGTAAGGATCATTCGCCAGCGCCGGCGATACGGTCAGCAAAAGAAGGAATGTGGCAATCAATCGAGGCATGGCTCACGTCCGGGCGACACGAAGGCAAGCCAAGATTAACCGTATTTTCACGGCGCCGCAAAAGCCTTGCGCCCCGGCTACGAAAAAACCCGACCGCGTTCCGCGCAACCGGGGGCATTTCAGCATGTCATCGGCGCGCAATCAGCGGCGATCGTCCTCATCATCCTCATCGTCGTCGTCCGGCAGGTTGAAGAAGCTGTCGGCGTCTCTTACGTCGGTCTCCTTCTCGTCGTCATCGGGTTCGGACAGCGAGAATGTCTCCAGCCCCGAAATCGCGGTCGGCATGCGCGATTCGGAGTCCATGCCGAGGCTTTGCTCGGTCGAGACCAGCTTGCGGCGTTCATCATCGGTCATTGAACCGCCTTCGCTGGCAGCCTTGATGGCGGCTTTCTGCACGACGGCGTCAAGTTCGGACTGCTTGCACAGGCCAAGCGCAACCGGGTCGATCGGCTGCATGCTGGAAATATTCCAGTGGGTGCGCTCGCGGATAGACTGGATCGTCGGCTTGGTGGTGCCGACCAGCTTGGAAATCTGGCTGTCGGTCAGTTCCGGGTGGAACTTCACCAGCCAGAGGATCGAATTGGGCCGGTCCTGCCGCTTGGACAGCGGCGTGTAACGCGGACCGCGGCGCTTTTCCTCACCGGCGGCGGCAGGGTTGAATTTCAGCTTCAGCTTGTGGCCCGGGTCCTTTTCGCCTGCCTCGATTTCTTGCTGCGTCAACTGGTTGTTGGTGATCGGATCGAACCCTTTCACCCCGGTAGCGACGTCGCCATCGGCGATGCCCTGCACCTCCAGTTCATGCAGGCCGCAGAAATCCCCGATCTGCTTGAAGCTGAGCGTGGTGTTGTCGACCAGCCAGACGGCGGTGGCTTTGGCCATGATCGGTTTGTTCATCTCGCAGGCTCCTTCGAAAGCACGTCTCCCTCGGCGCCGGGAATCGGCTCGCGGGGTCTGGCCCTCGCGTGTCCTCATTTTAAGGGAGGTCGCAAGCGGTATAAGGGGATAGCCCGGCGAGGGGAAGGGAAAATGATGGCTCGACCGATGGCGCCGGGGCGCGCCGTCGCACCCGGCGCGGGGCGCAAAAAGCGCCGGTGCCCTGTCTCCACCGGGCCCTGCGGCAGGATCGCCAAGCGTGCACCCCGAAATCCGCCACGCAGAGTCCGGCCCAAGCCGGCCCCGATCACGCGCCGGTCACAAGACCGCGAAGACGCCGAAGTCTTTGTCGAACAAACGCCCTCCTGTGATATCCGTGC
>PFEX01000034.1:41586-42993 GCA_002783145.1 Rhodobacteraceae bacterium CG17_big_fil_post_rev_8_21_14_2_50_65_11 | reverse complement strand
GCCCAGCTCGGCAACCGCCTCCGCATGACGGACACCGAGCAGTCCCGCGCCCCCGGTGATGACCACGACGCGTCCGTCGAGATCGAAGGCGTCACGCACGCGTGCGGTTCGGCTCATCCGGAGGCCTCCAGCGCTTCGATGTACTCGCCCTTGCGCGGCGTCTGCTGCACCGCCGGTGCTCGACGCAAAAGGGATCGGCCGCGGTCCGCAGCACTCGGGAGGTCTGTTCGCACGGGCTGCGGAATCATTCCGATGCAAGGGCAAATCCGGCGATCAGGGTATCGCACAATCCGAGCGAGGCAAGGGTCGATTCGTAGGCCCGCTCCAGTTCCGGGGTATCGAGGAAGGCCCAGGTCCGGTGTCCGCCCGGCCGGCCGGCGGCGAGCCAATGCAGGTGGTTGGAAAGCGGATAACGCTGGACCTGGCGGATGAAGTCGACGCGCAAGCCGGCCTGTTCGGCGAGCCGGCGCAGGGTGGAAGCATCGAACAGGTAGAGATGGCAGCTCCAATAGGTGAAATTCGAGAAGGAGCTGCTGCGGTAGAGGCTCAGCAGGGCATCGGTTGCGGCTGGCACCTCGACGATCAACCCGGAGCGCGAATCTGCGAGCCGCGCCGCCAGTCGCCGCAGGATCTCGCGCGGATCGGCGAGATGCTCGATGACATGGAAGGCGGTGATCAGGTCGAACCGGCTGTCCTCCGGCAGCGCCCCGAGGTCGCTGTGCACCGTCAGGCCGAGAGCTCGGAAATGCCCGGCGAGACGGCGCTCCGGTTCGATACCGGTGGCGCTCGTCGCAAGCGCTCCCGCATGGGCCAGGAAGCCCCCGGCGCCGCAACCGAAGTCGAGTAGCCTGCTGCCCGCCAGCCTGCTCGCCAGGAACGCGATCCTCCGGCGGTCGTCACGCTCGCTCTCCCGCAACCAGGCCTGCGCATCCGGCGCCTCGCTCCCGTGCATGCCGGAATCCGCATAGAAATCGCCGTCGCGACCCACTCCCGCGCCGAGAGAGACCAGCCCGCATCCCTCGCACTCCCAGATCGGGAGTTCGGGGGCGTCCCGCACGCGGCCTTCCTTGCGATGCCGCCGGCCGCTGCCGCAGAGATAACAGATCGCAGACATCGATCGACTCAAACGGAACGAAGCTGGCCGCCGTCGACCGCCACCACGGCACCGGTCACGAAGCCGGCCCGGGCAGAGGCCAGGAAGACCACGACATCGGCGATCTCCCGTGGAGTGGCGAAGCGGCGCAGTGGCACCTCACGCTCGATGTACTCGAGGAACAGGGCTTTGCTTCCGGCATCCTCGAACTTCCGGGCCCAGGATCCGCCGGGGAAAAAGACATTGCCGGGCGCCACGGCATTGACCCGCACACCGGCTGCGCCCACCCATTGCGCATAGCCCTTGACGGCCGC
>PFEX01000034.1:39063-41381 GCA_002783145.1 Rhodobacteraceae bacterium CG17_big_fil_post_rev_8_21_14_2_50_65_11 | reverse complement strand
GGAACCCGTCGGCATCTGACGCAAGGTCACGAAGTACCTCTGTCTGGTATTGCTGCGCGATCGGCGTGAGGGCGCGGATCATCTCCTGCCCCTGCTCGGTCAACGCCAGCACCACAAGCCGCCGGTCGGTGGGCGAGGCCCGCTTGCTGACATAGCCTTGCGAGTCCAACCGGGCGACGGCACGGCTGACCTTGGATTTGTCAAGCTTCGCCCGTGCCGAAATTTCGCGCACGGACACCGCGCCTTGCTGGCTCAGATGCGCGACGACCCGCCATTCCGCGCGCGTGAGACCGAACATCTCGCGGTAGTGGCGGGCGAACTGGCGGCTGACCCGTTCGGCCACGACCGCAAGCTGATAGGGCAGGAAATCGTCCAGAATGAAGGGGGTATCGGAATCCATGCGCAAGGATTGGGCGAAACCGGCGCGATCCGCAAGCATGTATGACGCCGCCCCGGCGCGGATGGCCGGGGCGGCGTCAACGTGTCGATCAGGCGGCGTCGAACTGCATCGGTGCGATTTGCTGGAACATGCCAGTCGCCCGTAGCTTTTCCAGAACCTCCGCCGGGGGCTGCGCATCGAGGTAAAGCAGCGCGATGGCGTCTTTGCCGACGCCGGACCGGCCAAGCGTGAAATTGGCGATGTTGACGCCGTTTTCACCCATGGTGCGACCAAGCGTGCCGATGATGCCGGGCATATCGTCGTTGGTGGTGTAAAGCATGTGTTCCCCGATCTCGGCGTCTATGTTGATGCCCTTGATCTGGATGAACCGAGGCTTGCCGTCCGAGAACACCGTGCCCGCGATCGACCGTGTCCGGTGCGGCGTGACCACTTCCAGCCGGATATAGCCTTCGAACGCGCCGGATTTGTCTTGCGTGGTGGTGGAAATCTCGATGCCGCGTTCGCGCGCGATGACCGGGGCCGAAACCATGTTCACATCCGGGTTCACCGCCTTCATGATCCCCGCGATCACGCCGCAATTCAGCGCGTCGAGGTTCATGCTGCCCGCCACCCCGTTATAGGTGATGCGGATTTCGTCGATGGCCTCGGTCGTCAGTTGCCCCACGAAACTGCCCAGGTGTTGCGCCAGTTTCAGCCACGGCCCCATGACCTTGGCTTCCTCGGCGGTGACCGACGGCATGTTCAGCGCGTTCTGCACCGCCCCGGTCAGCAGGTAATCGGCCATCTGCTCGGCCACTTGCAGCGCCACGTTTTCCTGCGCCTCGGTTGTGGCAGCACCCAGATGCGGCGTGCAGACCACATTGGGCAGGTTGAACAGCGGATTTTCGGTGGCGGGTTCCTCCGCGAACACGTCGAACGCCGCGCCCGCGACGTGGCCCGATTTCAACAGGTCGGCCAGCGCCTGTTCATCGACGAGGCCGCCGCGCGCGCAGTTGATGATGCGCACGCCCGGCTTGGTCCTTTCCAGAGCCTCGCGCGACAGCATGTTGCGGGTGCTGTCGGTCAGCGGCACGTGCAGGGTGATGAAATCGGCGCGCTTGAGCAGATCCTCGAATTCCACCTTTTCCACGCCCATGGAATTGGCCTTCTCTTCAGACAGGAAGGGATCATAGGCGACGACCTTCATCTTCAGGCCACGGGCCCGGTCGCAGACGATGCCACCGATATTGCCGGCACCGATCACGCCCAGCGTCTTTCCGGTCAGCTCCACGCCCATGAATTTCGACTTTTCCCACTTGCCGGCATGGGTGGAGGCGCTGGCCTCGGGGATCTGGCGGGCAACGGCGAACATCATCGCGATGGCATGCTCGGCGGTGGTGATCATGTTGCCGAAGGGCGTGTTCATCACGATCACGCCCTTTTTCGACGCGGCCGCCTTGTCGATATTGTCGGTGCCGATCCCGGCGCGGCCAATCACCCGAAGGTTCGGGGCGGCGTCGAGGATCTTTTCCGTCACCTTGGTGGCGGAGCGGATGGCAAGGCCGTCATAGTTGCCGATCTTTGCCAGAAGGGCGTCTTTGTCCTTGCCGAGGCCGGGTTCGAAATCCACCTCGATGCCGCGATCGCGGAAGATCTGCACGGCGGTTTCGGAAAGCTTGTCGGATACGAGAACTCTGGGGGCCATTGTGTTCGGTCCTTTGAAGGGGGGGCTCATCGGAGGCCCGGCCTCCTCTTCGCGAAGAGAGGGCGCAGGCCTCGATGAGCGGTCGGTGGAAGGGAAAATCGTAGGGTGTGTGCTTGCACGCACCTTATGCGGCGTCGGCCTGCGCGGAAATCTCGGCCTCATAGGCCCATTCGAGCCACGGCAGCATCGCCTCGATATCCGAGGTCTCCACCGTCGCCCCACACCAGATGCGCA
>PFEX01000034.1:37055-39057 GCA_002783145.1 Rhodobacteraceae bacterium CG17_big_fil_post_rev_8_21_14_2_50_65_11 | reverse complement strand
CCGGCGCGTCCCGGTAAGCGCCCACGTCAAGCGCCACGCCCTCGACCTCCAGCCGTTTTTGCACCGCCTTGGCGAAGGCGGCGCCATCGAAGATCCGGTCGTCGATGAACTTCAGGCAAACGGAGGTGTTCGACCGCGTCGCCGGATCCTCGGCAAGGTTGGCGATCCAGTCGCGCGCCTCGCAGAAATCCCAGATCGCGTGCGCATTGGCTTCGGCCCGCGCCTTCAGCGCGTCCAGCCCGCCGATCGAGCGCGCCCAGTCGAGCGCGACCAGGTAATCTTCCACGCACAGCATCGAGGGCGTATTGATCGTCTCGCCCCGGAAAATCCCTTCGTTGAGCTTGCCGCCCTTGGTCAGGCGGAAGATCTTGGGCAAGGGCCAGGGCGGCGTGTAGCTTTCCAACCGCTCGACGGCGCGCGGGGACAGGATCAGCATGCCATGCGCCGCCTCGCCGCCCATCACTTTCTGCCAGCTGAAGGTGGTCACATCCAGCTTGTCCCACGGCAGATCCTGCGCGAAGGCGGCAGAGGTCGCATCGCAGATCGTGAGGCCGCCGCGATCGTCCGGGATCATGTCGCCCGAGGGCACCCGCACGCCCGAAGTGGTACCGTTCCACGTAAAGACAATATCGGTGTCGTAATCCAGCGCGGCCATATCGACGATCCGGCCATACTCGGCGGTTTTCACCTCGGCGTCGATCTTCAACTGCTTGACCACGTCCGTGACCCAGCCTGCGCCGAAGCTTTCCCAGGCGACCATGGTCGCCTTGCGCGCGCCAAGCAGCGACCACATCGCCATTTCCACCGCGCCGGTGTCAGAGGCGGGCACGATGCCGATCTTGTAATCGTCGGGAACGCCGAGGATCTCGCGCGTGCCCTCGATGGCGGCTTTCAGCTTGTCCTTGCCGATGGCGGCGCGGTGGCTTCGGCCAAGCGCGGCATCCTTGAGGGCGTCAACAGTCCATGTGGGGGGTTTGGCACAGGGGCCAGAGGAAAAACGCGGGTTCGCCGGCCGCGTTGCCGGGGTGTTCTTTACCATTTCTGGTATCCTTCCAGATATACGCCCCTCGTTGGGGAGGGGTGTCCCAAGGATGGCAATAGGCCCCTTGCCGGGCTGGCACAAGTCGGAAAATCGCGCTATCGGGTCGCGAATGCCGCGTTGCGGCGGTCCTTGGTTCACCATCGGAAACACACCCATGCATATCGCCACGCTTCTGACCAATCCCGCCACGTCGCGGCTTGACCGCGCGCTTGTCGAGGGGGTGCGCAACGCGTGGAGCGGCGGCGAAGTGCTTTGGCTCGCACCCGACCTGGCCGCCGAGTTCCCGCTTCCAAAGGGCCCTTCTAACCAATGGGACGTCTGGCAAGACCTGCAGGCCGAGGGCGTCGATCTGATCGTGCAACCCGCCACGGATCGTCGCAAGCGGATGCTTCTGGCCGACATGGACAGCACCATGATCGCGCAGGAATGCATCGACGAACTGGCCGACGCGGCCGGGGTCGGTGACCGCGTGAAAGAGATCACCGCCCGTGCCATGAACGGCGAACTTGGCTTCGAGGGCGCGCTGACCGAGCGGGTCGGCCTGCTGAAAGGCCTGCCCGAGAGCATCATCGCCGAGGTTCTGGCGACGCGGATCACGCCGACACCAGGCGGAAAGGTGTTGCTGGCCACGATGCGCGCGCATGGCGCCCATGCGGCGCTCGTCTCGGGGGGGTTCACCGCCTTTACCGCCCGCATCGCCGCCGATCTGGGCTTCGACGAGCATCGCGCCAACGCGCTGCTGGCCGAAAACGGCCGCCTCACCGGCGAGGTGGCCCGCCCCATACTCGGGCGCGAGGCAAAGGTGCAGGCGCTGCACCAGATCACCGCGCGGCTTGGGCTGACCCCGGCCGACGTGCTCGCCGTGGGTGACGGGGCCAATGACCTCGGGATGTTGCGGCTGGCGGGCATGGGCGTGGCGCTGCACGCCAAACCCTCGGTGCAGTCCGAATGCGAGATCCG
>PFEX01000034.1:0-37026 GCA_002783145.1 Rhodobacteraceae bacterium CG17_big_fil_post_rev_8_21_14_2_50_65_11 | reverse complement strand
TTTACCTGCAAGGCTATTCCGACGGCGATTTCGCCCCCATGTGAGTCGCCTGCCGGATCAAGCTGCGCGTCAGCGCCCGCCGCAAGGCGGCTTGGCCTTGAGGCGGCTGGCGATTCGCCCGGCACACTCGACATGGCGTGTTTGCGGCAGAAATGCCCGCAAACGGCCTCTTGGCAAGATGTCCTGACCAACCCCGCAGGCGCCGCCCTTTCCGGCCCATGCGCAACCGCAGGCGTGGCCCCTCGGGCCGCGGCTGCCGGGCCCAACAGCAAACGGGCCCCGCAGGGCCCGTTTGTTGGCGGGAGCGCCCCGGTCCGGCCGCACGGCCGGATACGGGATCACTCCGCCGGAACCGCCCTCTCCTCGATGCCGAGGGGATGGGCCAGCTTGTCCAGCATCTCCCTGGGGCAGACCTGCACGAAATTGACCTTCTCCTCGGCCCAGTGTTGCAGGATATCGGCTGCCTGGCGCGATCCGGTTTCGGCGGCATGACGCCTGATCAGCCCGTGCAGTTCCTCCTGCCAATGGGCCACCGTGACCGGGCAGGTCACCAGCGTTTCCATGTTCATGTTCATATGCGCCGCACCCTCGGGGTCATAAAGGTAAGCCATGCCTCCGGTCATCCCGGCGCCGAAATTGGCCCCGATCTGCCCGAGGACGACCGCGACACCGCCGGTCATGTATTCACAGCCGTTGGACCCGCAGCCCTCGACCACCACATGCGCGCCGGAATTGCGCACCGCGAAGCGCTCGCCGGCTCGACCCGCCGCGAACAGGTAACCTCCCGTCGCGCCGTATAGCACCGTGTTGCCGATGATCACGTTGTCGGCGGCGACAAGCGGGCTGACTTGCGGCGGGCGCACCACGATGGTGCCGCCCGACAGACCCTTGCCGACATAGTCGTTGGCATCGCCTGACACCTCCAGCTTCAGCCCCGGCGCCGCGAAGGCGCCAAGCGATTGCCCGGCGGACCCTTCCAGCTTCACCGTCAGGTGATCGGGTTGCAGCGCGTTGTTCATCCCGAACCGCTTGACGATATGGCTGCTCGTGCGCGTGCCGATGGTGCGAAGCGTGTTTTGCACCGCGTAGGATAGCTGCATCTTCTCACCATCCTCCAGGAAGCGATGCGCGTCCGTCACGATCTGCGCGTCCAACGTGTCGGGCACAGGGTTGCGCGGCTTGTTGCGGTCATAGGTGATCTCCCGCGCGCCATCCACGGTGATCAAGAGCGGGTTGAGGTCGAGATCGTCGAGATGCGCCGAACCGCGACTGACCTGCGTCAGAAGGTCGGCCCGCCCGATCACCTCGCCCAGCGACCGCGCCCCGATGGCGGCCAGCAATTCGCGCACCTCCTGCGCGTAAAAGGTGATGAGGTTGACCACCTTTTCGGCGCTTCCGGTGAACTTGGCACGCAGGCGCTCATCCTGCGTGCAGACCCCCACCGGGCAGGTGTTGGACTGGCACTGGCGCACCATGATGCAGCCCATCGAAATCAGCGCGGCGGTGCCGATGCCGTATTCCTCGGCCCCCATCATCGCTGCCATGACGATATCGCGCCCGGTGCGCAGGCCGCCATCGGTGCGCAGGGTGATCCGTTCGCGCAGCTTGTTCATCGCCAGAACCTGGTGCGCCTCGGTCAGGCCCATCTCCCACGGCAGTCCGGCGAACTTGATCGAGGTTGCGGGGCTGGCTCCGGTGCCGCCGTTATGGCCCGAAATCAGGATTACGTCGGCCTTGGCCTTGGCCACCCCGGCGGCAATCGTGCCAACGCCGGAACTGGCGACCAGTTTCACCGTGACCTTCACCGTGGGGTTGATCTGCTTGAGGTCGTAGATCAGCTGCGCCAG
Source organism: Rhodobacteraceae bacterium CG17_big_fil_post_rev_8_21_14_2_50_65_11 (assembly GCA_002783145.1). Taxonomy (GTDB): domain Bacteria; phylum Pseudomonadota; class Alphaproteobacteria; order Rhodobacterales; family Rhodobacteraceae; genus Nioella. The sequence continues at coordinate 35,179 of PFEX01000034.1, read as the reverse complement.
GTCCTCGATCGAATAGATATCGTGGTGCGGCGGCGGGCTGATCAGCATGACACCCGGCGTCGAATGGCGTAGCCGCGCGATGAGGTCGGTCACCTTCATCCCCGGCAATTGTCCACCCTCGCCGGGCTTGGCCCCTTGCGCGACCTTGATTTCCAGCTCTTCGCACTGATTGAGGTATTCCGCCGTCACCCCGAACCGGCCCGAGGCCACCTGCTTGATCTTGGCACTCGGGTTGTCGCCGTTGGGCTCCGGCACGAAATGCGCCGGATCCTCGCCCCCCTCGCCGCTGTCGGACTTGGCACCGATCCGGTTCATCGCGATGTTCAGCGTCTTGTGTGCCTCTGGCGACAGCGCGCCAAGGCTCATCCCCGGCGTGACGAAGCGTTTGCGGATCGAGGTGATGCTTTCCACCTCCTCGATCGGCACGGGCTTGCCGATGGGCTTGATATCCAGCAGATCGCGCAGGTGGATCGGCGGGTTGGCCCGCATCTTGGCAGAATACTGCTTCCAGATTTCATAGGAGGCCTTGGCGCAGGCGGTCTGCATCATGTGCATGGTCTGCGCTTCCCATGCGTGTTTCTCGCCCGAGCGGCGCGCCTTGTAGAAACCGCCGATGGGCAGGATATCGGCCGGCCCGTGCCAGCCTCTGGCGTGGACATCTTCCGCCTTCTTCTGAAGGCCGCTGACCCCGATGCCGGAAATGCGGCTGATCATGCCGGGGAAGAATTCCGCCACCATGGCGCGGGAAAGCCCCACCGCCTCGAAATTCAAACCGCCACGATAGGAGGAAATCACCGAGATCCCCATCTTCGACATGATCTTCAGCAGCCCCTGGTCGATCGCCGTGCGATAGCGCGCCATGGCCTCGGTCAGGGTGCAATCGAGAAGGCCCCGCGCGATCCGGTCGGCAAGACTGTCCTGTGCAAGGTAAGCATTCACCGTGGTCGCGCCCGCGCCGATCAGCACCGCGAAATAATGCGGGTCGATGCATTCGGCTGACCGCACGTTGATCGAACAGAAGGTGCGCAGGCCCTGCTTGGTCAGCCAGCTGTGCACCGCGCTGGTGGCAAGGATCATCGGCATCGCCACCCGCTCCGCGCCCTGTGCCTTATCGGTCAGAACGATATGGTTGGCGCCGGAACGCACGGCATCCTCGGCCTCGGCCCGGATCTGGCTCAGCGCCTCGCGCAGCGCGCCTTGCGTTCCGCCGGCGGAAAAGGTGCAGTCGATGGTGACGACATTCTCCCCGAAATGCCCCATCAGTGCGTCGAACTGAGCATTGGTCACGAAGGGGCTTTCCAGCACCAGAATCTCGGTCTGGCTGCTATCCTCGTCGAGCACGTTCTTCAGGTTGCCGAACCGGGTCTTCAGGCTCATCACGCGGTATTCGCGCAAGCTGTCAAGCGCCGGGTTGGTCACCTGGCTGAAATTCTGCCGGAAGAAATGCGACAGCGGCCGGTAGGTCTTGGACAGCACCGCCGAGGGCGTGTCATCGCCCATCGAGGCCAGCGTTTCTTTTCCATCCTCGGCCATCGGCGCAAGGATGGCTTCCAGTTCCTCGATCGTGTAGCCGGCCGCGATCTGCCGCTGGCGCAACTCCGGCCCGGCGATCCCGGCGCTTTCGGTCAGCCCCTCGGTTGCTGCGCCCAGATCGGTGATCTTGCCGACCCACTCGCCGAACGGGCGCGAGGCGGCCAGCAAGTCCTTGATCTCGGTATCGTGGAAGAGCCTGGCCTCTGCCATGTCGACGGCGATCATCTGCCCCGGACCAAGCGCCCCCTTCTCGACCACGCGGGCCTCGTCGATCGGCACCATTCCGGCCTCGGACCCGGCGATCAACAGCCCCTCGCCCGTCACCACGTAGCGCATCGGGCGCAGGCCGTTACGGTCCAGCCCGGCACAGACCCAGCGGCCATCGGTCATCGCCAGTGCAGCGGGGCCGTCCCACGGTTCCATCACCGAATTGCAGTAGGAGTACATGTCCTGCCACGCCTCGGGCAGTTCGGTCGAGGATTTCGACCATGCTTCGGGCACCAGCATCGTCTTGGCCATCGGCGCATTTCGGCCCGCGCGCACCAACACCTCGAATACCGCGTCAAGCGCGGCTGAATCCGACGAGCCGCCGGCGACGATCGGCTTGATATCCTCGGCCCGGTCGCCAAAGTAGTTGGACGCCATGCGGATTTCATGGCTTTTCATCCAGTTCAGGTTACCCTTCAGCGTGTTGATCTCGCCGTTATGGGCCAACATGCGGAACGGCTGCGCCAGCCACCATTGCGGGAAGGTGTTGGTGCTATAACGCTGGTGGTAAATGGCGAAGGCGCTTTCGAAGCGCTCGTCCTGAAGATCGGGGTAGAACTCGCTTACCTGTTCGGCCAGCATCATGCCCTTGTAGATGATCGAGCGGCATGACAGCGAACACAGGTAAAGGTCATTGATCGCAGCCGCCTGCGCCGCTTTCTCGATCCGTCGGCGGATGACGTAAAGCTCGCGCTCGAACGTTTCTTCATCAACGCCCTTGGTGTTGGATATGAGGATCTGTTCGATTTCCGGCCGGGTCGCGTTGGCCTTTTCCCCGAGGCACGAGATATCGACCGGCACATGGCGCCAGCCATAGATGTAATAGCCCATCCGCAGCACTTCGGATTCAACGATCGTGCGGCAGGTTTCCTGCGCCCCGAAATCGCTGCGCGGCAAAAAGACCTGCCCGACCGCCATCAGCGCGCGCATGTCCGGTTCGTGCCCGGTGCGGCGGATCTGATCATAGAAGAAAGAGGCCGGGATCTGCACGTGAATGCCCGCGCCGTCGCCGGTCTTGCCATCGGCATCGACCGCGCCCCGGTGCCAGATTGCCTTTAACGCGTTTATCCCCGCCTCGACCACGCCCCGGCTCGGCTTGCCGTCAAGCGCCACCACCAGCCCGACCCCGCAGGAGGAGTGTTCCTCCTGCTCGATATACATGCCGTTCTCGGCCATCCACTTGCGCTTTGCCGCTTCGGCAGCGACCCAGTTTGCGTCGAAGGTGGTCATTGAAGCTCTCCTTTTACGGGGGATCGGGGCGTGCCCCGTCCGGTATTCTGTGGCGCGCGGTACGTCATGACATCATGTCCCCGCAGTCATATAAAGGCGTCGCGCTCAGGAATCCGCGCTCGCCGGGTTCAGCGAATTCCATGGGCGAATAGTCGCCCTCCTCGATCTCGCCGTCCGGCAGCGTCGTCGCCTCCTGCCCGCCGAAGAACATGCGCCAGTCGCGGCTGACATACTGGTTGCCCTGCACCCGGCGTGGGCCGTTCCCAAGATCGTACTCATAGGAAAACTCCGTGCGGTTCAGGACGCGCCCGTCGATGTCCACGGTCTCGCCGGTCAGCCGGTCGAAGCCGGTGTAATCACGCTGCACCCGCTGGCCGCCCTCGGTTTCATGGATTGTCGAAAAGGACATTGAGTCGGTCCCGGTCTCGAACAGTTCGGTGATCGAGGCGGGATCATCCTCGGGCTCGATAAGCGTGTTCTGCGCCCCGCTGCGCAATTCATAGGACAGCAGCCAGCGAAATTCCTCGTCGGTGAAGGACAGGTAGAATGGTCCTTCGCTATCCATCGACATGCGCCAATGGGTGCCCTCCGGGTCGCCCTCGCAGGTCCACATGTGCGACACTGTGCAGGCGCGCGATTGCACCGTCAGAAAGGCGGTGCAGCCCGCTGGCGGCGTGACGGTGCTGCGCTGCTGCGCGACGGCCATCGCTGGCGCGACGACGGCAGCGGCGACCGCGAGCGAGAGGGTAAACGCGGCGGCGGCGAGGTAACGGTTGATCAAGAAAAACATGTCAGCAATCCTTCCCTTAAGTGTGGCCGGTGCAGGCAGGTACAATGTGGCATGCCGCATTCTGTCTGCATGGGGGCGCCCGTTTCCGGACCCTATTCCGCCGCCACGTCCGCGCTCAGCGCCAGTTTCGACAAGATATCCTCCGCTGCCTCGCGCCCGTCGCGGATCGCCCAGACCACAAGGCTCGCGCCGCGTTGAATGTCACCCACAGCGTAAACACCGGGCAAATTCGTCTGATGGTTGCGGAAATCGGCCTTCACGGTGCCCCAGCGGGTAACCTCCAGTTCCGGGGTGTTCCACAGAGTCGGCAGCGCCTCCGGCTCGAAGCCGAGCGCCTTGATCACCAGGTCGGCCTGCTCGACATAATCCGCACCCTCGATCACCTCGGGGCTTTGACGTCCCGTCGCGTCGGGCTGGCCCAGCCGCATCTTCTGCACCATCACGCCCGTGACCGGATCGCCGGAAAAGCCCTTGGGCGCGGAAAGCCAGACGAACTCGACACCTTCCTCCTCGGCATTCTGCACCTCGCGCTGGCTGCCCGGCATGTTGGCGCGGTCGCGGCGATAGAGGCATTTGACGCTGGTCGCGCCCTGCCGAACGGCGGTGCGCACGCAATCCATGGCGGTATCGCCGCCGCCGATCACGACGACCTTCTTGCCCTCGGCGTTCAACTCGCCGGACTCGTATTCCGGCACGCTGTCGCCAAAACCGACCCGGTTCGAGGCGGTCAGGAAGTCGATGGCGCGCACGATCCCGGCGGCGCCTGATCCGGGACCTTGCAGGTCGCGGGTCTTGTAGACACCCGTGGCCAGAACCAGGAAATCATGTGTTTCGCGGATCTCGGCAAAACTGATGTCCTCGCCCACGTTGCAATTGAGAACGAAGGTCACACCGCCGGCCTCAAGCTGTTCATTGCGGCGCAGGACAATGTCCTTTTCCAGCTTGAATCCGGGGATGCCGTAGGTCAGCAACCCGCCCGCGCGGTCGTAGCGGTCATAGATCGTCACCTGCACCCCGGCGCGGCGCAGCATGTCTGCGGCAGCCAGCCCGCCGGGCCCCGCACCGATGATGCCGACGCTTTCCGGGCGCTCCTGCGCCGGCATGATCGGTTTGACCCAGCCTTTTTCCCACGCGGTATCGGTGATGTATTTTTCCACCTGCCCGATGGTCACGGTGCCGTGGCCCGATTGCTCGATCACGCAGTTGCCTTCGCAGAGGCGATCCTGTGGGCAGATGCGGCCACAGATCTCCGGAAAGGTGTTGGTCGCCTGGCTGAGCTGATAAGCCTCTTCCAGCCGGCCTTGCGCGGTCAGGCGCAGCCAGTCTGGAATATTGTTGTGCAGCGGGCAATGCGTCTGGCAATAGGGCACGCCGCACTGCGAACAGCGCCCGGCCTGCTCGGCGGCCTTGGCATCGGCGTATTCGGCATATATCTCGTTGAAGTCGTCCGTCCGCGTCTCGGCCGCGCGCTTTTCGGGCATGTCCTTGCCCACGGTTACGAATTTGAGCATCTTCTCGACAGCCATGGCGTCCTTCCCCGGTTCCCCATAGGATCAGCTAGGAGCGTCGGTATAAACCGCTTCGGGAACCATGAAAAGACAGTAGTGCTGACTTATATTGGGAAAATGGAGTGCGAGTTCAGCACTTTCGCATCAACTGCCGTTCAATTATGTCATAACCATTTACCTATTACACGTTTTAAAGCTCAAATACAATAGGTTCCGCGCCTCTTACTTCTCTCAAACAAGGACTCTCCCGTGACGCTTCTTCACCTCTTCCTCGTTGCCGTCATCCAGGGCGTAACGGAATTCCTGCCGATTTCCTCCTCCGGGCACCTGATTCTGCTGCCCGGCCTGACGGGTATGGAAGATCAGGGGCAGATCATTGACGTGGCCGTTCATGTCGGCACGCTTGGCGCGGTCGTTCTCTATTTCTGGCGCGATGTCGGCACGGCGCTGATCGGTTTTGGCCATCTGGCCGCTGGACGCCGCGATACCGGGGCTGCGCGGCTCGCCCTTGGACTGACCATCGCCACGATCCCGGTAGTCCTGCTGGGATTGGCGCTTAACCTGTCAGGGCTCGACACCGCGATGCGCTCCGTCGCGGTGATCGGCTGGACGATGCTCGGATTCGGACTGGTGCTCTACTGGGCCGACCACAAAGGGGCGTCACGGTTGGCCGCCGCAGACTGGTCGGTGCGGCACGCGCTGATCATGGGCCTTTGGCAGGCCGTCGCGCTGATCCCCGGCACCTCGCGCTCAGGCATCACCATCACCGGGGCGCGGCTGTTGGGCTATGACCGGTCCGAGGCGGCGCGGCTGTCGATGCTGATGTCGATCCCGACGATCATGGCATCCGGGCTTTTGTTGGGGGCCGAGGTCATCACAACCGCCGATGCCGCCGCCGCCCAAGACGGAGCCATTGCGGCGGTCATGGCCTTTTTCGCGGCCCTTGCGGCATTGGCGATCATGATGCGCTTGCTGCGCAGCGTCAGTTACACGCCCTACGTGATCTACCGCGTGATCCTTGGGGTCATCCTGTTGGTGGTTGCCTATTCCTAGTGTGACCACCCGACACAAGGTTCCTGCCCCCCCTACGACGCAGTCACGACAGGTGGCGATTCGGGATGTTGGCGACATTCGGGCGCGCAACGCAGCGTCGAACCTTGGTGCTGCGATCGAACGTTGGGTCTGTGTGCATCATGTTGGCCATGTCCGGGCAAATGTCGTGCCTTGCCTGACCTTCAGCCACATCGCCGTGTCGAGAGGTCGCGCTTTACCGGCTGTTTGTCTCATGTCCCCAAAAGCGAAAACCCGGTCGTCCATATTGCGCTGAATTCTTTCAGGTGTTGCGAAGGTTCCGCGCGCTGGCTTGCATATCGGAATACTGACCGCCGGGCCGGAACGTCCACAGGTATTCGGCCAGAATGGCATCCATATCCATCGGCTCAATCCCAAGATCGGCAAAGCCCTTCGCCCCCTCGTTGACCACGTTGTCCTTGCGAAGCTGGCGCAACTGGTCGCGGGTGAGAATGCCGTTATGGACCAGCCCCAGCGTCACGGCCTGAAGCGCGCCGAAGCCGACCGCCATCAACCAACCAACCCAGAACGGCAGGTTGATGATCAGGCGACGCCGGCGAATGACGCCCAGCATCTTGACCATCAGGTCGTGCAGGGTTTCCACATCCGGACCGCCAAGCTCGTAGATGCCGGGGCCTGCCTGCCCCAGAACACCCTTGACGGCGGCCTGTGCCACGTCTTCGACATAAACTGGCTGAAACCGCGAATGGCCACCGACAAGAGGCAGCACCGGGCCGAATTTCGTCATCTGCGCGAACCGGTTGAAGAACTGGTCCTCGGTGCCGAAGACGATGGAGGGGCGCAGGATCACGGCATCGGGGAAATGTTCCAGCACCGCCGCTTCGCCTGCGGCCTTGGTCCGGGCATAGGCGCTGTCGGACTTGGCATCGGCCCCGATCGCCGAGATCTGCACCATGCGCGCCACACCCTCGGCTGCGGCCAGTCGCGCAATCCGTTCCGCGCCCTCCGCCTGCACCGCGTCAAACCCGTTCTTGCCGCGTTCGGTCAACACCCCGACGCAGTTCACGACGGCCTGTGCACCGTGCAGCGCGGCGGCAACAGACGCGTCATCGCGGATATTGGCCAGCACCGGCTCCACTTGACCCACGGCACCGTAGGGACGCACGAAGAGCGCCTCGTTCGGACGGCGCACGGCCACCCGCACGCGCCAACCCTCTTTCGCCATGCGCTGCGCTATATAGCGTCCGACGAATCCAGACCCGCCAAAGATGGTCACGAGTTTCGACATAGCTGGTCCCTCCGGTCTTGGTCAGGGGTCGTGATACGCGTCATGCCCTTTCAGGACAAGGCGCAAAACGCCCCGGTTCCGGTCGCGCCCGTGCCGGCGTTGCTGACCCTGTTGCAAAGAATGCGGAATTTTTGCAACAGGCCCGTTGACACCACCCCGAAGCGAGGGTATCCGCCCATCTCGCGACACCTGCCCAGGTGGCGGAATTGGTAGACGCGCTAGCTTCAGGTGCTAGTGTCTGTATGGACGTGGAGGTTCGAGTCCTCTCCTGGGCACCATTTCTCCCGTATGCTTCTGCTTACAAATGTGCCAGGGTCCGGACGTTTTCCGCGGTTCTGGCCGTCCGGTCGTGGCTGTCGTGGCTGTGCGGTCACACCGGCCGCATCTCAAGCCGCATCTCAAAGCGCACGCGGCCCATAGGGAAGCCCCAACGGATCACGATGGCATCATTGATCACGCGCCCGTCGCGTCCAAAGTAGATGACATCTTGGAACACACCCGCACCGACCGCGCGGCCCGCGAATGCCCTGTCCAGAATGATCGACTCAAGCGGTCTGGCAGGCAAGCCTGGCAGGCGAGAACAGCCTGTCAGCGCAGCGGTTCCGAGGATGAAAAAGCGGCGTGTTGGGAACATCGGGTGCACCCTGTTCGGTTTATTCCGCCGAAACATCGGGCCGTAACATGCGCCACCCGGTTTCAGGCGCGATCATCCGTAATGGCGTTTGGCGCGGCATCGCCCGCCGCGTCACGCATCGGGGGCGTCCTTTGGTCGGTCAGGTCGCGCACGCGCCGGGCCTCGCACCGGCGCGGTCAGGTCCGGGGCGACCTCGGAGCCGTCCACAAGGAAGGGCAGGATCCCCTTGCGCATCGAGGCCCCGCGCCCGGCGATAATCTGCTCGTCGGAGCGTGTCACGCGCTGCGCCTGACGCCGGCCCCACTCGGCGAGGTATCCGTAAAGCCGGTCAAGCTCGGGGTGGTCCCCTGCCTTGGCCAGATCGTGGAATTCCTCGGGGACCGTTTGCAGATCGAACAGCATCGGGCGGAATTCGCCCTCCGCGTGCATCAGTTTCCAGCGCCCGTCGAACACCATGAACAGCCGCGCGTCCTTCGGCGCCAGCCCCAGTGCCGCGCAATGCGGCGTCGCCGAATAGTCGTATTCGCTGATCACGAAGCGCCGCCAACCGGGCGTTTCCCCGCGCAGCCATGGCATGAGCGAACGGCCCTCGACGATATGGCGTGGCACCGCGCCGCCCGCCGCCTCGATGAAGGTGGCGGCAAGGTCGAGCGACTCGACCAGCGCATCGCAGGTGGTGCCACGGGTCGCGTCGGCCTCGGCGCGCGGGTCATAAACGATCATCGGGATCTTGACCGATGGCTCGTGGAACAGATCCTTCTCGCCCAGCCAGTGATCGCCAAGGTAATCGCCGTGATCCGAGGTCAGCACGATCATCGTGTCGTCCATCCGCCCGGTCGCCTCCAGATGATCCAGAAGCCGCCCGAGTTGATCGTCGGCCTGCTTGATCAAGCCCATATAGGCCGGGATCACCTTGTCGCGCACATCGTCACGCTGAAAGGCCCGCGCGACCTTGCCGTTCATGTAGGCCCCGTAGACCGGGTGCGGATCCGCGCGCTCCGCGTCGTGACGGGACGCGGGGCACACATGGTTCGGACCATACATGTCGTGGTAAGGGGCGGGCACGATATAGGGCCAGTGCGGCTTGATGTAGGAAAGATGGGCGCACCACGGCCCTTCGGCCTGATCAATGAAACGCATGGCCTCGCCGGTCAGCCACGGCGTTTCGCTGTCTTCCTCGGCGATATTGGCTGGCTTGTCGGCATTCATGAACATCCAGCCCGAGGCGATGTCGCCCGCCTCATCGACGCCGGCATTGGCGAAATCCGACCACGGGTTGTGGCCGGGGTAGCCTTTGGATTTGAGGTATTCGTTATAGGGGCTGCGCTTTTCGTCATAGAACCCGTCCGGCCCCTCGCCCCAAAGCCCATCGTCGCGCTGCCACACGTCAAAGCCGCATTCGGCCTGCCGCGCGCCGATCACGCTGTCGGGCGTGAGGCCGAGCCGTTCCATGCCCTCCGCGTCGGCCTTCATGTGGGTCTTGCCGATCAGCCAGCACCCCATGCCAAGCCGGCGCAGGTGGTCGCCCATCGTCTGTTCGCCCACCCGCAGCGGAAACCCGTTCCAGGCAGCCCCGTGCGACGAGACATAGCGCCCGGTATAGAAACACATCCGCGACGCGCCGCAGATCGGCGATTGCGCATAGGCATTGGTGAACCGCACGCCCTTCGCCGCAACGCGGTCGAAATTCGGTGTCTCCAGATGCGGATGGCCGGCGCAGCCCAGGTAATCGAACCGCAACTGATCATACATGATGAAAAGAATGTTCACCGACGACCTCCTCTTCGCAGGAACAGGGGCAGCGACGCGCGCCAGCCCCTGCTGTGACCCTGGCGGACGTCTCGACGTCGGCCGACGCCCGGTCAGATCGTCTGGTCGTAGGCACCCACGGACGGTTCGGTGCGGATGACCGCGTCGAGATCGTGGAAGATTGCGCGCAGGTCCGCGTCGCTTTCGGGGCTTTCGCAGACCACCACAAGGTTGGGCGTGTTGGACGAGGCGCGCACCAGCCCCCAGCCGCCGTTTTCCAGCATTACCCGGGCGCCGTTCACCGTGACCACATCCGCGATCTTCTGACCGCCGAGCGTGCCGCCCTCCTCGTGGCGCGCGACCAGCTTTTCAACCAGCCGATCCAGTACCTCGTATTTCTCGGTATCGGCGCAATAGGGCGACATGGTGGGCGAGGAATAGGTGACCGGCAGCGCGCGCCGCAGGTCGGCCATCGACATGTCCGGGTTGCGGTCCAGCAGCTTGCAGATCTCGACAGCGACCCGCATCCCGCAATCGTAACCGCGCCCGATCGGTTCGGCGAGGAAGTAATGCCCGGATTTTTCGAATCCCGCCAGTGCACCCAGTTCGTGCACCCGACGTTTCATGTGGCTGTGCCCGGTTTTCCAGTAATCGGCCTTGGCGCCGTGTTTCTTCAACTCCGGGTCGGAGGCATAAAGCCCGGTCGATTTCACATCCGCGACGAAGGTCGATCCGGGGTAAAGCCGGACCAGATCGCGCGCCATTATCACGCCCACCTTGTCGGCGAAAATCTCTTCGCCCTCGTTGTCCACCAGGCCGCAGCGGTCGCCGTCGCCGTCGAAGCCAAGCGCGAGGTCGGCGCCGTTTGCCGTCACCGTCGCGGCCATGTCGTGCAGCATCTCCAACGCTTCGGGATTGGGGTTGTAGTGCGGGAAGGTGTAGTCGAGGTCGTTGTGCGAGGAGACCACCTCCACCCCCAACCGTTGGAACAACTCCGGCGCGAAGGCCGAGGCGGTGCCGTTGCCGGTGGCGCAGACCACGCGCAGCTTGCGGGTCATCGTGAAATCGCCGACGAGGTCATCGAGGTAGGCCTCGCGCACACCGTCCACGAATTCGTAGTGGCCGCCGGGCCGCGCCACGCCTTCGCCACCCAGCACGATATCGCGCAGGCGCGCCATTTCGTCGGGTCCATGGGTCAGCGGGCGCTCGAAGCCCATCTTCACCCCGGTCCAGCCGTTGGGGTTGTGGCTGGCGGTGACCATCGCCACGGCGGGCGCGTCGAGGTAGAACTGCGCGAAATAGGCCATCGGCGACAGCGCCGGGCCGATATCCTTCACATGAATGCCGGCCTGAATCAGCCCAAGGATCAGCGCGTTCTTCACCGACAGAGAATAGTCACGGTAATCGTTGCCCACGGCGATCACCGGCTCGATCCCCGCCTCGTGCATCTGGGTGCCGAGGCCGAGGCCAAGCGCCGTGATGCCGGGAAGGTTGATCTCTTCGGGGTATTTCCAGCGCGCATCGTATTCACGAAAGCCAGTCGGCGCGATCATCGCGTCGCGCAGGAAAGCCCATGTGTTCTGGGCCACGTTTGGAAGCGGTTTGGTCATGAAAAGCTCCGTCAGGTTATCAAAGGCGAATGGGATCGAATTTTGCCAGCCGATCAAATTGCATCAGGCTGGTGACAAGGGCGGCCATGCGGTCAAGGTGGATCATGTTGGGCCCGTCCGAGGGGGCATTGTCAGGGTCTTCGTGGGTTTCGATGAATACTGCCGCAATGCCAAGCGACACCGCCGCGCGGGCCATCACCGGGGCAAATTCCCGCTGGCCGCCGCTGCTCCCGCCCTGTCCGCCGGGTTGCTGCACGCAATGCGTTGCATCCATCACCACCGGATAGCCTGTTTGCGCCATGATCGGCAGGCCACGCATGTCCGCGACCAGCGTGTTGTAGCCAAAGCTTGTGCCGCGCTCGGTCAAGAGCAGACGGGTGTTGCCGGTGCTTTCCAGCTTGGCGACGACGTTGACCATGTCCCACGGGGCCAGGAACTGCCCTTTCTTGACGTTGATCGCGGCACCGGTTTGCCCTGCCGCCAGCAAAAGGTCGGTCTGGCGGCACAGGAAGGCGGGAATTTGCAGGATGTCCACCGCCTCGGCCACCGGGGCGCATTGCGCCTCCGAATGGACATCCGTCAACACCGGGCAGCCAAACTCGGCGCCGATCTTCGACAGGATGGTTAGCCCCTCGTCCATGCCGACGCCGCGCTTGCCGCCAAGGCTGGTGCGGTTGGCCTTGTCGTAGCTGGCCTTGAACACGTATTGCGCCCCGGCCTTGTCGCAGACCTCGGCCATCTGCCCGGCAATCATCCGGGCGTGGTCGAGCGTTTCAAGCTGGCAGGGCCCGGCAATGACCGTCAGGGGCCGGTCATTGCCGATGCTGATCTTTCCGATCTGAACCTGTTTCATAACTAGGCGGATACCTGTTCCCGAAGAATGGAGGCTGTCATCGACAGCATCAGGTAAATGCCAGAAAAGATCAGGAACGCAAGCAGCGTGTTTTCCAGTTTGCGCGGGTAGGCCGCCTCGTCCGGTGCCACGGGGTTCACCGACACCGTCAGGTAGAGCGATTGGCGGTCCGCCTCGATCCGGGCAGTTTCCATCTGTTGCAGGGCCTGGCTCAGCATCAGTTGTCGGGTTTGAAGGTCGGCCTCCGCGACGGCAAGCTCCGAACTGACCCGTGCAAGCGACGCCTCGCTGTTCGCCTCTTCGGTCATCGAGCCGCGCAATTGCCCGATAAGCGCCTCCAGCCGCGCGATGTTGCGCTGTGCCACTTCGACACGGGTCTGGTTGGGCCGCTCCACCGATAGCAGTTCGGCCAGCCGGAGGCGTTCGTTCTGCAACTGGATCTCGAAGGTGGAGATCTGGTTGAACAGCGCGCCAACCTCGGCCTCCGAACTCAGGACGCCGGATTGTTCTTGCAGGTTTATCACCCGCAACTGGGCGGCGGCCAGCGCCTCCTCGGCGGCTTCGTAACTGTCGCGCGCACCGGACATCTGGTCCCCGCGCACGCGCTGCGTCATCTGGTCGACTCGCTGCTCGGCGGCGCGGATCAGCGCGCTGGCGAACTGTTGCGACAATTCCGGGTCGGCGGCCAGCACTTCCATGCGGATCAACCCTTCCGTCGGGTCGTAGCCGATGGTCAGGTTGCGCGAATAAAGCGCGTAGAGATCCTCGCTGGAGGCATCCGGGGCCAGCCGGTTCAGCGGGTCGATCTCGGGGGTCGAGAAATGTTCCCGCAGGCCGAACTCCTCGTCGAGCATCAGCATCGCCTCGCGGCTTTCGAGGAAGCTTTGCACGGCGATGGATTCCTGCGATGTCGCGAAGCTGGTGCCACCGAAAAGGCTGCCAAGCCCGCCCGCCGCGCTGGTCGATTCCGATTTCTGGATCTGGAATTCGGTTGTCGTGGCGTAAAAGGGCGTTGCGACGTTGTAGTAGTAATAACCAACCAGCATCGTCGGCAGCATGATAAAGACCATAAGCCGCGCCGCCAGCAATAACAGGCGCTTGCGGCGGCGATTGGCGATGTCGCGCTGCATGCGCAGGATTTCCTGCGCGCGGGCGGCATCATCCAGCGAAGGTGCGGCGGGCGCCGGCGCTGTCGGTCGGGCCTGTGCCGGAACCTGCGGCTGGCGCACGGTTGCGGGCAGGCGGTGCGCATCGGGCTGCTTGTCGCGTTCGTTGACCACGAGTTCCAGCATGTTCGACCGTTCGAACGGGTCGATCCCCTTGCGCCGGAGCACCCGCACCGCGTCGAAATCCGAGGCCGGTTGCAGCCCGTGTTTCTGTGCCGTCCGGCGCGCCATGCGCAACTGCCGCCCGGTCAGACCCTCGGCGCGGATCGCGGCAAGCTCCTCCTCGATGGTCGGCGCCCGCGCGGGGGCCTGTTGGTCGGTCTCGCCCCGCGCGGCACCGCCGTCAGCCGCGTTGCCGGTGGCCGCCGTCGCGAACTTGACATCACCGAAGCCATCATCGACAGCGCCGGCGCCGGCGCCGTCCCCCGCCGCAGCGGCACGACCGGCCTCGCCGGTCGGCGCTGTCGGGCCGGTCCGGCGGATGCGGAACTTCTTACCCCTGGGTTTCGTAGTCATAGAGCCTCTTTGCTTCTTCGAGCGTATCGAACTGGTAGAACTGACCGTCCTTCAGAACGGCCGCACGCTGCGCGAATTTTTCAAGCGTCTCGGCCTGGTGCGACACGATGATTACAGTGGCCGTTTTCAATCTGTCGGCAAGAATGCTGCCGGCCTTGCGGTTGAAGGCGGCATCGGTGGTGCGCGGCATGCCTTCGTCGATCAGGTATATATCGAATTCCAGCGCCAGCAGCAGGGCAAACTGGAACCGCGCCTTCATCCCCGCCGAATAGGTGCCAAGCGGCCGGTCGAAATATTCCTCCAGGTCGCAGACCCAGCGGCAGAACGCCTCCACGTAATCGGGGTCCAGCCCGTAAAGCTCCGCGATGTAGCGCGCGTTCTCGGTCGCCGACAGCTTGTTGATCACCCCGCCCATGAAGCCCAACGGGAAGGAAATTCGGCAGCCGCGGTAAATCTCGCCCTCGTCGGGCTTTTCCAGCCCGGCCATCATGTTGATCAGCGTGGTCTTGCCGGTGCCGTTCGGGGCGAGAATGCCAAGCGAATGCCCGATATCGACCCGAAACGAGGCCCGGTCGAGGATGACCTTGCGTTGGACACCGGTCCAGAACGACTTTGAGACATTGTTGAACTCGAGCATTTGGGCCCTGTATTTCTGCCATGGATGGCCCCGTCATGGGTGCGAGGCTTCTGCTGAACGCTGTCTAGGCGATCTTTTGGGCGCTATTATGTCCCCTCGCGAGCCGATTTCAAAGCGCGCTTTGCACAATGCGCCGGCAACGCGACATTTGCTTGCACCCACGATGACCGGGCCGCGCAACTGGTGCCCCCCGATGCGTCGTGGCGCACCGGGGGACGATCATTGATTCGAGGGAGTCGGTGTAACGGTCAGGCGATCGCGCCCCACGCCAGACCCGCGAGGATGGCGCCGCTGATGGCAAGCCCGAGGTAGGCGGCGAAAACGCGTGGCTTGACCAAGGCCCAGACCGCAACCGCGGCGGGGATCGAACTGACGCCGCCGGCGATCATGAAGGCCATGCCGGCACCGGGGTTCATGCCTTGCTCGATCAGGCCTGCGACAAGCGGCACTGCGGCATAGCCGTTGAGGTAGGCCGGCGCGCCGACCAAAGCCGCCAGCAGAACCGGGCCGATCCCGTCACCGCCGATGACCTGCGCGATCAGGTCGGCCGGAACATAGCGGATCAGGAGCGCCTGCAACAGGTAAGCGAAGAGCAGCCATTTGCCGAGGAAGACCATGTTCGACCAAGCAGCGTCGCCGAAGATGCGGCGGCGGTCTGCCTCCAGCCAGAAGCGCCAGTCCAGCGTCAGCTTCTTCGCGCCGCAGCAGCCGCCGATGCTGGGCCGGGCGCGCAACGGGTCGGCGAAGACAGGCGTTGTCGCCATCAACTTGACCGTCAGCCCGCCAAGCACACCGAGGGCAACCGCCGCCAACGTCTTGCCGAGGGCGAAGTCGAACCCGATGCCGCCCGCCGTGATCGAGAACATCGCCGGGTCCATCAAGGGCGACGCCAGCCAGAAGGCCATCACCGCCGACAGCGGCGCGCCCGCGGCCAGAAGCGCGGCAACGAAGGGGATCACCTGGCACGAACAGAACGGCGACAGTCCGCCGACCAGCGCCCCGAGCAGGATCATCCGCGTCTCGCGCCCGGTGAAGGCGCCGTCCAGCAAGCGCTCCGACCCGGTCGCCTTCATCGCCGCGATGGCGGCAACGGCGAACAGGATGAAGGGCAGGGTGCCCCGGAAATGCTCCAGCATCTCGATGAGAGTCGGCACGACGGCAGGCCGGTCGAGGATCGCAAGGGTGATGACGATGGCGATTCCGGTCAGGAGAACCTTGTCGATGCGCGACCACAGCGCCCGCGGCGCCATCGGGGATTGCGTGATGTCAGCCATGCGGCGTCTCCTTTTGCTGATCGTGCCCGCCCCGGTCGGCGCAGCATTCCTCGACGAGGAACCGAGACAACCCCTCGACCTGTTCATGATCGACAGAGCACAAAATCCGCCGTCCGTCGCGCACCTGCCGCACCAGCCCGGTCGAAACCAGTTGCTTGAGGTGATGGGTCAGCACCGATCCGGTCACCCCGACATCCTCGCCCAGTTGTCCGATCGGCAACCCGGCAGGCCCGGCGCGCACAAGGCGGCGCAGGATCGACAGGCGTTGCTCGGAGCCGAGCGCCGAGAAGGCCGCGGCCGCGAAGGTCAGAACGGGGGTATCGGGTGTCTGTTTCATGATTCTATACATATAGAAACAATGAATTGTTGTCGAGTCCCCGAATGCGACCCTGCACACCGGCTTCGCCCCTATTCGCAATACCGGCGCCGGGGCAATTTCTGACTTGACGGCATAATGAGGCTGGCATAGCACCCGTCCCGTTCGGCGGTGTAGCTCAGTTGGTTAGAGCAGCGGAATCATAATCCGCGTGTCCGGGGTTCAAGTCCCTGCACCGCCACCAAAATTCCTTTATGATCAGTATCTTGTGTGCACTCTCGTGACGTGGCCGCCGACGCATGCAATTCGGTCAAACATCCGTCAAACGTTGTGACGAAGAAATCCCGTTGAGTCGGCAGAACGATCGGCGGTCAAGACACCGTTGGTCTTCGCTCCGGCACCATCGAGAAATGCCTCGCCCGATCAAATGGCGCGTGTGATTTGGTGAACGTTTCCAAGGGGTTGGTCAAATACGAAACCAAGCCCGAGCCGGGCAGGGATAGTTCATGATCATAGGAAAGTGGTGAGCCGGTCGGGGTTCGAACCCGAGACCTACTGATTAAAAGTCAGTTGCTCTACCAGCTGAGCTACCGGCCCACTTTTATGCAGCAGTGAAAGAGCCACCTGCCACAGGCGGTGTTCCTATTGACCCGGCCTATGGGCGTCAAGCAGAAATCTGTCCCGTGGGATTTCAAATCCGGTGGTGAAGGCGTATATGCGCCCGCATGACTCAAGACCGGCCCCAGACACGCCTGCCCTTCATGAAAATGCACGGGCTCGGCAATGATTTCGTGGTGATCGACGCACGGCGCATTCCGGTGGCGATGTCGCCGTCGCTGGCGGCAGCGCTGGCGGATCGGCACCGCGGGGTTGGGTTCGACCAGCTGGCGGTGATCCACGCCGACGAGGCGGCGGATATTGCTCTGGTTTTCTACAATGCCGATGGGTCGACCGCCGGGGCTTGTGGGAATGCCACCCGCTGCGTGGCCCGGCACGAGATGACCCGCACCGGCAAGACCGTGCTGAAGATCCGGACGGAGCGCGGCCTTCTGGACGTCGTCGACGCGGGTGGCGGCCTGACAGGCGTCAACATGGGTCAGCCACTACTGGACTGGCGCGATGTGCCTCTCGCGCGCGAGGTGGACACGCGCGCCCTGCCGATCGAGGGCGCCCCCGTGGCGACCGGCATGGGCAACCCGCATTGCACCTTTTTCGTCGAGGATGCCGACGCGGTGGACCTTGCCGCGCGCGGCCCCGAGATCGAACATCACCCGCTGTTCCCGCAGCGCACCAACGTGCAGTTTGCCCATGTGACCGGGCCGGATCGCCTTCGGATGCGGGTCTGGGAACGGGGCACGGGGATCACGCTTGCCTCCGGCTCCTCTTCCTGTGCGACGGCCGTGGCGGCGGCGCGGCGCGGCCTCACCGGGCGCAAGGTGACCATCGATCTCGACGGTGGCAGCATCCATATCGACTGGCGCGCGGATGGGGTCTGGATGACCGGGCCGACGGCGCATGTCTTCGACGGCGTGCTGACGGCCGAGTTTCTGGAGGCCGTGCGATGACCGGGACGGCGCCCATCTTCCACACCCTGGGTTGTCGGCTGAACGCCTACGAGACCGAGGCGATGAAGACCCTGGCCGAGGCTGCCGGCGTCGAGAATACGCACGTTATCAACACCTGTGCGGTTACGGCAGAGGCGGTGCGCAAGGCGCGCCAGGAAATCCGCAAGCTGCGCCGCGACACCCCCGGCGCCCGGATCGTGGTCACCGGCTGCGCCGCGCAGACCGAACCCGAGACCTTCCGCGACATGGACGAGGTCGACCTCGTCCTTGGCAATACCGAGAAGATGCAGCCCGGAACATGGGCGGGCCTCGCCGGTGATTTCATCGGCCAGACAGAAAAGGTCATGGTCGACGACATCATGAGCGTCACGGAAACCGCCAGCCACCTGATCGACGGATTCGGCACCCGCAGCCGCGCCTATGTGCAGGTTCAAAACGGTTGTGACCACCGCTGCACCTTCTGCATCATTCCCTTCGGGCGGGGCAATTCGCGCTCCGTCCCCGCCGGCGTGGTGGTGGACCAGATCAAGCGGCTGGTGGATCGCGGCTATAACGAGGTGGTGCTGACGGGCGTGGACCTGACAAGCTGGGGCGCGGATCTGCCGGCGCGGCCGAAACTGGGCGATCTGGTCATGCGCATCCTGAAACTTGTGCCGGACCTGCCGCGCCTGCGGATTTCCTCGATTGACTCCATCGAGGTCGACGAAAACCTGATGCAGGCCATCGCAACGCAGCCGCGCCTGATGCCCCACCTGCACCTGTCCTTGCAGGCGGGCGACAACATGATCCTCAAGCGGATGAAGCGCCGTCACAGCCGCGAAGACGCCATCGGGTTCTCGGAAGAGGCCCGCCGCCTGCGCCCCGAGATGACCTTCGGGGCAGATATCATCGCGGGTTTCCCGACCGAGAACGAGGCGATGTTCGAGAATTCGCTGAAACTGGTGGAGGATTGCGGGCTGACATGGCTGCATGTCTTCCCCTATTCCCCGCGTCCGGGCACGCCGGCGGCAAGGATGCCGCAAGTGCATGGCAAGGCGATCAAGGATCGCGCTGCAAGGTTGCGCGCGGCAGGCAACCGGCAGGTTGCCACCCATTTGGCCGCGCAAGTGGGACGCCGTCACAACGTCTTGTTGGAAAACCCGCATATGGGCCGGACGGAGCAATTCACCGAGGTCAGCTTTGACGATCCACAGCCAGAGGGGCAGATCGTGGCGGTCAGGATCGCGGGCGTCGACGGGGCACAGCTACGCGCCTGAAAGAGACACCCCTCGGGCAGGTAACGCCGCCAGCATGTTCTCGATCGCATCGCAGGCCCTTTCGATATTCTCGTCCACCTCCCCATAATGCGCCTTGACCCCGGCGATGTCGGCAACCTCCGGCGACGCGAAGAACGCCTCCAGGCTCTCCATTCCGTCGATATTGGGCAGGTTGGGGAACACCGGTTGATCATTCTCGTAGATCGCGGTCGGTTTGCCCATGTAAACGCTGTCCAGCACCGCCGTCGACGCGGTGGAGACGCACATATCGGCAAGATCGAGCACATCGGTGATCGACATCCCCCGGAGCGGCCCTTTGTAAGCGTGGGAAAACACGACATTGCGCTGCTCGGACAGGGCCTTGTCATGCGCCTTGTAAAGCGCGCGGGACTTGCCCCGGTGGCTGCGGACGATCACCAGATCGTCAGGGTGGGTGCGCGCGAACTGGCCGACGAGATCGTAGAATCGCGCGACGTCCTCCTCTCCGTAGCGGCCCGCCCACCGGAAGGAATGGCAGAACAGGATCGCGCGGCCATGCCGGGGCACGGCCCCTTTCGGTGGCCGCGGTGCGAACAGCAACGGCTTGATGAACCCGACCTTGCGCACCTTTTCCCGCGTTTCTTCCGACAGGATTTCGGGGATGATCAAATCCTCGAACGTCAGCAGAAGGCGCGACTCGTAATGGATGTCGCGCCGGTCATTGGCGAGGTTCAGCTTGCCTTGCATGACCCCGTGCTGAACAAAGATCGTCGGCAGCCCCAGCGCCAGCATGGCAAGGCTGCGCGGCCGGGTTGGACTGTTGTCCATGGTCGGGTCCACCATGGTGATCGCCGCGTCGCCCTTGCGCAGCCACCGCTTGGGGAAAAGCTTGATCCAACGGCTCGGGCGCACCGTCACCGTGAGGCCGGAGGCCGCGATCATCGGCTTGATCCGCGGTTCCCGGCGTAGCACTTCGGACGGCGAAATGCAGACAGGCTCCACCATGCCGCGTTCCAGCAAACGGCGGGCGATGTTGAACAGCGCCTCGTATTCCGGCAACCCGTTGAAAAAGAAAAGAAGGCGTGGCCTCGACATGTTTCCCTTCCCCGATCGTGTCAGTTTTGGTTCTTCTGCGCACAGAAAGCGGGTGAATGATAGGCCAGACCGACCTTGGCCGGGTTCGGACCGGCGAGCTTGGGTCGGTTCTTGCCGGGTGACGACAGGTGCAGCTCCGTAGCAGTGTGCTCCGCATGATCGACATCTGATCCCGTCGCGGTCTTGACCGCAGAAAACCGGGATTCGGGTGATGGCGGGTCTCGTCGCCGCGACCGATGTCAGCATCGCCAGATGAGTCGCCAAGTGGCCCGAGTCCGCTCCATCGCCCAAAAAACAGACGGC
Source organism: Rhodobacteraceae bacterium CG17_big_fil_post_rev_8_21_14_2_50_65_11 (assembly GCA_002783145.1). GTDB lineage: Bacteria > Pseudomonadota > Alphaproteobacteria > Rhodobacterales > Rhodobacteraceae > Nioella. The sequence goes on along the minus strand of PFEX01000034.1, from coordinate 14,578 downwards.
TGCGCGAGTCGGGGCTGCCCCTTGACGACGCAGAATCGCGTCGTTTTCACACGAAGACGGTGTTATCGGGTTGCGGCGCGCCATCCGGATGCGGGACCGGCCCGGTGGGCCAACGGGCGAGCGCGAGCGGACCGGCCAGGGTTCCGACCTGAAACGGATCGTGCTGAACGATTTATCATATTGGTTTTATTTATTTAATACGTCCTTGTTATCGAATAACGCGCCCCTTTCAGCGGCGGTTATCCGATGACGGGTGCGCTGTTATCGGCTGTCGTTTCGGCGTTATTGCCTGACCGGACGGGGCCGGGCCATGGATTGGTCATCGGCTGACGCACTCCGCTGACGCCGTCACACAACCCCTGAAACAGCGACCTCAGCATCGCCCCTCACGATCAGCCCGAAAGGAATTTCACAATGACCATCGCATCGACCTTCAAGACCGTCGCCCTCGCAATCGCCATCGCCCTGCCCGTCGCTTCTGTCGCTTCCGCCGGCGGCTCTTACGTCAGTGTCGAGCAGTATGGCTACGGCAACGCCGCTGGCGGTGCGCAGTCGGGTTGGTTCAACGACATGACCCTTTACCAGGACGGCGCCTGGAACACCGCCATCGCCACTCAGGACGGCCACCACAACCGTACTGTCGTCGGCCAGAGCGGCTGGAACAACGGCGCCTCGGCCTCGACCTACGGCTCGGGCAACGTCAACGGCATCGCCCAGATCGGTGCGAACAACAGCGCCGACACCACCCAGTGGGGCAACGGCAACGCGGTTGGCGTGATCCAGGTCGGCAACGGCAACGCCGCGTCCTCCACCCAGGTCGGCCACGGCAACGTCGCGGTAATCGTCCAGAACTGACGCCGCCCGGCCTGCGGGGGGCCTCCCTCCCCCTGCGGGCCACCTTTTTCCCTTCCGACACAAAGGACCAGATCCATGACCCTCCCCCTCCTCCCACGCCGGTTTCTGCCCGCGGCCCTGATCCTGGCCGGGGCGGGCCTTGCCGCCGCCTGCACCAGTGCCTCGACCGCCACCACCTCTGCCCCCTTCGCCTGCGAGATCGCAGTGAGCGAGACCGCCACCGGCACCCGCTTCGAAGGCCGCCTGCAAGCGGTTGAGAGGCTGACCGGCAGCTACACCCTGCACCTCGCCGGGCGCGGCACCAACATTCGCCAGGGCGGGGCCTTCACGGCCCGTGCCGGCGAGACCGTCACGCTTGGCCAGTCGATGCTGTCGGGCGCGGCGAGTGCCTATGACAGCGAGCTGACCATCACCGTGAACGGCCAGAGCTATCTCTGCCGCACCATGGAAACCGAGCTTTGAGCCGCCCGATTTGAACCAATAAGCACGTGTAATCGACACACTTTCATAACCTGACAGCCCCTGAAAGGATATTCCGATGTTCCGCAAGACCCTCACCGCCGCCACCCTCGCCCTTGCCACCCTTGCCGCGCCGATGGCCAGCGCAGGGGGCTCGATCTCCTTCGAAGTCAACCCGACCAATGCCGATGAGGCCAACGCCATCCGCCTCGGTCTGGCGCTTTACGGCATCGCGCAGGCCGCCAATGGCAGCGCCCATGTTCACCAGGCCGGAAACGGCAACGGCGCCGGCATCGGCCAGAGCGGATACGGCAACCAGGGCGTCGTCCACCAGGAAGGCAATGGCCATTACGGCACGCTCTCGCAGAACGGTTGCGACGCCTACGGCATCTTCCAGTTCGGCAACGCCGCCAACGCAAATGTTGCGCAAGGCGCAGGCTGCCAGACCGGTCTTCTTATCCAGTTCGGGCTCGACTGAGCCTGCCCCGTCCGGCAGGCAGGGTCGTCCCGGACCTCGCCGCTAACCGCCGGCAAGCGCGCCCTCCCGGTCCCGGAGGGCGCGCTGTTTCGTGTCGAAACAAGGGGCAGTCCAGCGTGCACCCCGTCTGCAAGACTCGTGCGGTGCTGTGGCGGTTTCGCCGCGCTACGCTGCGCCGACCCGGCCGCCTCTTCGCCACGGCTCATCGGCGGGTGGGCGGCGGGATGGACAGCCGCCACCGGGTCGGTCAGGACAGGGGATGCGTCGGTTTTCCGTGTGCCGCCCGCCCGCGTGCAGCTATGGTCCGGCTGGTCCAGCCAAGAGGGGTTCGCCCATGTTCCTGAGCGTCTTCGACATCTTCAAGATCGGCATCGGGCCGTCCTCATCGCACACGATGGGGCCGATGACGGCGGCGGCGCGGTTCCTTGACCAGTTGCGCACCGGCCTGCGCGAACCCGGCGCGGGCGAGGTGGCGCATCTCGCCTGTTCGCTACACGGGTCGCTCGCCTTCACCGGCAAGGGGCACGCGACCGACCGGGCGGTGATCCTCGGGCTGCTGGGATTCCGGCCCGATACGATCGACCCCGACGACGCCGCGGCGGAGGAGGCGCGGCTGCGCGAAACCGGCGCGGTCCGCCCTGCGGGCCTGCCGGAGTTGCGCTTCGATCCCGAGAGCGACGTTGTCTTCGACTTCGGCCCGCCGCTGGCTGGTCATGCCAACGGAATGGTCCTGCGCGCCCGGGACGCGCGCGGCAAGCTTTACATGGAGGAGACCTATTACTCCGTGGGCGGCGGCTTCGTCATGACCGCCGCAGAACTGGAGCGCCACAAGCAGGGCGGGACCGAGGCGCTGCATGCCGAGAAGGTGGCGCAGGGCTATCCCTATCCGTTCGGGTCGGCGGCGGAGATGCTGCGCATGGGGCGCATCGCGGGTAAGTCGATTGCCGAGATGAAATGGGAAAACGAGGCCAGCGATTGCGGCCGGGGCGCGGTGCGCGAAAGGCTCGATGCCATCTGGTCGGCGATGGACGCCTGCATCGACCGGGGGCTGTCGCAGGCGGGTCAATTACCGGGCGGGTTGAAAGTGCGCCGGCGGGCGCGGTCGATCCATCAGCAGTTGCTGGCCGAACGTGGCACCAACCTTGCGCAACCACATACCGTCAATGATTGGCTGAGCGTCTACGCCATGGCCGTCAACGAAGAGAACGCCGCCGGTGGCAAGGTTGTGACTTCGCCCACCAACGGTGCTGCGGGCGTTGTGCCTGCGGTGCTGCGCTATTACCGCGACCATTGCATCGGTGCCACCGAAGCCGGGCGGCGCACCTTCCTGATGACGGCGGCTGCGATCGGCGGGCTGATCAAGCACAATGCCAGTATCTCGGGCGCCGAGGTGGGCTGTCAGGGCGAGGTCGGGTCAGCATCCGCCATGGCGGCGGCGGGGCTGTGCGCGGCGCTCGGCGGCAGCAACGAGCAGATCGAGAACGCCGCCGAGATCGCTCTGGAACATCACCTTGGCATGACTTGCGACCCGGTCGGCGGCCTGGTGCAGGTGCCGTGCATCGAGCGGAACGGGCTTGGCGCGATCAAGGCGGTTTCGGCGGCCTCGCTGGCGTTGCGCGGCGACGGGCAGCATTTCATGCCGCTCGACAACTGCATCGAGGCGATGCGCCAGACCGGCATGGACATGAGCGACAATTACAAGGAAACCAGCCGCGGCGGACTGGCGGTGAACATCCCGGAGTGCTGAGGGCGCGTCACTCCGCCGCCACGGAACGGGATCTCTGGCGGCGTTCCTCCTCCTCGACATAGCGCAGGATCAGCGCCTTCGCCGTGGCCTCGGTCACTTTGAAATTGCTGATCCGGGCGCGGCCCAGCATGTGGCGCAGCCTGTCAAGGTTGCGCGTGCGCAGGGCGCCGTCGAAACGGTCATTCAATTGGCCGGAGACGGCTTTCGCACGCAGCCACTGGCGCAGATACTCATGGTCGTCCGGCGCGCGTTTGCACCAGACCCGCTCGAACGTCATCAGGATGAAATCCTGCACCGGCCTGTGAAGGTGGCGACGATCCTCCTTGAAGGGGAAGTTGAAGATGTCGGCCACGATTTCGTAGGAGGGCCAGTAGAACAGGTACCCCTCGTGCTTGAACTCGCGCATCACCTCGTCGATGGCGACACGCAGCACCGCCTTGGACACGCTGTTGGCGCTGATGCAGCTTTCGTCGCGGAAGGTCGCGATCAGGGGGATCGGCGACAGGGTCAGGATGATCCTGGCATCCGGGCGGTGCGTCCGGATCAGGCGGTAGATCTCGCGCAGGTTGTCGCGGTTTTCCTCCACCGTCGAGACGCGGAACTTGTGGCGTTCGGGGTCGTATTTGTCCTTGGGCAGGGTGCGCCAGAAAACCCCGCCGGTCGGTTCGTCATACCAGACCTCCGACAGGCCGAGGGTCAGAATGAAGACATCGGTTTCGTTGAACAGGCGCAGGGTTTCCAGCCGCACGTCCTCGTCATAGCCGAATTCCTCGGCCTTGTAGCCGTGCCACAGGGGGGCGTCGAAGGACTTGCCCTCGAACGCCCATTCGAATTGCTGGCGGATAACGAAGGAATTGACCATACCCTCGCCGCAGCTGACGACATAGGCGTTGCTGCCCTCGTCGCGGGTCAGGACGTTGTAATGGCGCGAAGCCAGCCAGTCCGAGATATAGGTGGCAAAGCAACTGCCGAAGGCGGTGACCTTCGTCGTCTCGTCGATGCAGGGCGCGGCGGGTTCCCAGCCCTTGAGGACGTAGTCGAGAACCACCGTTTCCGGCATCGTCTGAAGCGCCTTCGGCGGTCGGCTGCCCTTGCTGCCGCGAAACCATGTCTTGTGCACGCCGCCTTCCGCGACCGGTGCGTTGCCTGCGACGCGTTCCGCCGCCTTACGGATATCGGATGGGTCCGTGAGTATGTTCATGGCTGTGCTTCCTGCTCGATTTGGCGGGTCTGTGTCCGCTCATTTTCAGCAAGGATAGCAGAGGGTTTGAAAGAAAAGAATCCCCCTTTTGAGGGCGGCGGCGCTGTCGGGTGATCGCTGCCCGCCAGAGTGCGGCACCCGGGCCTTGCGTTTGCGCACCTTTCAAGAAGCGGGCGCGCGCATCGTATCGCCTGCCTCGAACCCGGCGTCGAGCGTGACGGTCTGGTCGCACTCTTCGCCCGCAACGCGCGCGGCCACGATCTTGGCCGCCGCGCGCCCGATTTCCAGGCGCCGCGTGTCCATCGTGGCGAGCCGCATCGGCAGACCGTCGAGAATCTCAACCGCGTTGAACCCCGCAAGCCCCATGTCCTCGGGGATGCGCATACCGTGTTCAAGGCAGTAGAGCAGCCCGCCAGCTGCGATCATGTCATTGGAATAATAAAGGAAATCCAGGTCTCCATGACGCGAGAGCATTTCCTGCGTCATCTCGCGTCCCTTGCCGAAGCCGGAGCCGCCGGAATAGAAGGCGCGATCGACAAGGTCGATGCCCTGTTCTTGCAAGACCCCCTCGAACCCTTCCAGCCGCTTGCGGGCGCGAAAGTCGAGCGGCATCTTGGTGCCCATGAACCCGATGCGCCGGTAGCCACGGGCGAGGATTTCGCGCGCCATCCGAGCGCCTGCCGCGCGGTGGCTGATCCCCACCATGGCGTCGATCGGATCGCCGTCCGCATCCATGATCTCGACCACAGGAATACCGGAATTGGCCAGCATCGCCCTCGAGGCGTCGGAATGCTCGATCCCCGCGACGATCATCCCCGAGGGGCGCCAGGACAGCATTTCGTAGATTACCTCCTCCTCGCGTTCGGGCTTGTAATGGGTGGCGCCGAAGACGGGTTGCAGCGGTGTGTCGTCGAGCACGTCGGAAATCCCGGCCAGCACCTGCGGGAACACCATGTTGGACAACGACGGAATCACTACGCCGACAAGGTTCACTCGCGACGACGCCAGCGCCCCGGCAATCTTGTTGGGCACATAACCGAGCGCGCGCGCCGCCTCCAGCACCCTTGCCCGCGTTCCTTGCGACACGTCCCCCCGGTTGCGCAACACGCGGCTGACCGTCATTTCCGACACGCGCGCAGCCTCGGCCACATCGCGGAGGGTCAGTTGCGGGCGGCCCGCGTCGTGAATCTTCGGCGGCAAGGTTGGCGGCTCCTTGAGGTGGCTGTCACACGATTGTTAAGCAGTTGGGTCCGGATTGTCCAAGGCAGAAGCCACCGGCAGCGATTTTCGATGCTGCCGCCTTGCCAGACGCCGCCGAATTGCGCAAAACGTGGGCGTCGGCCCCGTGGCTCAACTGGATAGAGCAGCCCCCTCCTAAGGGGCAGGTTGCAGGTTCGAATCCTGCCGGGGTCACCACTCTTCCTGATATTGTTGAAGAAAACTCCTACACTCCGAAGGTGGGTAAAAAGGTGTGTATTGGACCTCAGAAAGGGCGTCATGCGCGCGGCGGTCCCGATCAAGGATATTCGTCCAGGACAGTCGAAAAGACCGGTGGCGCGCGCACGTCTGTTTTTTCGGTGTGCGGATTGACAGCCGAGAAGTGATGGCAAACACTTTCGCTTTCGAGACGACCGAGACGATCCGAGGATGGAAGACATAAAAAACGAACCCGATCAGGTCGCGAAGACTGCACGCTACTCGGCCCCCGCGCTGGAGAAGGGCCTTGATATCATCGAGTTGCTGGCGCGGGAAGAACACGGGCTAAGCCAATCCGACATCGCGCGCTCCATGGGCCGGTCGGTGGGGGAGATCTTCCGCATGCTGGTGGCGTTGATAAATCGCGGCTACATTGCGCAGGATCCCGACACTGACCGTTACTCCTTGACGACCAAGCTATTCGCGGTGGCGCATCAGACCCCCCTCATCAAGCGATTGACCGCTCTTTCCGGGCCGCTCATGCGCAAGCTGACGGCGCGGATCAATCAGTCGGCGCATCTGGGGATCATCAGTGATGACGTGGTGCTGATCGTCGGGCAGGTCGATCCGCCCAGCCATCATGTGATGAGCATTCGGCTCGGCGCGCGGGTCGATCTGTGGCGTGCCTCGTCCGGGCGGGTGATCCTCGCCTTCGCCGAGGAAGACCGGTTACAGGAACTGTTCGCCCGCGTGCCGCTTCCCAAGGACAAGACCGAAGCCCACCTGCGCGAGGAACTGGCCGAGATCCGCCTGCGTGGGCACGAGATCACCGACAGTTTCGTTGCCCGTGGCATCGTCAACATTGCCGTGCCGGTGTTCGATCACACCGGTCACACGGTTGCAGCCCTTACGGTCCCGCATCTTGAGCGGTTCGACGATCCGATCTCGTTCCAGACCTGCGCCCGCCACGTCATCGACACGGCGAATACGCTCAGCGTCGCGCTCGGCGGCCCCACCGTGCCACCGTATGAGGACAAGACCGCCCCTCCTAGTCGAGAATAAGCGGTTCCGGCGGCCGGTCTATCGCGTTGAAACACGCCTCGACCAGTGCCATCGTTTCATAGGCATCCTCGACACCCGAATGCAGATGGTCGTCTTCGCCGGCGGCAAACCTCTGAACGTTGCGCATCGGTCCCATGAAGGCGTCGATGAACCAGCGTCCCGCAAGCGGGATCTGCTGCCAGTCGCCCGCGCCGCGACAGAGCCAAAGTTCATCCGGCTCGCCGTTGGGATAGTCGAAATTGACCCCCAGCTTGACCATCATCGCGCCCGCGCTACCCTCGAACCGGATCCACGCGGACTGGAACTTTCGCCCGCATTGATGGTTGTGGTTGATCGACATGAGCCCGCGCAGCGCGTCGCCGTAATCGAGGATCACCGAGGTTCGGGTCTGCTTGAAGTCATCCGCGCGGGGATCGTGCAGGCTGCGAGCGAAGACGCCCTTGGGGTTGCCCGCCACGGCGCGGATCGCATCGAGGTAGTGGATCGAATGCACCGCGATTTCGACGCGGCTCATCGGGATCAGGAAGGGAAACAGCGTCCACGGCGTGAAGATGTTCACGTGCACCTCGATCTCGAGCAAGTCGCCCAGAAGGCCGCGCCGCACCGCGTCCTGCACCGCCATCATCATCGGCGAGAACCGAAGCTGAAAGTTCACCGCCGCTTTCAGCCCCTTGTCGCGGCAGATGGCGCGGATCGCGCGGGCCTGATCCTGATCGGCACCCATCGGTTTTTGCATCAGAACCGCCGCGCCGTCGGGCAGGTGCGGCAGGATCTCGGGTAGCACATGCGGCGGCGTGGCGATGTCATAGACGGCGTTGGTGCCCCGGTCGGCCACTGCGGCGGCAAGGTCGGGGTAAAGGTCGGGCAGGTCGAAGTCCTGCGCGAGGGCCTTGGCGCGGGCAGCGTCGACATCGGTGACACCGGTCACGGCAAGCCCGGCCTTTGCATAGGCCGGCATGTGGGCATCGCGGACGATACCGCCCGCACCGACGAGAACGATGGGGGCGGGATTGGCCGGTCCGGGCCAGCCTTGTGCGAGATCGAGGGTCATTGCATGGCCTCCTTGCGTTCGGCGAGCAGGATATGCTCGCAATACATCACGGTCTTGCCGTGCTGGTTGGTAGTTTCGCAGACCTCGGTCACCCGTCCATGAGCGGGCCGCTTGGGGTCGTCGTCAAGCGCGCCGATGGTCACGGTGGTGCGAATCGTGTCGCCGGCAAAGACCGGGGCGGGAAAGCGCAACCGTTCGTAGCCATAGGTGAAGGCGCGCGGATTGATCTGGGTCGCGGTCAGGCCGATCCCGATGGTGAAGGTCATCGTTCCATGGGCGACGCGGGCCCCGAAGGGCTGCGTCTTGCACCATTCGGCGTCCATGTGATGCGGGAAGAAATCCCCCGAATGACCGGCGTGAAAGACGATATCGGCCTCGGTGATCGTCCGCGCGAGCGTCTGGCGCGCGGCACCAAGCTCGTATTCCTCGAAAAACTGTTCGCGTTCCATTGCGCCTCCCCTGTCGGTCCCGCCAAAGGGTCGGCGGTCATTTTTTACTTATACAAAAAAGTTTGACATATGAAAACAGATCCATGATTGTGAGTTTGCAATGATTGAGTGATCGACCAAAACCGAGGGGGAGCCATGGCCGAGATCGGCGTTCATCCGCGTGGGTTGCCGGGGCTTCCCGCTGATCACGCCGAGATTCCGGCCTGGAACTCCGAGGATTGGTATTTCGAGGATTTCGCACCGGGCGATCGGATCCGCTCGATCCGCCGCACGATCTCGGAGGGCGAATCCATGCTGTTCAACAGCCTCGTGATGGACCACCACCCCTATGTCAGCGACGAACGCTTCGCAGCCGAGGCGGGGGTCTTCGGCCGCAGGCTGGTGGCGGGCGCAATGGTGTTTTCCTACGGGCTCGGGTTGGCGGCGACGAATTGCCTGAACTCTTTTTCGTATGGCTACGACAGGCTGCGCTTTATCGCCCCGGTCTTCATCGGCGATACGATCTACACGATCCGCGAAAACCTGTCGAAGGAGGTCAAGGATCACCGCATGGGCAAGGTTCGGGTCAGCTATTCGGTGTTCAAGGGCGAAGGTGAACAGGCGCTTTACTGCGAACACCTGATGACGGCGCTTTACCGCGACCCTGCCGCTTTCCGCGCCGAGGCAGACGCCGCGCTTGCGGCCCGGAAAAAGGCAAGGGCCGATGGCTGAGCTTGTCGGCATGACCTGGGACCACGCGCGCGGCTTCGAACCGATGGTCGCCACCTCCGAGGCATATGAAAAGGCGCATCCCGGCGTGTCGATCCGCTGGGAAAAACGCTCGCTTCAGGCTTTCGCCGACCGTCCCATCGAGGAAATGGCCGACCGCTACGATCTAATGGTGATCGACCACCCGCATGTCGGCGAGGTCGCCGGGACCGGCCTGTTGATCGCGTTCGACGATGCCGGGCGCGACGCCGACCTGAAGAGGCTGGCGGCGCAGTCGGTCGGCCTGTCGCATACGAGCTACAATTTCGGCGGCAAGCAATGGGCGCTTGCGATCGACGCGGCCACACCGGTCGCCGCGTTCCGCCCCGACCTGATCGCCGAGGCGCCGCGCGACTGGGACGGGGTGATGGACCTTGCCCGCAGGGGCAAGGTGGCCTTCGCGCTGATCCCGATCAATGCGCTGATGACCTTCATGGGGCTGGTGCGCAACCTTGGCGCAGATGTCGCCGGGGGCAGCAGCTTCGTCGACCGCGCCGCGGGTGAAGAGGTGCTGGGCCGGTTGGGCGAGGTGATGGGGCTGATGGACCCGCGTTGCCTGACGCTCGACCCGATCGGCATATACGAATGGATGGGGCGCAGCGCCGAGGCGCCGGCCTATTCACCCTTCGGCTACGGCTACACCAACTACAGCCGAAGGGGGTATTGCCGTTTCCCCCTGCACTTCACCGATGCGCCCGGCCTGCGCGGCGACGACCCTTCGGGCACCGTTCTGGGCGGCACCGGCATTGCCGTCAGCGCGGCCTCGACCGAGCGCGAGATTGCGACCGATTACGCGCTCTGGATCGCCGGCGCCGACTGCCAGAAGGGCCTGTTTTTCGAGGCTGGCGGGCAACCCGGCAACGCCGTTGCGTGGGAAGACGAGGCCTGCAATGCTGCGACGCACGATTTTTTCCGCGCCACGCGCCGCACGCTTGACACGGCGTGGTTGCGCCCGCGCTATGATGGTTACATGGGCTTTCAGGATCGCGGCGGCGACATCGTCCATGCCTTCCTGCGCGGTGATACGCCTGCGCGTGCCACGCTCGACGCGCTGCAAGCCGCCCACGAGGAGAGCCGGGCATGAAGGTGATGCCGACCGAGGATCGCCCGCTGCACGGCCTCGTCGTGCTCGATTTCAGCCAGTTCCTGTCCGGGCCCTACGCCTCGCTGAAGCTGGCCGATCTCGGCGCGCGGGTGATCAAGATCGAGCGCCCCGGCAGCGGTGATCTGTGCCGCAACCTCTACCTGTCCGATACCGATATTGATGGCGACAATTCGTTGTTTCACGCGATCAACCGCAACAAGGAAAGCCTTGCCGCCGATCTGCGCGACGAGGAGGACCGGGCGCTGCTGCGCGCGTTGATCGCGCGCGCCGACGTGATGATCCAGAATTTCCGCCCCGGCGTGATCGAGCGGCAGGGGTTCGGCTACGACGCGGTGCGCGAGATCAACCCGCGCCTTGTCTACGGCTCGATTTCGGGCTTCGGCGAAGACGGCCCGTGGCGCGATCTGCCGGGACAGGACCTGCTGGCGCAGGCGCGGTCGGGGCTGCTGTGGCTGACCGGGTCGCGCGATGACCCGCCGATGCCGATGGGACTTGCGGTGGCCGACATGCTGGCTGGAGGCGCATTGGCGCATGGCATACTCGCCGCGCTGGTCGGGCGCGGTGTCCATGGCCGCGGCGCGCACGTCCAGACCAGTCTGTTCGAGGCGATGATCGACTTCCAGTTCGAGGTGCTGACCACGCATCTCAACGATGGCCGACGCGCCCCCGAACGCAGCGCGGTGAACGGCGCGCATGCCTATCTGGGCGCGCCCTACGGGGTCTATCGCACCGCCGACGGCTACCTCGCCCTGGCGATGACGCCCTCGCTTGAACGGCTGGCGGGGTTGATGGGGATCGACGGGCTGGAGCGTTATTTCAACGATGGTGCCGCGATGATGCGCGCGCGCGACGCGATCAAGACCGCAATCGCCGAAACGACACGGACGCGCCGCACCGCCGACTGGCTGGCGGTGCTTCAGCCCGCCGATATCTGGTGTTCCGAAGTTCTCGACTGGCCCGAGATGCTGGCCTCCGAGGCGTTCCAGACCCTCGATTTCGAACAGGTGATCCGGCGCAACGCCGACACCGCGCTTCATGCGCTGCGCAGCCCGATCCGGTTGAACGGCCAGGTGCTGAAAAGCGCCCGCGCCGCGCCGGTTCTGGGCGCTGACCGCGCAATCATCGTCAACGATCTGCTGCCCGATCTCGTGCCGGCGGGCGGCGAAGCAGATAACAAGCCCCGTGAAGGGGTGTGACCCGGCATGTTTGAAGGGAGGACAAAATGTTCAGACTGAAAGGGAAAGCAATGCTTGCCACGGCGCTCGTGCCGCTGTTGGCAATGCCGGGCGTTGCTCAGGATTACGGCAATTTTGACGGCTACACCCTGCGGGTGAAACTGATCGGGGGCGCGCAATACGAACCGCTCTATTCAGAGATCTCCGCGTGGGAGGAGATGACCGGCGCCACCGTCGAGATCCTGAGCCGCCAGAACCACTTCGAACTCGACCGCGAGATCAAGCAGGATATCGCGGCGGGGACGCTCGATTGGTGCGTCGGGTCGAACCACACCAGCTTCGCGCCGCAATACGGCAGGATCTATGTCGATCTGCGCGATCACATCTCCGAGGACGTCCTGTCTGACTTCGTGCCGCGGGTGCTGGAGCACTCGACCGTGGATGGCCGACTGGTCCAGTTGCCGCGCCATTCGGACGTGTCGAACCTGTTCTATATCCGGTCACTTTACGAGGACGAAGCAAACCAGCAAGCCTTCGAGGCCGAATACGGCTACGCACTGACGCCGCCGGAAACTTGGGCGCAGGTCGCCGATCAAGCGAATTTCTTCGCTGATCCGCCGGATTTCTACGGCACGCAATATGTCGGCAAGGACGAGGCGGTCGTCGGTCGGTTCTACGAAATGCTTGTCGCGGAAGGCGGGCAGCTTTTCAATGATGACTGGGAGCCGACGTTCAATTCCGAGGCCGGGGTGCGAGCGCTCGACTGGTTTGTCGATCTCTACAACTCCGGGGCAGTGCCGCGCGGGGTGCCCAACTACCTGTGGGACGATACCGGGCTCGGCTTTGCCAGCGGGTCGGTTGCGCTGAACCTCGACTGGGCCGGCTGGTCGGCCTTCTTCAACGATCCCGAAAATTCGAGCGTCGCCGGCGATGTCGGCCTGGTGCGCGCACCGATGGGCTCGGCCGGGGTCCGCACCGGCTGGTCGGGGTCGCACAGTTTCTCGATCACCGAGACCTGCGACAACATGGAGGCGGCGGTCTCCTTCGTGACCTTCCTGACCGACCATGACCGGCAGATGGTCGAGGCGCGCAACGGCCTGTTGCCGACCCGCACGCAGGTCTGGGAAGACGCGCGGGCCGAGTTTGCCGCCGACGGGCGCGATTTCATGGTCGAGGTGTTCGATACCTATTCGGCCTCGATGGCGGAGGATGCCTTCACCCCGCCGCTGATCCCCGAGTGGATCGAGGTCTCGAACGTGATCTGGCCGCGCCTTCAGGCGGCGATCGTGGGCGACATGACCTCGCAGGAGGCGCTTGACGCGGCTGCGCGCGAGGCAAGCGTGATCATGGAAGACGCCGGCTACAACTGAGTTTGGCTAACGGCGCGGCGGCCTTTCCGGGTTGCCGCGTCCCTTGATCCGGCAGGACAGGAAGGACATCAACCCTTGCTTCGATATCTTCGCACACGGCAGGCGAAATTGACGCCGATCCTGCTGTTGTCACCGGCCCTGTTCACGATGCTGTTCGTGGTTGCGCTGCCGCTCGTGTTCTCGCTTTACACGTCGCTGACGCCCTACCGGTTGATCCGGCCGGAAACGATCGAGATCTTCATCGGCCTGCGCAACTATGTGCGGCTGTTTTCCGACCCCGACTTCTGGGAGGTGTTCGGCCGCACCATCCTGTTCCTGCTGATCGCGCTCAACCTGGAATTTCTGTTCGGCCTCGGAATTGCCCTGCTGATCAACCGCATCACCTGGGGACAGCGCACTTTGCGCACGATCATGATGTTCCCAATGATGTTCTCGCCCGTCCTCGTCGGTTTTCAGTTCAAGTTCATCTTCAACGACAATATCGGCGTTCTGAACAATGCGCTGCAAAGCCTTGGCATCACCGACCAGGCAATTCCGTGGCTGGTGGACAGGGAACTGGCGATGTTCTCGATCATCTTTGCCGAAGTGTGGATGAGCACATCGGTCTTTGCGATCCTGCTGCTGGCCGGGCTGTTCGCCATGCCGCGCGACCCGCTGGAAGCCGCCAAGGTGGACGGCTGCAATTCGTGGCAGGTGTTTCGCCATATCACGTTGCCCTTCATCATGCCCTTTGCCTTCATTGCGATGACGATCCGCTCGCTCGACGTGGCGCGCGCCTTCGACATCGTCACGGTGATGACGGGCGGTGGCCCGGCGGGCCGAACCGAACTTCTGTGGACGCTGATCGCGCGCACCGGGTATGAGAATGCCCGAATGGGGCAGGCCAATGCGATGGCCTACATCTCCACGATCCTGTCGATCGCCTTCACCTATTTCTTCTTTACCAAACTCGTGGCGGCGCGTCGCTTCATGGGTGGCGCGGAATGAGCCGGGCGTTGAAAAAAAGGCTACGCGCGACGGGGCTGTGGCTTACCACTTTCCTGTTGATGGTGATCATCTCGGTGCCCGGTCTGTGGGTCGTGTTGTCGGCGTTCCGGCCCAACCGCGAGATCCTCGCGCGGCCGCCGATCTGGATTCCAGAGCAGGTGACACTGAACAATTTCGCCAAGATCTTCGGCTTCGACGAGGGGCAGGTGGCGATCCCGGTCTTGAGCTATTTCATCAATTCGCTGGTGATCGCGCTGACCTCGACGGTGATCGCGCTGGTGATCGGCATGGCGGGCGGCTACGCCTTCGCGCGCTTTCGCTTCCGGTTCAAGAACGCGTGGTTCCTCGGGCTGATGCTGTTTCGGACGGTGCCGGGGATCGCGCTGTCTCTGCCGGTCTTCATGCTGTGGTCGCGGCTCGGGATCATCGACACCAAGCTGGGGCTGATCATCGTCTACGTGTCGCTCAACGTGCCG
>PFEX01000217.1 GCA_002783145.1 Rhodobacteraceae bacterium CG17_big_fil_post_rev_8_21_14_2_50_65_11 | reverse complement strand
CATGTTGCACTGATCCGGGCTTTCGCCCTGCGCCCTGCTGCCCTATACCGGTGACCGTTCAGCACCTGGGGCGCATTTGCATGACCAACACCATCGCCGCCTGGCTCGCCGCCCTTGTTGTCGCGGTTTTCCTTGCCGATCTCATCTGGTTCGGGTGGGATCTGCATATCGCCCTCGGGCGCGAAATGCTGCGGCTGTTGGACTGGGTTGCCTTCTGGCGCTGAGGCCGCCTGATTCCCGCTTCCTTTTTGGCCTGGAATCCGTTATGGAGCAGAAATGTTAGCGATAACATGGTCCCGCGCGGCGGGACCGCTCCAAACACGAGAGGATATGCCATGACCGTGAAAGTTGCCATCAACGGGTTCGGGCGGATCGGACGCAACGTCCTGCGGGCGCTGATCGAGACCGCGCGCACGGATGTCGAGGTTGTCGCGATCAACGATCTCGGCCCGGTGGAAACCAACGCACACCTGTTGCAATTCGATTCCGTTCACGGGCGGTTTCCGTCCCAGGTCAGCCATGGCGAGGACTGGATCGACGCCGGGCGCGGCAAGATCGCAGTCACCGCGATCCGCAACCCCGCCGATCTGCCGTGGAAGGATGTCGATATCGTCCTGGAATGCACCGGCATCTTCAAGGGCGACAAGGCCAAGGTGCATCTTGAAAACGGCGCCAGCCGGGTGCTGGTTTCGGCGCCCTCTTCCGGCGCGGACAAGACCATCGTCTTCGGCGTCAACCACGAGACGCTGACCAGCGATGACCTGCACGTGTCCAACGCGTCCTGCACCACCAACTGCCTCGCGCCGGTGGCCAAGGTTCTCAATGACGGGATCGGCATCGCCAAGGGCTTCATGACCACGATCCACAGCTATACCGGCGACCAGCCGACGCTGGACACGATGCATTCCGACCTCTACCGCGCGCGCGCCGCCGGCCTGTCGATGATCCCGACCTCGACCGGCGCCGCCAAGGCGGTGGGGCTGGTGCTGCCGGAGCTTTCCGGCAAGCTCGACGGCACCGCGATCCGGGTGCCGACACCGAATGTCTCGGTCGTCGATCTGACCTTCGAGGCCGCCCGCGATACGACTGTGGAAGAGATCAACAGCCTGATCCGGGCCGCTGCCGCCGACGGGCCGCTCAAGGGGATTCTGGCGGTGACCGACAAGCCGCTGGTCTCGTCGGATTTCAACCACGATCCGGCAAGCTCCACTTTCGCCACCGACCAGACCAAGGTGATGGGGGGCCGCATGGCCCGGATCCTGAGCTGGTATGACAACGAGTGGGGCTTCTCCAACCGGATGCTGGATACCGCCGTGGCGATGGGCAAGCACCTGTAACAAGCACCTGTAAGGGGTTTCGCCTGAATGACGATGATCGCACCCCGTTGCGGGTGCGATCATGGGGCGGGCGGATGGCGTTGATCCCGCGCGCCTGAAACGATGTCGACCGCGCGCGCCCTCTTACGCGTTCACATCGACGACCACCCGGCCGCGCACACCGCCCTTCAGGATCGAACGGCCCAGGTCCGGCAGATCGGACAGCGTTGCCGGTTCCACCATCGCCTCCAGCTTGTCCATCGGCAGGTCTGACGCGATTCGCTGCCAGGCGCGCAGGCGGTTGTCATAAGGCTGCATCACGCTGTCGATGCCAAGCAGGTTGACGCCGCGCAGGATGAAGGGGGTGATCAGCGCGCCCTCGATCGCCGCGCCGCCAGCCAGCCCGATGGCAGCCACGGATGTAGCGTATTTCATCTGTTTCAGCACCCGGCCCAGCATCGCGCCCGCGACCGCATCGACGCACCCGGCCCAGACTTCGGCCTCCAGCGGTTTTCTTGTGACCTCCGTCAAGTCCTCACGCGCAACGATCTGGCTGGCGCCGAGGCCCTTGAGGTAATTCGCCTGCTCCGGCCGTCCTGTCACGGCGGCGACCTCGTGGCCCAGATGCGCCAGGATCGCCGTGGCGACCGATCCGACGCCGCCAGCGGCCCCCGTCACCAGAACCGGGCCATCACCGGGTTTCAGACTGTGATCCTCCAGCGCCATCACGGCGAGCATCGCGGTGAACCCGGCGGTGCCCACGGCCATCGCTTGCCGGGTGGTCAGCCCATCGGGCAGAGGCACGAGGAAATCGGCGGGCACCCGCGCCTTCTGTGCGTGGCCCCCCCAGCGATTTTCACCGACGCGCCAGCCGGTCAGCACCACCTTGTCGCCGGGGGTGTAGCGGTTATCATCCGAGGCCTCGACCGTGCCGGCAAAGTCGATGCCGGGCACATGCGGATAGCTGCGCACGAGGCCGCCGCCCGGCCCGATGCAAAGCCCGTCCTTGTAGTTGAGCGTGGAATACTCCACCGCGACGGTCACCCCGCCCTCGGGCAGCATGTCGTCGGCGATGTTCTCGACCGCCGCGACGGGTTTCTCATCGCCTTCCTTGCGCACCACGAGTGCCTTCATCGGATATCTCCTCAGTTCCAGAATGTCTCGTTCACGGTGGCCGCACGCACGCCTTGCGGGGTGATCACGTCCACCTCGGTTCCTGCGTCCCAATGTGTCATGCGGATCATGCCGATGGCTACATTGGTGTTGTAATCGGGCGACCATACCGCGCTGCTGATGCGGCCCACCTGCCGATCTCCGGCCATGACCGGCCAGAACCGATCACAGGGCGGCACCGCGTCGCCGTGGATTTCCACAGGCCGGATCTGGCGCACCGGGCCTTCCTTGGCGACGCGCAGCAGTGCATCGCGCCCGACACAGCCGATGGCGGTATGGGTGTTGCAAAAGCGTCCCAGCCCGCATTCATGCGGCGTGTTGTCGTCGGTCATGTCGTTGCCGTAGGACAGAAGCCCGCCTTCGATCCGCTCGATGAGGTTCGGGCAGCCTGCCTGCACGTCCAGATCGCGCCCCGCCTCCATCAGCGCATTCCAGAGCGGCATCCCGATGTCTTCCCCCTCGACGTAGATTTCATAGCCGCCCTGCTTGGAATAGCCCGAGCGCGCCACCACGAATTCACGGCCTTGAAACTGAAACCAGCCGAACCGGAAAAAGCGGACATTGCGCACCGCGTCGCCAAAAACCCGCGCCATCAGATCCTCCGCCTTCGGGCCTTGCACGGCCAGTGGGGAGATGTCGGGTTCATCGACCAGCACGTCCAGGCGGTAGCCAAAGGCAATGCCCTTGACCCAATACAGCAGGTCACTGTCGGCAATCGAGATCCACCAGCGATCCTCGGCGAGTTTCACGGCCACCGGATCGTTCAGCATACCGCCCGTCTCGTCCACGATCGGCACATAGTAGCACTGCCCCGGCAGCATCCCGCGCAGATCGCGCGGGGTGAGCATCTGCATCAGCCGCCCGGCATCTGGTCCGCGCAGTTCGACCTGCCGTTCGCAGGCCACGTCCCAGATCTGCACCGCCTCTTTCAGGTGGTGGTAGTCTTCCTCGATGGAGCGGAAGAGCGTGGGCAGCAGCATGTGGTTGTAAACGGTATATCCCTTGACCCCGGCGGCCTCGACAGCGTCGGAAAAGGGGGTGCGGCGCAAGCGGCGCGAAAGCGAAATCCGGGGCATTCCGGCAGACTCCGGCAAGGGGATGAAGCGGGGATTGACGGGAGAGTGGCGCGAGGCGGGATGCGGGATGCGCCCGCCTCGCGCGGATCGGGTCGGGCTCAGCGGCCCGGACCTTTCCAGTCGATCTGGCAGATTTCAGCAGACTTGCCGTCGAAATCCCAAACCCGGCCAAAAGCGCGCACGCGGCCCTTGGTGGCGGTGCCGACGGTGATGTCGGGGCCCATCCAGTATTCGGAATTGGTCACGACGATATCCTTGCCCTCGTGTCCCGGCACCGGCACGACCTCGCCCTGTATCTTCTTGCCCACCATCAGGCGGCGGGCGTTGCCGTCCGTCTCGAACACGACCGGCGCGCGCTCGGCCCCGAGAAATTCGGCCACCAGCATCTTGAAGAGGCCCGTGGTGCCCCTCGCTGCGCCCGAGAAGATGTTGACCAGCCCGTCATAAGCGGCCTCGCTCGCACGCTCGTCGATGAACGCAGCCGCCTTCCAGCCCCCGCGCGCCATATAGCCGGGGATCTCCAGCAGCAGGCCCACATTAAGACCCGACAGGTCTTCGTTGCCGTAATGGCCCGCGTCGATGCGCACGCCCGACCAGGCCTGGCACCAGGTCTCGGTCGGCGGGTGCTGCCCGAGCGAGATCACGCAGGGACAAAACACCGTGCAGTTGCAGTTCAGGATCAGTTCGCCCTTGATCGCCCACGGAATGGTGCCGATCCCGGCATCGGGTTTCGCATCGAGTGCCATGTCTTTCTCCTCTCTCACAATCCGTTCAACGCGACGACCCCCGCACCGCCCAGCAGTGCAATGCCCAGTGGTCGCGTCAGCCAGCGCCCGATCTCGGGCAGTTTTTCCAGCACCATCAGCACGGTGGCGAGCGCCATGAAGCCAAGGCTCATCACCCCGCCGACGAAGGCCAGCGCCATCAGCGCCCAGCAACAGCCAAGGCAGACCGCGCCAAGGCGCAGCCCGTTGCGCAGCGCGCCCTCGTCCCAGTGCTGCATGAAGAAGGTCAGCGGCATCCGGCATTTCGACAGGCAGGCGTCCTTGAGGGGCGTGAACTGGTAAACCCCTGCCATCGCCAGCAGACCCGCCGACAGCGCGGCGGAGGTGCTGGTGCCGAACGGATCGAGCAGCCCGGCGCCGTAAAGGACCACCTGCGTCGCCGCGGCAAGCCCGGAAAACCCAAGCCAGACGGAGAGATAGCCCGCGACGAGCGCGCCGAACCGGGTCGACGCTCCGGTGCTGGCAAGGTCTTCGTAGGTGGCGAAAGCGGGCAGCGCCGTGGGCGCCATCATCGCCGCCGACATCAGCGCCCACATCAGCGCCAT
Source organism: Rhodobacteraceae bacterium CG17_big_fil_post_rev_8_21_14_2_50_65_11 (assembly GCA_002783145.1). GTDB lineage: Bacteria > Pseudomonadota > Alphaproteobacteria > Rhodobacterales > Rhodobacteraceae > Nioella. The sequence goes on along the minus strand of PFEX01000217.1, from coordinate 6,256 downwards.
CTTCAGGAAACCGGCGGCATCGGGCGTCAGCGTGCACAACTCGCGCCAGAAAGCGGCACCGTACACCTGCCCCGCATCGCGCAGATCGGCCGGGGCCGACATCATGTACAAGATTGCCCAGGCCGCGAGGATCACCGCGAACAGCGCCAGCCAATGCGGCGCGCCCATAGCCCTGATCCGTGTTGCAATCACCGCTGGCCCTCCCCGACTCGAGCGTTGCAATTTGAATGTCAGACTTTTAAATGTCTGACAATGAAAATTGATCCTGCAAGCCCTGCCGACCTCTCCGCCCAGATCGCCAAGGCGATCCGTGACGCCATAATCTCGGGCGAGTTGATCGTCGATGAACGCTTGCCGTCGGAGGCCGAGCTTTCCGAACAGTTCGGGGTTTCGCGTTCAACCGTGCGCGAGGCGTTGAAGAGGCTGGCGGCGCAATCGCTGATCCGAACCCAACGCGGCGCGTTCGGGGGCGCCTTCGTCAACCGGCTGTCCTACGCCGACGCCTACGGCCAGCAAATCACCACCTCGACGCTTCTGCTGTCGATGAACGAGGTCCGTTTCGAAACCGCCTGCGAGGCGCGCTTCGCACTGGAACGCGCCTGCGCACCGCTGTCGGCAGAGCGGCGCAGCGCCGACCACCTTGCCACCATGCGTGCCGAGATCTTCCGCCAGAGCCAACCGGGCCTGACGGACGAGGCGTTCTGCGCCTCGGACGTGGCCTTTCACCGGGCGCTTGTGGATGGCGCCGGCAACCCGGTGCTGTCCTACCAGCTGGCCGGGGCGGTCGAGGCGATGCAACCCCTTATGAACATGATCACATTCAGCGCGCGGTCACGCGAGCAGATCGTTGGGCTGCACACGCGGATTGCCGACGCGATCCATGTGCGAGATGGCGCTGCGGTCTGCACTGGGCTTTGCGAACTGGAGCGCTACACCGTCGGGCTGGCCCGTTCGATCATGGAGGAGCGGGCCCGGCGCGGGACATGATCCGGTCAGCCGCCGCGCCCCATTGCCATCCGATCAGACGCCCCGGCGCAATTGCCGGTCAAGGCTTGCCATCGGATCGGACGCAAGCTTGCGCGGTTCGACCGGTGTCTGCAACGGTTCCGATTTCGGCGCTGGCCTGCGAGTCAGGTAATCGCTCAGCGACGTCATGAAGGTGGTCACGTCCGCCTCCGACCAGTCATGCGGCGCGAAACCCGACAGCGAGATATGCGCAACCAGCTTGAGCCCGCGCAGCGCCTTCCCTTCGGTCACCGCCGCCGTCATCGACCAGTCGGGAAACCACCGACCCGCGAGGCTGCGCACCGTCAGAAGCTTGATGTCGCCATGCCGGGAATCGCGCGATATTCGACTGAACACGTCGCGGATCTCCGCCTCCCCGCCTTCCAGCCATTGCAGGAAGGTCGTATTGTCGTAAACAAGCGCGCCCGTCAGGCCGTCGCGCGCATTGTTGCGGCGCGAGACCTGTAATATCTCGTCGACCTCGTCAAAGGAGAACTGCGTCGCCCTGGAGCAATAAGCCATACCTATCAGCGTTGACATCAACCTTCTCCTGCGTTCACAAGGCCCTGGGGTTTCATGATGCAAGCAACACTCTTCATGCACCCCGAGCGCGTCTTTCACGAGCGCAAGCTATGCGCTCTGTAAAATGTTAACGCAAGACGACGGCATCATCAAATCACTGTCAGACGCGGCCCCGACCATGGGCTGCCTTGCGAACGGGCAAAAGCTGAAATCTGCAATGGATTGCGCAGCGCCCCCTTTGCAAACCGGCTGAACCTGCCTATATTCGGGTTGTTCCCTCGGGGACTATGGACATAAACGCGCTCGTAATAAGCGGATCGGACCCGGGGGCGGTACCCGGCGGCTCCACCAACATCCTTCGTTTGGGGATCATGGGGCCGAAACAGGATCGACGAACGTCTAAAGGGGTTTTGCTTTGTCTCGGCGGGGTGCCACCGTATCGGCCCGAAAAGTACAATTGCAAACGACAATCGTGCTCCGGCAATGGCTGTTGCAGCGTAAGCTGTTCCAGTCGCCGAAACTAAGCCCTTGCGCCTAGCCGCGTAAGGCGGGGTTCGCAGGCACCTGGCAACAGAAGCCTGCACTTTCCCACCACGACGCACCCTGGAATCGAGCCGTCTGGCCGAGGCTTACAGGTTCGCGGCGCGCTGTTGCTGCGCCGTGACATGGGTGCGGAATATCTTGGCGCCCACATCCTCCACCGAACCGGGGCTGGTCGAGACCCTGACGACAAGCCATTCCCCATCCGACAACACGATCAGAAAGGCAAGCTTGTGCGCATCGCGCCCCGCGACATGCGGGCCTGACAGGAAACTTGCCCCGTTATCGGGCGCGGCGGAACCCCGTGCCAGTTTCGCAAGATCGGGGCAGGCATCGAGTTGGGGACCGGTCATGACATGCACCCACGCGATATCCCCGGCCCGGATGACGCGAAGACGATTGCGCCCCTCGAAGCAATGAAAGGCAAAGCCCATCAGCCACGGGGCGCGAAGTTTCACCGCGTCGAACGGTTGCGACGCCTTGATCAGGTCAACAGACATGCGGCCAGCCTAGGGGCATCGACCGGGCAAGCCAAGCGCCTTTACGCCGGCTCTGACTGTGCCAGCGCTGTCAACAGCGGCCAGGTCCACCACTTGCCAGCAAGATCAGGCAGGTCGCGCCTCGATCGTCTCGCGCGGCATCACTCCGCTGCGAGTGTCGCGCGCGTCAGCATCGGTTTCAGGTAATGGCCGGTCTGGCTTTCCGCGACCCCGGCTATCGTTTCCGGCGTGCCGACGGCGACGATTGTGCCGCCGCCATCACCGCCCTCGGGGCCAATGTCGATGATATGGTCGGCTGTCTTGATCACGTCGAGATTGTGTTCGATGACAACCACCGTGTTGCCCTGATCGACCAGTTCGTGCAGCACTTCGAGCAGTTTCTTCACATCCTCGAAATGCAGCCCCGTCGTTGGCTCATCCAGAATATAGAGCGTGCGCCCCGTCGAGCGTTTGCTGAGTTCCCTCGAAAGTTTCACGCGCTGCGCCTCGCCACCCGACAGCGTCGTCGCCTGTTGACCGACCTTGATGTAGTCGAGCCCGACGCGGGACAATGCCTCCATCCGGTCGCGGATCGCGGGCACCGCCTTGAAGGTTTCACGCGCGTCCTCGACCGTCATGTCGAGCACGTCGGCGATGCTCTTGCCCTTCCACTTGATTTCCAGCGTCTCGCGATTATACCGCGCGCCCTTGCAGGTTTCGCAGGTGACATAGACATCGGGCAGGAAGTGCATCTCGATCTTGATGACGCCGTCGCCCTGGCAGGCCTCGCAGCGCCCGCCCTTGACGTTGAAGGAAAAACGCCCCGGCTTGTAGCCGCGCGCCTGCGCCTCGGGCAGCCCGGCAAACCAGTCGCGGATCGGGGTGAAAGCGCCGGTATAGGTGGCGGGGTTCGAGCGCGGGGTGCGCCCGATGGGGCGTTGGTCGATGTCGATGACCTTGTCGAGATGTTCCAGCCCCTTGATCGTTTCGCAGGGCGCGGGCGTCTGGCGGGCACCGTTCAGTTTCATCGAGGCGGTCTTGAACAGCGTCTCGATGGTCAGGGTGGATTTGCCGCCGCCCGACACGCCGGTAACGCAGACAAATTTGCCAAGCGGAAAATCGACCGTCACGCCTTGCAGGTTGTTGCCTGTGGCCTTCACCACGCGCAGTGCCTTGCGATTGCCCTTGCGACGGGTCGCCGGCACCGCGATCTCGCGTTTACCTGAGAGGTATTGCCCGGTCAGCGAGGCGGGATCGGCAGCGATTTCATCGGGCGTGCCGTGACTGACGACGCGGCCGCCATGCACGCCTGCGCCGGGTCCGAAATCAAAGACGTAATCGGCCTCGCGGATCGCCTCCTCGTCATGTTCCACAACGATCACCGTGTTGCCCTGGTCGCGCAGGTTCTTCAGCGTCGTCAGCAGCCGGTCATTGTCGCGCTGATGCAGGCCGATGGACGGCTCGTCGAGCACGTAAAGCACGCCGGTCAGCCCCGATCCGATCTGGCTGGCCAGCCGGATGCGCTGAGATTCACCGCCCGACAGGGTGCCGGCGTTGCGGCTGAGCGTCAGGTAATCAAGCCCGACATTGTTGAGAAACCCGAGCCGTTCGCGGATTTCCTTCAGGATCGCGCGGGCGATCTCGTTCTTCTGGTTGCCGAGGCTTTCAGGCACCCCATCGCACCAGGCAAGCGCGTCCTTGATCGACATCTGCACGACGTGGCCGATATGGCGCTCGGCGATGCGCACGGCCAGCGCCTCTTCGCGCAGGCGGAACCCGCCGCAGGCACCACAGGGGCGATTGTTCTGGTAGCGTTCGAATTCCTCGCGGACCCAGGCGCTGTCGGTCTCTCGATAGCGGCGCTGCATGTTGGGGATGACGCCCTCGAAGCTGCGGGTCACCTGGTAGACGCGGCCACCATCGTCGTAGCGGAAGGGAATCTCGACCTCGCCGGAGCCGCGCAAGAAGACCTGTTGCACCTCTTTCGGCAGGTCTTTCCACGCGGTTTTCGGATCGAACCCGTAATGCCGGGCGATCGCCTCGATCGTTTGCAGGAAATAGGGCGACTTGCCCTTGCGCCACGGGGCGATTGCGCCGTTGGCAAGCGTCAGCGCCGCATCCGGCACGATCAGGCGTTCGTCGAAGAACAGCTCCACCCCCAGCCCGTCGCAGGCCGGGCAGGCCCCGAAGGGCGCGTTGAACGAAAACAGGCGCGGCTCGATTTCGGGGATGGTGAAGCCAGAGACCGGGCAGGCGAATTTTTCGCTGAAGGTGAAGCGTTGCGGCTCTTCGGTGCCCTCATCGCCCGGCGAAGACGCGCCGTCCTGCGCGGATGAGCCACCGCGCGGCGCGGTTTCAAGGATGGCGATCCCGTCGGCAAGGTCGAGCGCGGTGCGCAAGCTGTCGGCCAGCCGGGTTTCGAGCCCCTCGCGGACCACGATCCGGTCGACCACAACGTCGATGTCGTGGCGGAATTTCTTGTCGAGGCTCGGCGGGTCGTCAAGGTCGTGAAATTCGCCATCCACCTTCACCCGCTGGAAGCCCTGCTTGCGCAAGTCCAGCATGTCCTTGCGGTACTCGCCCTTGCGGTCGCGCACGATGGGGGCCAGCAGGTAGGCGCGCGTCCCCTCCTCCATGCCCATGATGCGGTCGACCATGTCCTGCACCTGTTGCGCCTCGATCGGCAGGCCGGTGGCGGGGGAATAGGGCGTGCCGACGCGGGCAAAGAGCAGCCGCATGTAATCGTAGATCTCCGTCACCGTGCCAACCGTCGAGCGGGGGTTCTTCGAGGTCGTTTTCTGTTCGATGGAAATCGCCGGCGAAAGGCCGCTGATATGGTCCACGTCAGGCTTTTCCATCATGTCGAGGAATTGCCGCGCATAGGCAGACAGCGATTCGACATAGCGGCGCTGCCCCTCGGCATAGATCGTGTCGAAGGCGAGGCTGGACTTGCCGGACCCCGACAGCCCGGTGATGACCACAAGCTGATCGCGCGGGATATCCACGTCGATGTTCTTGAGGTTGTGTTCGCGCGCGCCGCGCACCTCGATCTTCTTTGACTCGGCCATGCCTGCCCCCAAGGGTTGATCGGTTAACAGATAGTGGAGCGGCGCCGAGTCTCCAACCGAAATTTAAGAACATTGAGGGAACACGACGGGATCGCCACAGGACTGCCACCATATCGTGCGCTGCGGTGAAGGTTCGGCTTGAAACCCGAAGCGGAGCAATGTAATTGACCGTGACAATATTTATCCACAGGACTGCCCCATGTTCGGTTTCTTCTCCAATCCCGCCAATTCCGTTGCCTACGATCCCGGTGCGGCGGTGCGGGATGCGGCGACGGGCGCGATCACCGTGATCGACGTGCGCGACGGGGCCGAACTGCGCGCAACCGGCAGGGCAAAGGGCGCACTCCACGTTCCGCTTGCCACGCTGCGCATGAAGGCAGACCCGGCCAGCCCGGAACAATTGCCCGCCTTCCGGTCAGGCAAGCCAGTCGTGCTTTACTGTGCCTCTGGCGCGCGCTCGCAGATGGCGGCGCGGATGTTGCGCCAGATGGGGCTGGAGGAGGTCTACAACCTCGGTGGTCTGGCCGACTGGCAGCGCGCGGGCGGCCACATCGCCCGATAGGGCCAAGTCAACCCGCTCTAACGCATCGCTTTTCCTGTCGCTTCTCCTTGCCCTGCCCGTTTCGGCGCAGACGCGCGGCA
>PFEX01000053.1 GCA_002783145.1 Rhodobacteraceae bacterium CG17_big_fil_post_rev_8_21_14_2_50_65_11 | reverse complement strand
GATGTCGGCCTGACCCTGCGGGCGGGCGAGATCCACGCACTGATCGGCCCCAACGGGGCGGGCAAGTCAACGCTGATCGCGCAGATCTCGGGTGCGCTTGCCCCCGATAGCGGGTCGGTGATCTTTGAGGGCCGCGATGTCACGCGGTTGCCCACCCCGGCCCGCGCGAGGATGGGGCTGGCGCGCACCTTCCAGATCTCGGCCCTTGCGATGGAATTCACCGTGCTGCAAAACGTGGTCCTCGGCGCGCTGGGCGCGCGCGGGCGGGTCTACCGCTTCTTCGGCAACGTCATGCGCGACAAGGTGTTGCTGGAGAGGGCCGAGGTGGCGCTGGAGCAGGTCGGCCTGTCCGAGTTCCGCAATTTCTTTACCGGCGAACTGTCGCACGGGCAACGCCGGCAGCTCGAGGTTGCCGTGGCGCTGACATTGCAGCCGAAGGTCTTCGTGATGGATGAACCGATGGCCGGGCTGGGCGCCGAAGGGTCGCACCGGCTGACCGGGTTTCTCGACGGACTGCGGCAGCGCGCGCCGATCCTGCTGGTGGAACATGACATGGACGCGGTGTTCGCGCTTGCCGACCGCATCAGCGTTCTGGTTTACGGTGAGGTCGTCGCCACCGGCACCGCCGACGAGATCCGCGCAAACCCATTGGTGCGAGAGGCTTACCTGGGCGAGGGGGGCGCAGCATGAGCCTTCTGAAACTTGCCCATGTCTCCGCCTTCTACGGGCCGAGTCAGGCGCTTTTCGACGTGCATCTGGCCTTGGACGAGGGCGAGGTTCTGGCCCTGATGGGGCGCAACGGGATGGGCAAATCGACCACCGTGAAGGTGATCTCGCGGCTCATGCGGCACCGGGGCGGGTCGGTGGTGTTCGACGGGCAGGATCTGGGGCATGTGCCCGCGCACAAGGCAGCGCGCGCAGGCATTGGTCTGGTGCCCGAGGGGCGGCGCTGCTTTGCGCCGCTGACGGTGCATGAAAACCTGATCGCCGCAGCGCGAACCGGCCACTGGGCGCTAACCCGCGTTTGCGAGCTCTTCCCCCGGTTGGGGGAACGTCAGGGGCAGGTCGCGGCCTCGCTCTCGGGTGGCGAACAGCAAATGCTGGCCATTGGCCGGGCGCTGATGACAAACCCCCGGCTTCTGATCCTCGACGAAGCGACCGAGGGCCTTGCCCCGGTCATTCGGCAGGAAATATGGGCAGCGGTTCAGCGGCTGAAAGTGGAAACCGGCCTCGCCATCCTGGTTATCGACAAGTCGCTGCGCGAGCTGGGCAGCGTGGCCGACACCGGCGTCATCATCGAAAAGGGCGTCACGGTCTGGTCGGGGGCGTTCGGCGCGCTCGACCGCGCCACAACCGACCGCTACCTGGGGGTGTGATTGCATGGCGTTCGAATTTCCCCAAAAGGTGCTGTTCAAGCATTGCGATCCGGCCGGCATTGTCTTTTACCCGCGCTATTTCGAGATGCTGAACGACTGCGTCGAGGCGTTCTTCGACGACGTGCTGGAGATGCCGTTCGAGACGCTGCATGCCACCGGCGGCGTGCCGACGGCCGAGATCACGACACGCTTCCACCGGCCAAGCCGGCATGGCGACCGGCTGGTCATCACACTTTCCGTCACCCGCGTCGGGCTGAGTTCGGTGGGCCTGTCCTTCGTGGCGCAGGCCGGGGAGGAAACCCGGCTGACCGCGCGATCCACCCTTGTTCTGGTGGCCGAAGATGGCCGGTCAAGACCTTGGCCCGACGCGGTAAAACAGAAACTGCTGAAGCAGGAGGAGGCCCAGAGCCATGCGACATAAACCGATCCTACCCGAGGGATGGCCCACCCCCAAGGGCTACGCCAACGGTATCCTCGCCGCCAACGGCACGCTTTACGTGGGCGGGCAGATCGGCTGGGACAGCGACGGCACCTTCGCGCCCGGCGGCTTCCTCGGCCAGATGGAGCAGGCCCTCAAGAACATCCGCGCGGTGGTGGAAACGGCCGGTGGCGGGCCGCAGGATATCGTGCGCCTGACATGGTATGTGACCGACAAGACGGAGTATCTCGCCCATCAACGCGAAGTCGGGCAGGCCTATCGCCGGGTACTGGGCAAGCATTTCCCGGCCATGGCAATGGTCGTCGTCGCCGGCTTGGTCGAGGATGAGGCGGTCGTGGAGATCGAGGCCGAGGCGGTGATCGGTGCCTGATGGCCGGATGTCCGATGCATCTGTCGGACGACCGCCCCGGTGCCGCGCCGCGCGCCCGTCGGCGCATTTGTCATGGTCCTGTCACCGATAATGTGGCACTCTATCACGCACTTGCAGCATTCCCGGAAAGACCGATGACCGAAACCGAGACCGCCACCTCGCACCGATATGACTCCGTCGACCGCGCAACCCGTGCCGCAATGGCGCGGCTGACCTCGGGTGTGTCCATGCACGCCGCGGCGTCGGCGTGCATGGATTGGGCGTTGCACCTGTCGCGGGCGCCGGGGCGGCAGATGGAACTGGCCGAGAAAGCGCGCGACAGTGCGGCGCGGCTGATGATGGGGCCGTTCCTGCCCGATGACGGCGGCGACGGGCTTGGATCCGCCTTCACGCCACGGCCCGGAGATCACCGCTTCGACCATGCGGGCTGGACGATGCCGCCGTTCAAGTGGTGGATGCAGGGCCACCTTGCGACAGAACGGTTCTGGGACGAGGCCACCCGCAACATTCGCGGCATGCGCCCCGGTTCGGGGGAGCGCGTGGGCTTCATGGCGCGCCAGATGCTCGACCCGCTGTCGCCCTCCAATTTCGCAGCGCTGAACCCGGAAGTTCTGGAGCGCACCCGGCAAGAGATGGGTGGCAACCTTGCGAAAGGCGCGCAAAACTGGATGGAGGATACTGCGCATGACCTGGCCGGGAGCGAGCCGCCGCATATCAGCAAATACAAGGTCGGCGAGACCATCGCCTGCACGCCGGGCAAGGTTGTCTATCGCAACCGCCTGATGGAGCTGATCCAGTATGCGCCGACGACCAAGACGGTCCACCCGGAGCCGATCCTGATCGTGCCGGCGTGGATCATGAAATATTACATCCTCGACCTCAGCCAGACGAATTCGCTGATCAAGGACCTTTTGGACCGGGGCCACACGGTGTTCTGCATCAGCTGGATCAACCCCGACGAAAGCTTGCGCGATGTCAGCCTTGACGATTACCGGCGCGAGGGGGTGATGGCCGCGCTCGACACGGTGGCCGATATCGTGCCGGGGCGGAAGGTTCACGCCTGCGGCTACTGCCTCGGCGGCAGCATGCTGTCGATCGCGGCTGCGACCATGGCGCGCGACGGCGATGACCGGCTGGCCTCGATCACTCTGCTGGCGGCGCAGATCGATTTCACCGAGGCGGGCGAGCTTCTGATGTTCGTCGATCACAGCCAGGTCGCTTACCTCGAAGACATGATGTGGGACCAGGGCTATCTCGACCGTGACCAGATGGCCGGGGCGTTCCGCGCCCTGCGGCCCGAGGATCTGATCTGGCAACATGCCGTCAAACGCTACCTGCTGGCCGAGGATGATCCGGATTTCGACATCCTCGCCTGGAACAGGGATGCGACCCGGATGCCGGCGCGGATGCACTCGGAGTATCTGCGCTCGCTGTTCCTTGAAAACCGGCTGACTTCCGGGCGTTTCGCGGTTGCGGGACGGGTGATTGCACTGACGGACATCACCGCGCCGATCTTCGTGCTGGGAACCGAGGCCGATCACATCGCGCCGTGGCGCTCGGTCTATAAGGTCACGCTGTTCACGCAAAGCGACCTGCGCTTCTGCCTGACTTCGGGCGGACATAACAGCGGCATCCTCAGCCCGCCGGGCAAGAAACACCGGCATTACCGGCTTGGCCACCGGACGACGGACACGCACTACATGGACCCCGACACGTGGATGGCAGACCACGATCCGCAGGACGGATCGTGGTGGGACGCCTGGGGCGCCTGGCTGAAGGATCATAGCAGCAAACGGGTCGCAGCGCCGGCTATCGGATCAGAGCGGCACGCGCCGCTTTGCGATGCGCCGGGGAGTTACGTTTTCCAGAAATGACGGGCGCGCCCCGACGCTGCACGGCTTGGGCGTCCGTCACTCCGCCCATTCCCAGGGCCGGGTGAACTGGCCCAGCACGTTGCCCACGGCCTCGTCGGTCACGTCGCCCGTCTTGCGCAGATGCGCCACGAGGCCGAGCTTCTTGCTTTCGACCACCTCGACCACTTCGGCGGCAACATCCGCCTCCTTCAGCGCAGCGTTGTAGACCCGCGTGATCGCCTTCTTGCGCAGCGCCGGCTTGAAGACCTTGCCGACGGCCGTCTTGGGCAACTCGTCGAGGATCTCGATATGCTTGGGGCGCGCCGCGCGTTCATGGACGTGCTCCTCGCAATGCGCGGCGAGTTCCTTGACCGTGACCGCGGCACCGTCGACCAGTTCGACATAGGCGCAGGGGAGTTCGCCAGCGAAGGCATCGGGCTGACCGATCGCCCCCGACATGGCCACGGCGGGGTGGCTGGCGAGGGCTTCTTCAATCTCGGCAGGGTCGATATTGTGGCCGCCGCGGATGATCAGATCCTTGGCGCGGCCGGTGATCCACAGGTAGCCATCGGCGTCGACGCGGCCGAGATCGCCGGTGCGCAGGAAGATATCTTCTGCGAAAAGGCCGATGTTCTTGTCGCTTTCGGTGTAGGTGGAGCCCTCGTAGACGCCGGGATTGTCGATGCAGATCTCGCCGACCTCGTCCACCGCGCACTCAACCGGGCCATCCGGTGTCTGCTTGAGGATCTTCACCGTGGTATGCGGCAGCGGCACCCCGACCGAGCCGATCTTCTTTTCGCCCTCCACCGGGTTGACGGAGACGAGGCAGGTCGCCTCGGTCAGCCCGTAGCCCTCGACCAGTGTCACACCGGTTGCCTTCTCGAACCGGTGGAACAACTCGACCGGCAGCGGCGAGGAGCCGGAAAAGGCGGTCTTCACGGTCGAGACATCTGCATCGACCTTGCGCTGCATCATCGCGGAAATCGCTGTCGGCACGGTGATGATGAAGGTAATCTGCCAGCGTTCCACCAGTTTCCAGAAATTGTCGAACACGCCCTCGCCCCGGTAGCCCTGCGGCGTCGGGAAGATCACATGCGCGCCCGAGGCGACGGCAGCCATCAGGATCACGTGGCAGGCGAAGACATGAAACAGCGGCAACGGGCATATGATATTGTCGGTGTCATCGAACAGCAGCGTATGCCCGAGCCAGCCGTTGTAGATGAGGCCGGAATACTTGTGTTGCGCCACCTTGGGCATGCCGGTGGTGCCGCCGGTGTGGAAATAGGCGGCAACGCGGTCGGCCTTGATGTCCTCGAAGTTCAGCCGGTCGGCGGGCTGCCCGGCGATCTCCTTGTTGAAATCGTGGACTTTCGCGTTGTGATGCACCTCCACCCTTGGCCGAATGAGCGGCACGATCAGCTTCTTGAGGCCAGCAAGGTAGCGCAGCAGGTCGACCTCGACCACGTGCTTCACGTTCGGCGCATACCCCACCGCCTCGGCCACCTTTTGGGCGACGTCGGTTTTCGGGAAAGCCTTCAGCGTCACCACCACCTTGGCATCGGTCTCGCGCAGGATGGCGCTGATCTGTTCGGGCTCCAGAAGCGGGTTGATCGGGTTGGCGATCCCCGCCACGCAGCCACCCAGCAGCGTCAGCACGGTTTCGGTGCAATTTGGTAGCACGTAGGCGACGGTGTCGGTTTCGCCGATGCCGAGCGAGCGAAACAGGTTCGCGGTCTGCGTCACCTTGCCGTGCAACTCCCGCCATGTCAGCGTTTCGGCCTTGTCGGTTGGCCCGGACAAAAGCTGGTAGGACACCGCCTTGTTGTCGGGATGTCGCGCGGCGGTGCCGCTCAGTAACTCATAAAGCGTGGTCGCCGGCTGGCTTTCGGGCCAGGGACTTTCCCGCTCGATCCGTCTGACATCCGCGAGATTCGCAAAACGTGTCATCCCCTCTCCTCCCCTGGGCGATGCTGCCCGTCGCCGTTTGGCAGCGTGGACAATCATTTGTCCGACAGGATGCAGGCAAGACACGGCACAAGGCAAGCGTAACGCAACGCAAAGATGTGCCTCATCTTTGCGTTGCGGCGCGCAACAGGCGCTACTCGGCGGCCATGCCTTCGGTGAACTGAAGCCGCGCCAGCCGTGCATAAAGCCCGTCACCGGCCACCAGATCCTCGTGCGTGCCCTCGGCCACGATGCGTCCGTCCTCGAACACAACGATCCGGTCGGCCTTCTTCACCGTCGCCAGCCGGTGCGCGACGATCAGCGTGGTGCGATCCGCCGACAGCTCCGCCACGGCCTGCTGCACCGCGCGTTCGCTTTCGGCGTCAAGCGCGCTCGTTGCCTCGTCAAGCAACAAGACCGGCGCATCGCGCAGGATCGCGCGGGCAATCGCGATGCGCTGCTTCTGCCCACCCGACAGCATGATGCCGCGCTCGCCCACGTAGGTGTCATAGCCATCGGGCAACGCCATCAGGAACTCATGCGCCGCGGCGGCCTTCGCGGCGGCCTCGACCTCGGCGTTGCTGGCCTCGGGCCGGCCAAAGCGGATGTTCTCGCGCGCCGAGGCGGCGAAGATCACCGGGTCCTGCGGCACCAGCGCCATGGCGTGGCGAAATGTGCTGCGCTCCATTTCTCGCAGGTCCACCCCGTCGAAGGTGATACGACCAGAGATCGGATCGTAGAACCGCAACAGAAGCTGGAAGATGGTCGATTTTCCGGCACCGGAAGGGCCGACAAGCGCCACCGTCTCGCCCGGCCGGATGGTCAGGCTGATACCGTCGAGCGCCGCCTGATCGGGACGGGTCGGATAGTGAAAGCGCACCTCCTCGAAGGCAATCGCGCCGCGCCCGCCCTGCGGCAGCGCCCGGCCCCGGACCGGATCGGCCACCGTGTCACGCCCGCGCAGCAGTTCCACCAGCCGTTCGGTCGCCCCCGCGGCGCGCTGCAACTCGCCCCAGATTTCCGACAGCGCCCCGACCGCCCCCGCCGTCATGATGGCGTAGATCAGGAACTGGATCAGCTCGCCGATGCTCATCATGTCGCCACGCACGTCGCGCGCCCCGACCCAGAGCACGCCGACAACGCCGGAAAAGATCAGCGTGATCACGATCACTGTCATCACGGCACGCGTCAGGATGCGCGTCTTGGCGGCGTCGAAGCTTTGCTCGGTCACCCGGTCGAACTCGCCCGCCGTCGGGCCTTCATTGGTGAAGGCCTGCACCGTCTGCACCGACAAAAGCGCCTCGCTCGCCTTGCCGGAGCTTTCCGCGATCCAATCCTGGTTGGTGCGGCTGAGCGCCCGGAGCCGCCGCCCCAGCACCACGATGGGCACGATCACCGCTGGCACAATCAGCAGAACAAGGCCCGTAAGCTTGGGCGACGAGATCAGCATCATGCCCAGCCCGCCGAGGAAAATCAGCGCATTGCGAAGCGCGATCGAGATCGACGAACCGATCACCGACAAGATCAGCGTGGTGTCGGTCGTGATGCGGCTGAGAACCTCGCCGGTCATGATCCGCTCGAAGAAGGCAGGACTCATGGTGATCATGCGGTCAAACAGCGATTTTCGGATATCGGCGATGACCCGTTCACCGAGCCGGGTCACCAGGTAATAGCGCAACCCCGTGCCCAGCGCGAGAAGTCCCGCCAGCCCGAGCGCGGCAAGAAAATACTTGTCGAGCAGCGTCACTGTTTCCGTTTCGAACCCGTCTACCACGCGGCGCACCGCCAGAGGGACGGTCAGCGAGACCGACGCCGTCAGGATCAGGGCTGCAATGGCGCTGAACATCAGGCCGCGATAGGGCCGCATGAAGGGCCAGAGCGCGCCAAGCGACCCGATCTTGCGGGATTTCTCGCGCTCCTGCTGCGCGCTTGCGGGCTGCGGTTTTGTCTGGCTCTCGGACATTGGGCGTTCCGGTCGTCGTTGCGGCTGCCAACCGGGATAAAGCGCGCGCTGCCCCGCCGCAAGACCCCCCGCTGCAAGACCCCGGCGGCGCATCACGTTTGCGCGCGCCTGTTGACCAGCGCGGCCGGATCACGCACCCTGCAAGAACCCTTATCGACCGCCACAGAAGGAGGAACCGACATGGGGACCAGCGATCTCATCCAGTATGCCCGCGCGCTCTACAACGCGCATGGCGACAAGGCCGAGGCCGAAGCCGCGCAAAAGGTCGTCGCCGCACAGGGGACAGGCGATCAGGAGGAGGCGGAAAAATGGCGCCTCATCCGTGGTCATATCAAGGAGTTGCGCGGCCCGAAGGTGACCTGACGCGTGGCTGGCCCTCAGGCCACGTCTATCACCGACAGGGCGCGCTTCTCTCCGGCCCAGGCCCGCGCGGCGTGCCCGAACGCCTCGAACAGGGGCCGCGACACCGGGTCTTCGGCGGCGCGAAACTCCGGGTGCCATTGCACTGAAAGGGTAAAGCCCGGCGCATCGGCGATATAGATCGCCTCGGCGGTCCCGTCCCCGGCCCGTCCGTCGACCACCACCCGCGCGCCTGCGGTCTCGATTCCCTGCCCGTGCAGCGTGTTGGTCATCACCTCGCGCGCGCCCATCAGGCGGTGAAACGGCCCGCCCTCGGTGAAGGTCACACCGTGGCGCAGGGCGAATTTTTCCTCCAGCGACCCATCGGGCGGCATTCGGTGGTTCATGCGCCCCGGCAAGTCGCGGATCTCGGGGTGCAGGGTGCCCCCCATGGCCACATTGACCTCCTGGAAGCCGCGGCAAACGCCAAGGATCGGCTGGCCACGGTCGACGCAGGCGCGGATCAGCGGCAGGCTGACGGCATCGCGGCAGCGATCGAAGGCCCCATGTGCCTCGGTCGGGGTCTCGCCGTATTCCTCGGGGTGCACGTTGGGCCGCCCGCCGGTAAAGAGAAAACCATCGAAAATCTCCAGAAGCTCCGCCGTCGAGGCATAGCGCGGATCGGCCGGGATCAGCAGCGGCACGCAATCGGCAACCGCCGCGACCGCCTCGGAATTCATCGTGCCGCCGACATGGGCCGGGTACTGGTCGTTGATCAGGTGGTGATTGCCGATGATACCGATAACGGGCCTGCGCATGGGAACCTCTTTTTCTGCGGTCCCCCAAGCCTATACGCCGCGCCAGCCACCGAGAAAAGAAGCGCCCGCGCACAATGCGCCCGGCACCTGTGCACCGCCCTGAAATCGCGCAGCCTTGCCCAAGGATGCGTCAGGCGAGGGCGCTGAACCCGGCGGCCTCGATCCCCGCGATCGCTGCCGCCGCGTCATTGTCGGAGGTATCGCCAGTCACCCCCACGGCACCCAGAACCGCGCCGCCCGCATCCTTGACCAGGACGCCCCCCGGCACCGGCACCACCTTACCGTCAAACGCGCCGTTCATCGCCGCCATGAAATAGGCCTGCTCCTCGGCCCGCAGCATCTGCGCGCTGCCCGGCATGCCCATCATCACCGCGCCATACGCCTTGCCGCGCGCGATCTCGAAGCGGCCGGGGCTGGCGCCATCCTCGCGCTCGAAAGCCAGAAGATGCCCGCCGGCATCCAGAACCGCCACCGATAGCGGCTTCAACCCCAGCGCCCGCCCCGTTTCGCGGGCCACGGCCACCATCACCTTCGCCTGCTCCAGCGTGATCATCCTGTTTACTCCCCATTAAGGTTAACGGCGCGCCCGGCCCCGCCAGGGAACCCGTGCCATGCGCCTTCTTCTTGGTCCAAATACTCAAGCTCCAAAGACCGCAACCGGCGCGCCCCTCAGACCGACGCCTTCCTTTCAAGCCGCCGCCGATGCAGCACCGGCTCAGTGTAGCCAGAGGGTTGCACCCGCCCCTCGAACACCAGGTCGCAGGCCGCCTTGAACGCCACCCCGTCAAACCCCGGCGCCATCGGCAGATAGGCCGGATCGGCCGCGTTCTGCCGGTCCACCACAGCGGCCATCTTCTGCATCGCCTCCATCACCCGCGCCGCGCTCACGATGCCATGATGCAACCAGTTGGCCAGCGCCTGGCTGGAAATCCGGCAGGTCGCGCGATCCTCCATCAATTGGACATCGTGGATATCGGGCACCTTGGAACAGCCCACGCCCTGATCGACCCAGCGCACCACGTAGCCGAGAATGCCTTGCGCGTTGTTCTCGATCTCGCGCGTGACCTCGTCTTCGGAGAGGTTGCGGCCCTCCATCACCGGGATTGTCAACAGGTCCTCCAGCGTGCCGCGCGCCCCGCCGGCCTTGATCTCGTCCTGCCGAGCCAGCACATCGACCCGATGGTAGTGCGTCGCGTGCAGGGTGGCGGCGGTGGGCGACGGCACCCACGCGCAATTGGCGCCGGATTGCGGATGACCGATCTTGGCTTTCAGCATGTCGGCCATCAGGTCGGGCATCGCCCACATCCCCTTGCCGATCTGCGCCTTGCCCTGAAGCCCGCAGGCCAGACCGATATCGACGTTGCGATCCTCGTAGGCGGCGATCCACGGCGTCGATTTCATCTCTCCCTTGGGCAGAATCGGGCCGGCGTCCATGCTGGTATGGATCTCGTCGCCGGTGCGGTCGAGAAAGCCGGTATTGATGAAGGCCACCCGGTGTTTCGCCGCCCGGATGCAGTCCTTGAGGTTCACGCTGGTGCGCCGTTCCTCGTCCATGATACCCAGCTTGACAGTGTATCGCGGCAGGCCGAGCGCATCTTCGACATGGGTGAAAACCTCGTCGGCGAACGCGACTTCCTCGGGTCCGTGCATCTTGGGCTTGACGACATAGACCGAGCCTGTGACCGAATTGCCGCTGTCACGGGCAAGATCGTGCATGGCGATCAGCGTCGTCACCATCGCATCCATCAGACCCTCGCCCACCTCGTTGCCGTCGCGGTCGAGGATCGCGGGGTTGGTCATCAGGTGGCCGACATTGCGCACCAGCATCAGCGACCGGCCCTTCAGGGTCACGCTGCCCCCCTCCGGCGTCACGACCGTGAGGTCGGGGTTGAGCGCGCGGGTAAACGCCCTGCCGCCCTTCACGACCTCCTCGGTCAGGTCGCCCTTCATCAGGCCAAGCCAGTTACCATAGGCCAGCACCTTGTCCTCGGCATCGACGGCGGCGACGGAATCCTCGCAATCCATGATCGTGGACATCGCCGATTCGAGGATCACATCAGCGATGCCGGCCGGGTCCGAGCGACCGATCTCGCTGTCCAAGTCGACTTTAACAATGATGTGCAAACCATTGTTTGTAAACACATAACCATTACTATCT
>PFEX01000129.1:588-11219 GCA_002783145.1 Rhodobacteraceae bacterium CG17_big_fil_post_rev_8_21_14_2_50_65_11 | reverse complement strand
TGCAGCCGCCGATCCGCGTCTCCACCGACCAGCCAAAGCCGCCTTGCGTCCGCTGCGGGCCCAACGTCAGCTCATAGCCGGAGATCGCCGCCTGCGCCGCCCCGCCACGGCGGTAGCGTTCGCGGTACTTGCGGGCTGGAACCGGATCGAAGCCGGGAAGGTAAAACACCCTGCGCCGCCGCACCCCTTGTCTTGTTGCCTGTGTCATCGCGCTGCTCGCTTGCTCTTGCCGGCAAGCATAGAGGCGAATTCTGGCAAGGCTAGGGCAGGATCAGCCCAAAGCACCAAGTGCCGGGAAGGTCTCCAGCAGCCAGAAGGACAGAGTGGTGAACGCCCCGGTCAACAGCATAAGGCCAACGGCGACCAGCAAAAGCCCCATGATCCGCTCGATCAGGCGCATGTGACGCTTCAGGCGCGCCATCAGCCCGGTCGCCCGCTCGATGAACATCGCCGCCAGAAGGAACGGCACCCCGAGCCCCAGCGCATAGACCGCCAGCAGCGTGGTGCCGCGCGCAACCGAGCTTTCCACCGCAGCAATGCCAAGGATCGCGCCAAGCTGCGGCCCGATGCAGGGCGTCCAGCCGAAGGCGAAGGCAAGGCCCAGAACGTAGGCCCCGAGCGCCGAGCCACCGCGGTTGCCGGCATCGATCCGCGCCTCCCGGTCGAGGAATGGAATGCGGAACACGCCAAGAAAATGCAGCCCGAAGACGATCACGACCGCGCCCGCGATCTTGGCCAGAAGATCCTGGTTTTGCAGGAAGAACTGCCCGAAGATCGAGGCAGTGAAGCCAAGGAAGATGAACACCGTCGACAGGCCCAGCACGAAGAACGCCGCCGCCAGCACCGCCTTGCGTCGGCCCGCACCTTGCTGCATTTCATTCATCGTGATGCCGCCCATGTAGGCGATGTAGGGCGGCACGATCGGCAATACGCAGGGGCTGAGGAAACTCAGCACCCCGGCGGTCAGCGCCACCAGCATCGCGGGCAAAAGCGCCGCGTCGAAAAGGTCGATCCCGAACATGAGTCCTACCTGCCCTGCCCGTGGGCAAAAGACCAGCCCGCAATGCCTCACAATCCCGTGGACAAGTGCCGCAGGCATGCGCTAACCGGCACCATGACCTCGGATCTCGATATCGACGTCGACGCGCGTGGCCTTCTCTGCCCGCTGCCCGTCCTGCGCCTGCGAAAGGCGCTTCTCGCCGCAAGCCCCGGCGCGACGCTCCGGATCCGCGCCGACGATCCAGTCGCGCGCATCGACATCCCGCATTTCTGCACCGAACAGGGCATCACGCTGCTCGCATCCGAAGACCGCGACAGCACCATCACGTTCTGGCTGCGCGCACGCTGAGTCCGTCTTCGTTACAAGAATACCCGACAAAACCGTGCCGAAAGCACCCGGTCCGATCCCGTGTATCGCCGCGCCACTGGCACAAACAAGAGCGGCGCGGCAGCGCCTCCGCTGGATTGAAGGCCGCTTATTCCGCCGCCGTCGCCAACGGGGCGCCCCCGGCCCTGAACGCCTGCAAAAGCTCCTCCCGTCGCTTGGCCGCTGCGTCGGCA
This sequence comes from Rhodobacteraceae bacterium CG17_big_fil_post_rev_8_21_14_2_50_65_11, assembly GCA_002783145.1. Taxonomy (GTDB): domain Bacteria; phylum Pseudomonadota; class Alphaproteobacteria; order Rhodobacterales; family Rhodobacteraceae; genus Nioella. Next base: position 9,659 of record PFEX01000129.1, on the reverse strand, counting down.
TTGGCCATCTTGACCGGGCCGAAGCCCCGGATCCCGCGCGGCAAAGACGCGATTTCAACCGCGATATCATGCGTTTGTGGTGTGACGTTCAACAGAACCTCCGCCATGTCAGATTCGTACTGGCGGATCAATCCGCGCTCCATCCGGCGCTCGGCCGAATACCCGAAAACATCAAAGGGCGTACCGCGCAACCAGCGCAGCCGCGCCAGAAGCGCATAGACCTTGCCGACCCACGCCCCGAAGGCGCGCTTCTTCGGACGACCGGCATTGTCCGTGCCTGGCAACAGCGGCGGAGCGAGATGATAGGTCAGTTTCAGGTCGCCTTCGAAAACCTCGCGCGCCTTGGCCGCGGTTTCAAGATGCAGGCGCGCGACCTCGTATTCATCCTTGTAAGCCAGAAGCTTGTGATAGCCGAGCGCCACCGCCTCGCGCAGCCCCGCGTCCGTGATCCCGTCCACCAACCTGCGGTAGCGATTCGCCAGCCGCTTGCCCTGGTAGGCCACCAGATGCGCCTCGCGGTAGGCGATCTTGTCCTCCGTCGATCTGGGCATCTCGACCACGTCATGACCGATCCGCGCCGCGCCCTTCGGGTTCAGAACCGCCCAGCGGCCCAACTCGAAAGCCTGTTTGTTGCGGTCCACCGCCGCGCCGTTCAATTCGATGGCCCCCATGATCGCCTCAAAGCTAAGTGGCAACAGCCCGTTCTGCCACGCGGCCCCCAGCACCATGATGTTGGAATAGATCGAGTCACCCATCAGCTTCGCGGCCAGGTCCGTGGCATCGAACAGGGCCAGCCCGTCTTGAAGTCTTGCTTCAAGGGAAAGCTCTAAATCACTCACCGGAATACGAAATTCTGTATCGCGGGTGAAGTCTCCGGTAATGATCTCATGGCTGTTCACCACCGCCCTGGTGCGCCCCGTTGCCATCAGGCCCAGTGTCTTGGCCCCGGCCGACACTACCAGATCGCCGCCAATCACCGCGTCGGCCTCGCCCACGGCGACCCGGATTGCGTTGATATCCTCAGGGCTTTCGGCCAGCCGCAGGTGGATATGCACCGCGCCGCCCTTTTGTGCCAGCCCGGCCATCTCGATCATGCCGGCGCCCTTGCCGTCGAGCTGCGCCGCCTGCGCCAGCACCGCACCCACGGTCACCACGCCGGTGCCGCCGACACCGGTGATCACCACGTTGTGGGTGCCGTCGATCGCGGGCAGGTCGGGGTCCGGCAGATGGCCGACATCGACGCTGGCCGAGGCTTCCTTGCGGATCATGCCGCCCTCCACCGTCACGAAGCTGGGGCAGAAGCCCTGAAGGCAGGAAAAATCCTTGTTGCAGGTCGATTGGTCTATGGCCCGCTTGCGGCCCAGTTCGGTTTCCACCGGCACGATGGCGACGCAGTTCGACTGCACCCCGCAATCGCCGCAGCCCTCGCAGACATCGGTGTTGATGAAGACGCGGCGATCGGGGTCGGGGAAGGTGCCGCGCTTGCGGCGGCGGCGTTTCTCGGCCGCGCAGGTCTGCACGTAGATGATGGCGGAAACGCCCTCGATGTCCTGAAACCGGTTCTGCACCGTCATTAATTCATCGCGCGGATGGCGTTCGATGTCGCGCGGAAACGCTGCGAAATCAACCTCTTCCTTGGGGTCGTAGATGAGCGCGATATGCTCCACGCCCATAGCGCGGACCTCATGCGCGATGCGCGCCGGGTCCAGATTGCCCTCGTTGTGCTGCCCGCCGGTCATCGCAACGGCATCGTTGAACAGGATCTTGTAAGTGATGTTGGTGCCGGCCGCCAGGGCTGCGCGGATCGCCAGGATGCCGGAGTGGTTGTAGGTGCCCTCACCAAGGTTCTGAAAGATGTGCTTGCGGGTCGAAAACGGCGCCTCGCCGACCCAGTTCACGCCTTCCGCGCCCATATGGGTGAAGGCCTCGGTCTCGCGATCCATCCAGCGAACCATGAAGTGGCAGCCGATCCCGGCACCGCCGCGCGCGCCCTCTGGCACCTTGGTCGAGGTGTTGTGCGGGCAGCCGGCGCAAAACCACGGCAGGCGGGTCGCCAGTTCCGGCGCGTTGTCGGCGCGCAAAGCCTCGGTGATCCGGTCTATCCCGGCGCGGATGCGGTCCGTGCCGCGCCCCTCCTCGATCAGGATGCGGCCCAGTTTCAGCGCGATATCGTTGGGATCGAGCGCGTAATGGGTGGGAAACAGGATCTCGCCCTGCCCGTCCTTGTAGCCGTAGACGCGGCGCCCGCGCCGGTCGTCGAAGATCGCCTCCTTGACCTGCACCTCGATCAGCTTGCGCTTTTCCTCGACGACGACGACAAGTTCCAGCCCCTCGGCCCAGTCGTGGAAGCCGGCCATGTCGAGCGGCCAGGTCTGGCCGACCTTGTAAGTGGTGATCCCGAGGCGCTCGGCCTCTTCCGCGCCGATGCCCAGAACCTTCATCGCGTGTTGCAGGTCGAGCCAGTTCTTGCCCGCCGCGACGAACCCGATCTTGGCGCCGGGTTTGCCCAGCACGCGCTTGTCGATGCCGTTGGCGCGCGCGAAGGCTTCGGCGGCGTAACGCTTGTGGCCCAGCAGCCGTTCCTCCTGCGCGATCCAGTGATCGCCAAGCCGGATGTTGAGGCCACCCGGCGGCATATCGAAATCGGGCGTGACGAATTGCATCCGGTCCGGGCGGCCATCGACGACGGACGTCGCCTCGACCGTGTCCTTCATCGTCTTCAGCCCGACCCAGACCCCGGCAAACCGCGACAGCGCAAAGCCGTAATGCCCATAGTCGAGGATTTCCTGCACCCCCGCCGGACTGAGCACCGGCATGTGCACATCGACCATGGCCCAGTCGGACTGGTGACAGGTGGTGGAGCTTTCGCCGGTGTGATCGTCGCCCATGGCCATGATCACCCCGCCATGCGCCGAACTGCCGGCCATGTTGGCATGGCGCATCACATCGCCTGACCGGTCCACCCCCGGCCCCTTGCCATACCAGAGGCCGAAAACGCCGTCAAAGCGCCCCTCGCCGCGCAGCTCGGCCTGTTGCGACCCCCACAGCGCGGTCGCGGCGAGATCCTCGTTCAGCCCGGTCTCGAACCGGATATCGGCATCGGCCAGCAGCGCGTTGGCGCGGCCCATCTGCAAATCAACCGCGCCAAGCGGCGATCCGCGATAACCGGTCACATATCCTGCCGTATTCAGCCCCGCCTGACGGTCGCGCCACGCCTGCGCCAGCATCAAACGCACCAGAGCTTGCGTTCCGTTCAAAAGAACCGGTGATTTCTCAAGGTCAAACCGATCCTGCAACGATACCTGTGCTATGCCCATTGGATCCTCCCGTCGGGTTGGCTCAATTTCCGGTATTATAGGTCAGAATGCGTGACCTAACAAGCCTTCTTGCAGAATCGCATGGCACATCTGGCCCGTTTCACCATTGAACTGCACGGTAAACTCATTACCTTACCGTTGCATCCTGCGCCGCGCCTTTGCCGCGATATCATTCAGAAAGCCCTTCCAATGGATTGGGACAAACTCAGGATTTTTCACGCCGTCGCGGATGCGGGCAGCCTGACCCATGCGGGCGATACCCTGCATCTGAGCCAGTCGGCCGTCAGCCGTCAGATCCGCGCGTTGGAGGAAAGCCTCAACACCACGCTGTTTCACCGCCACGCGCGCGGTCTGATCCTGACCGAACAGGGCGAGCTTCTGTTCGACGCCACGCGGTCGATGTCGAAACGGCTCGACGCTGCCGCCGCGCGCATCCGCGACAGCGAGGAAGAAGTGTATGGCGAGTTGCGCGTGACCACGGCCGTCGGGTTCGGAACGCTGTGGCTGGCGCCGCGCCTGCCGCAACTTTTCAACAAGTATCCCGATCTCAAGATCGACCTGATCCTTGAGGAACGGGTGATCGACCTGCCGATGCGAGAGGCCGATGTCGCCATCCGCATGAAGGAACCCAGCCAGGCCGACCTGATCCGCAAGCGCTTGATGAGCGTCCGGATGCAGCTTTACGCCTCGCGCCAGTATCTGGAGGCGAATGGCACCCCGCAATCGCTGTCGGAGCTCGGATCGCACCGCCTGATCAGCCAGAATGCCCAATCGGCGCAGGTCAGCGCCGGTGCCCTGCTGGTGCAGGAAATCATGTCCTACGACGTCGGCAGTTTTCTGACCGTGAACAACTACTTCGGGGTGCTTCAGGGCGTGTTGCACGATCTCGGGATAGGCCTGTTGCCCGATTATCTGGCAGAGGACTTCCCGCAGCTTGTCCGTGTTCTTCCGGAGGTTGAAAGCAACGAGGTGCCGGTGTTCCTCGCCTATCCCGAGGAACTGCGCCATTCCAAACGGATTGCCGCCTTTCGGGACTTCGTGACCGAGGAAATCATCGCCGATCGCCAGAAACGCCGGGAACACTCAGCCTGACGGCCACAGTTTCGCCTTGAAACTGTGGGACATGCGCAAAGCGCATACCGGAAATGCGGCAATGCGGCGATTTATTTCTTGATCGTTTCCAAGGTGCTGCTTATTTCGGCATTCGTGGACGGCAGCTAACACTGCTCGTTCGCAACCTCCCTGTTGGACTTTGGCCGAGATTCGTCTCGGCCTTTTTTTGGCTAAACTCGCTGAGACTGAGGGACTGTTTCCCGAGTGGTGACAATCCGTAGGGAGCGTTTGCCCGATCAGTCAGCATAGCTGCCGTATTCGCGGCGCAAGCCTGTGCATCTTCGCGTGCATCGTCGTGTGCATCCGCGCGAGACCCGCAAGCCTTTGATTTTGCATGTTCGAAGAGAGCAGGAGCCGCGACCGCTTTTGCGCAACATGCGCCAACGAGGGGAACCCGCCCCCTTTCGCCCAGGCGGGGCATGCCCTAAACAGGCGCCAAGCGAAAAACTGCGGGGGATCTTTGACAATGCAGGAACCGACCATCACGCCCGACATCATCGCCGCGCATGGTCTCAACCCCGAGGAATACGAGCGGATCCTCGAGATCATCGGCCGCGCGCCGAGCTTCACCGAGCTTGGTATCTTCTCGGCGATGTGGAACGAACATTGTTCCTACAAGTCGTCGAAAAAATGGCTGCGCACCTTGCCGACGACGGGCCCACAGGTCATTTGCGGTCCCGGCGAGAACGCGGGCATCGTCGATATCGGCGACGGTCAAGCGGTGGTCTTCAAGATGGAAAGCCACAATCACCCCTCCTACATCGAACCCTACCAGGGCGCTGCAACCGGCATGGGCGGCATCCTGCGCGACGTCTTCACCATGGGCGCGCGACCGATCGCGGCGATGAATTCGTTGTCCTTCGGGGAGATCGGCCACCCAAGGACACGCTCGCTTGTCCACGGCGTTGTGGAAGGCATCGGCGGGTACGGCAACTGTTTCGGGGTGCCGACCGTGGGCGGTGAGGTCCGCTTTCACGCCGCCTATAACGGCAACTGTCTGGTCAATGCTTTCGCCGCCGGGCTGGTCGATGCGGACAGCATTTTCTATTCCGCAGCATCCGGCGTCGGCCTGCCGGTGGTCTACCTCGGCGCCAAGACCGGGCGTGACGGCGTCGGCGGCGCCACCATGGCAAGCGCCGAATTCGACGACACGATCGAGGAAAAGCGCCCCACGGTGCAGGTCGGCGACCCGTTCACCGAAAAACGCCTGATGGAGGCCTGCCTTGAACTCATGCAGACCGGCGCGGTTGTCTCGATACAGGACATGGGGGCCGCGGGCCTGACCTGTTCGGCGGTGGAAATGGGCGACAAGGGAGGCTTGGGCATCCAGCTCAATCTCGATCACGTGCCGCAGCGCGAGGATGCGATGACCGCCTACGAGATGATGCTCTCGGAAAGCCAGGAACGCATGTTGATGGTGCTGAACCCCGAAAAGGAGGCCGAGGCGCGGGCGGTGTTCGAAAAATGGGATCTCGATTTTGCCATCGTCGGCGAAACCATCGCCGAAGACCGGTTCCTGATCCTGCATGGCAACGCGGTCATGGCCGACCTGCCGCTGTCCAAGCTGTCCTCGGAGGCACCGGAATATGATCGCGCTTGGGTCGAGACACCCGCCGCCGCCGAGATGGAGCCGGTCCCCGGCATAGATCCCATCGACGGGCTGAAGGCGCTGCTGGCCTCGCCCAACCACGCCGCCAAGCAATGGGTCTATGAACAATACGACACGATGGTCATGGCAGACACTCTGCGCGGCCCCGGCCTTGGCGCCGGAATCGTGCGGGTGCATGGCACCGACAAGGCGCTTGCCTTCACCTCTGACGTGACACCGCGCTACGTCAAGGCCAACCCGGTCGAGGGCGGCAAACAGGCGGTTGCCGAGGCTTATCGCAACCTCACGGCGGTCGGCGCACGGCCCCTGGCGACCACCGACAACCTCAATTTCGGCAACCCGGAAAAGCCCGAGATCATGGGCCAGTTCGTCGGTGCGCTGAAAGGCATCGGCGCGGCGGTGGCGGCGCTCGACATGCCGATCGTGTCGGGCAATGTCTCGCTTTACAACGAGACCGACGGGCAAGGCATCCTGCCCACCCCCACAATTGGCGCGGTCGGGATTCTGGCGAGTGACTCCGAGATCATCCAGGGCATCGCGCGCAACGGGCATTTCGCGATTCTGGTGGGCGAAACCAGCGGGCACCTCGGCCAGTCGGCGCTGCTTTACGACGTGTTCAACCGCGAGGACGGCGACGCGCCGCACGTGGACCTGGAGGCCGAGAAGCGCAACGGCGATTTCATCCGCGCCAACCGTGACTGGATCGACATGTGCACCGACCTGTCCGATGGCGGACTTGCCCTTGCGGCGTTCGAAATGGCCGAAGCCTCCGGCGTCGGTGTCAGCCTCGACATGGACGACACGCCAACCCTTTTCGGTGAGGACCAGGGCCGCTACCTGATCGCCTGTTCCTTCGACAAGGCCGAGGCGCTGATGATCGCGGCGGGGCGCGCGGGCGTGCCGATTGCGACCGTTGGAAAGTTCGGCGGCGATGCGGTGCGCCTTGGCAGCGCGACCGCCCCGCTTGCCGAGCTTGCGGCGCTTTACCGGGGCGGTTTCGAAGAGAAGCTGGGCTGAGCGCGCCGCCACCGCTTGCGGCCCGGCGCACCGGGTCCTACATTTCGAGAAGGTAGCGAGGAGTTGGACAGACATGCCCATATCGGCGGAAGAGATCGAAACCCTGATCCGCGACAGCTTTCCCGAGGCGACGGTCGTCGTCGAAGGCGATGATGGTGCGCATTTCGCGGCACAGGTCATCGACGAGAGCTTTCGCGGCATGAACCGTGTGCAGCAACAGCGGGCGGTCTATGCCGCGCTGAAAGGCAAGATGGACGGCGCCGATGGCGCGCTTCATGCGCTTGCGCTGACCACGCGGGCACCGTGACGGCGACATGGTGGCACGGTTTTTCGTCTTTGGCCTTCTCGGCCTTTTCGCCTTCGTTTTCGTCTATTCGGCGTGGCACGAATACAGGCGTTTCAAACGCGATGGCGGATCAACCTATGGTCTGCATTACGACGAGGAAACCAACACAACCCATGTCGGCGCCCTGCCCGACGAAGACCCGGGCTACGACCCGGAAGATTTCGTTCCCGATGAACTGGAGCAACGCGAGGCCGAAGCCGAAGCCGAAGCCGAAGCCGAGGACGCCGCCGCCGCCGCCGCTTCACAAGACCCTGAACAGGATAAAACATGACAGATGCAAAGACCCAGATCGACGAGACCGTGAAATCCAGCGACGTGGTGCTGTTCATGAAAGGCACCCGGGAGATGCCGCAATGCGGGTTTTCATCCCGCGTGGCGGGGGGGCTGAATTTCATGGGCGTCGACTTCACCGACGTGAACGTGTTGGCCGATGACGAGATCCGGCAGGGCATCAAGGACTATTCGGACTGGCCGACGATCCCGCAGCTTTATGTGAAGGGCGAGTTCGTCGGCGGTTGCGACATCATCACCGAGATGACCCTGTCGGGCGAGCTTGACGCGCTGTTCGCAGACAAGGGGGTCGCGTTCTCGAAGGATGCCGCCGACAAGATCCGCGCCGCGAACGCGTGACGTTTCGCCGACTTCCGGGGCCGGGTTTCGCCGCGCTTGCGCACGGCGACCCGCGCCCTCTTCGCTGCGCTCATCGGGCGGTTGCGGGCAGGCTCGACGCAGTTTCGGTGTCATCCTCGTGCCGATAACATGCCGATAGCGCGCCGATAGCTTGGTGGGGCGCTGCCCCCGGCACTTGCGGCGCCCCCGCCCCCCCCCGGAACTTTTCCAGCCAATATGAAAGCGGCTGGCCCGCGCCCGATCAGCCCTTTTTCGTCGCGCCCTTGCGGACGTGTTTCGTGAGCCGCGAGGGGGTGGATTTCTTGCGGTTCTTGTATGGGTTCGCATCGCTTTGGCTGCGCATGTGCAGCCGGATCGGCGTGCCAGGCATGTCGAAATCGTCGCGCAATCCGTTGACCAGGTAGCGCGAATAGCTTTCGGGCAGCTTGTCCGGCATCGAACACATGACGACGAATCCCGGCGGGCGCGTCTTGGCTTGTGTCATGTAGCGCAGCTTGATCCGGCGACCGGCCGGGGCGGGCGGTGGGTGCGCCTCGACCATGCCGGCGAGCCAGCGGTTGAGCGTCGCGGTCGGCACCCGGCGGTTCCAGACCTCGTAGGCATGGATGATCGCCGCCTGAAGCCGGTCGAGCCCGCGCCCCGTCTTGGCGGAGATCGTGACCAGCGGCGCGCCGCGCAGTTGCGGCAGCAGGCGCTCGAACGCCTCTTTCAGGTTGCGCAGCTTTTCCTGTTTTTGCTCTTCCACATCCCACTTGTTGACCGCGACGACGACGGCCCGGCCCTCGCGCTCTGCAAGGTCGGCGATGCGCAGATCCTGCTGTTCGAAGGGGATCGCAGCATCGAGCAGCACCACCACGATTTCGGCGAATTTCACGGCGCGCAATCCGTCGGAGACAGAAAGTTTTTCCAGCTTCTCCTGCACGCGGGCCTTCTTGCGCATGCCGGCGGTGTCGAAGATGCGCATGTCGGTGCCGCCCCAGTTGACCGGCACGGCGATGGAATCGCGGGTGATTCCCGCCTCCGGCCCGGTCAGCAGGCG
>PFEX01000129.1:0-568 GCA_002783145.1 Rhodobacteraceae bacterium CG17_big_fil_post_rev_8_21_14_2_50_65_11 | reverse complement strand
TGATCGAAGCGAGCTCGTCTTCGGCCTGCACCAGTGTCCCGCCGAGACCGGGCAGCGCCGCGGCCAGCGATTCCAGCACGTCGGTCGCGGGCGTGATCGGATAGGCGGCCACGAAACGCACGCCGCCGCGCAGCGCGCCCATGGCGATGGCTTCGGAGCCGGTGATGTTCCAGCGCATGCCGCTGGCGGCCGGAGACGGCGCGGGCAGCGGCATCCTGGGCAGATCCGCGGCCGCCTGGATGCCCGCGCGCAGCGCGGCCGTGCTCGCCCCGGCCACCTCGGCGCCCTTGCGCGCGAGCGATCTGCCGAGCACCGCGACGATCGCCGCTTCCGGCAGCCCGATCATCGCCGCAAGCAGGCCGAGCGCCACCATGTTCGGGCGGCCGCCCACGGCCCTGGCGATGTCCTTCATCGGAACCGCGAGCATGCGCGCTCCCGCACCGGCGATCGAATCCGGGGGCTCGCCCTGCATCGGATCGCCGATCACGATCGAGCCGGGTGCAAGCGGCATCTCGCCTGCGAAGCGTTCGATGTTGTTCCAGTCGAGCGCGACCAGGATGTCGAAGGC
>PFEX01000199.1 GCA_002783145.1 Rhodobacteraceae bacterium CG17_big_fil_post_rev_8_21_14_2_50_65_11 | reverse complement strand
AGCCGGATCGCTTCGAAGACGTCGTTGTGGGACGTGAGTGTCGCATCATGGCCCTGCGCCAGAGAGGTCGAGAGCCGGAAGGCCATCCGCAGGGCGGCCTCGATGATGATCTCGAATTCGCGCAGGACGAGGTTGCCCGACGCGGCCAGTATGGCTTCGTGGAAGGCGACGTCGGCGGTGACGCAGGCATCTATGTCGCCGGGCAAGGCACCGGACATGGCATGCAGGGCGGCCTCCATCCGGGACAGGTCAAACGCCCGTGCCCGCTGTGCAGCCAGCGCCGCCGCCGCCGGTTCCACGATCCGGCGCGCTTCCAGCAGGTCGGCGAGGAATTTCCGGTCGGGCCGCAGATCCAGCGTCCATCGCACGACATCGGGGTCGAGCCGGCGCCAGGTGTCGCGGTCGGTGACGCGTGCGCCGGTGCGGCTTCTGATTTCCAGCATGCCCTTGTCAACCAGCACACGCATCGCTTCGCGGACAGATGAGCGTCCGACGCTCAACTGCTGGCCGAGCACCGCCTCGGTTGGCAGGATGTCCCCCGGCCCATAGCGTCCCGACACGACGTCACGCGCCACGGTATCCACGACCATCCGATAGACGCTGCGTCCGGTCCCGCGCTGTCCGTTTTCGGCTGCCGCTTTCGTAGACGGGACAAGGACGGTTTCTGCCTCTGGCTTTTCGCCCAAGATACCTCCTATCCTGCAGATCGGGTCTCGGGGAGGCCCGGCACATCCGTCTCCAGGGACAACAATGACCCGGCGAGCGGCTGCGCGGCAAGGGCTTCGCCCTTCAGATCCCATATAGCCGTTGTCACGAAAAGTGTTTTCAGCTCCGGCCCGCCGAAGATGCAGCTTGTCGGCTTCTGAACGCGCAGGTCCACGATGCGGTCCACGGTGCCGTCGGGCGCGTAACGCACCAACCGCCAGCCATCCCACTGCGCGTTCCACAGGACTCCCTCGGCATCGACGGTCGCCCCGTCGGGCTGGCCGGGCTGGTCGCGGGTGTGCGCAAAGAGCTGACGGCCCGCGATCGCGCCGGTGGCGTAAAGCCAGCGGCCGACGACGGTCCGCCGGGTCAGCACATAGAGCGCCGCAGCGAGGGCCGGCCAGATCAGCGTCGGCGCCGGGATGCCGAAGACCCGCCCGGTGCCGATCACCTCGACGGCTTCCGCCGCTTCACCGCGCGGGGCGCCGCCGGTGTAGACCAGCGCTGCACCGAACAGGACGGCGTTCATTCCGAGGGACGCCACCAGCGGCGTGATGCCGATCAACACGACAAGGAGTCCGTTCATCAGCCCGACGAGAACCGCAAGCGCCAGGCAGATGCTCAGCGCCACCGCGATGGTCTCGGCCTGACCCAGCATGAGGCTGGTCGCCACGATGTTGGTCAGGGTGATCATGCCCGCCTGGCTGAGGTCGATGCCGCCGGTGAGGATCACGATCACCTGGCCCAATGCCACCACCCCGAGGAAGGCCGCCACTTGCAGGATGTTGAGCACCTGGCCGACCTGGAACATGGATGGTGAGATCAGCCCCGAGATCACATAAAGCAAGGCCACCGCGATCCACACCGCCCTCAGCGCGCGAAGCCCGCGCCCGGCGGCGGCAAGAGATCCGGCGCCGGTCACCAGTCCACTACGGTGCCGTCGGCCAGCACCGCCCGCGTGGCTTGCTGCACGTCCGGTTCGAATGGGTGGCGGGCGCAGGCGGCCTCGTTCACCTCGACGCCGAGGCCGGGCGCCAGTGGCACCTGCCAGGCGCCGCCGATCCGCTGCACCGGGCTGTCGACCACTTCGTCATACCATGGCACGGCGCCCGACATTTCCTCCTGGATTACGAAGTTCGGTGCGACCACGTCGAAATGCAGCGCCGCCGCAGAGGCGATCGGTCCCAGTGGATTGTGCGGCGCGATCCCGATGCCCGCGGTTTCGCACATCGTGGCAATCTTGCGGGCCTCGGCCATGCCGCCAGTGTGGCAGATGTCGGGCTGCGCCACGTGGAAGGCGCGGCAGGCGATGTGGGGGGCAAATTCCGACCGGCCAATCAGCCGTTCTCCCGCTGCGACGGGAAAGGGTGCAGGGATCGCTTCGAGGTGATGCGACAGATCACCCGAGGCAGTCAGGAAGGGGGGGGCTTGCGATATACGTCGCCACAATCGCCGGGGATGAGCGTGCTCGACAACCTGCTGCTGGCCCCCACCGCACAGGTCGGGGAAACGGTGTCGGGCGCGCTCTTTCGCCGCCGCCGCATGGCTGAACAGGAACGCGCCCTGCGCGCGAAGGCAGAGGACATCCTCGATTTTGTCACCCTGTCCCACCTTGTCGATCATCCTGCTGGCAAGATTTCCGGCGGGCAGATGAAACTGCTGGAACCGGGCCGCGCGCTGATGGGCGATCCTTCGGTGATCCTGCTGGACGAGCCCCCTGCCGGCCTGTCGCCGAAGATCGCGGGCGAGGTGCTGGACCTGGCGCGCCGCCTGACCGAACAGGGTGTGACCGTTCTGCTGGTCGAACAGACCGTGAAACAGGCGCTGCGCGTGGCCGATCACTGTTACATCCTCGCCGAAGGGCGCAACCAGATCGACGGGCCCGCCGCGCAGATCGCGTCCGACCCGGTGGTCGGTGAAATCTATCTTGGCGGCAAGCGGATGGAGGCGTCATGTTCCAGAGCGTTCTCGACGGCATTCTCACTGGCGCGATCCGGCTGATCCTGATCAAGGCCGACCAGGTCTTCGTTCTGGTGCTGGCCCTTGTGCTGATGCTGGCGCTGCACCTTGTCCTGACCCGCACCACCTTCGGTTTCGCCCTGCGCGCGGTGGCCGAGACCCCGGCGCTGGCACAGGTTGCAGGCGTGCGGCTGTCGACCGTCATCGCCGCCGTCTGGATCATCGCGGGCAGCCTGTCGGCGGCGGCGGGCACGCTTTATGCGCTGATAAACCAGCTTAACCCGATGATCGGGCCGGTGTTTCTGCTGCCGGTCTTCGCGGCAACCATCGTCGGCGGCATCGGCATCGGCAGCGTCTACGGCGCGGTGCTTGGTGGGTTCATCGTTGAAATCGCTTCCGGCCTCGCCCTGTTGGTGCTGCCCTCGGGCTATGCACCGGCGATGCCGTTTCTGATTATTCTGGCGGTGCTGAAGGTCCGTCCACAGGGCCTGTTCGGGGAGGAGCAGAGATGATCGGAGGGCTTTCCTCCTGACCTTCTTTCTGACCATGGCCGGGATCCTGGCCATCATCACCCTCGGGCTGAACCTGCAATGGGGCTATACCGGGCCTGTCCAATAGCTTTGACGCGGCGGCGATCGCTCTGTTGGCCTGCTACGCCGCGACCGGCGCGGTGACCTTCGATGCCAATGGCGACGTGTCGGTCCCGGCCGCGTCCTGGGTCTTCGATGACAACAGCATTTCCGAACAGCGCTACATTTCGCTGGAAGATGTGTCTGCCTAGATGGAGTCGGTGAACTGAGACCGGCCTGTCCCTGCCCCATGTGGAAAGGGCAGGGCCTTGCAATTGACCATGCCACGCGAACGCATCCCCATCGCCGTTATCGGAAGTGGCCGGATCGGAGCGCAGGTTATCGAAGGGCTGGCGTGCACCGCATTGCGGCGCGGTTTACGATGCCGGGCCAGATCATTCGAACGGATGTTCGCTTCGACAGACCCGGATCCCACCCCGTCGCTTCGGCGATCCTGGCAGCCCTCGCGCAACGGACCCGTCCCATTTCACTTGGCTGACGTCGACGTGCCGTTCCATCGAGACAATCGACACACCTGTTTCGATGAGGCTGACAACGCCAGCGTTTTCAGAGCGTATGAGGGTAAGATCGCCAAGCTGGAGCGGGAGAAGCTGCTGCTGACCGAAAAAGCGGCTCAAATCGTGCCGCCGAAGGGGAGGCTGGAGGCGTTTCTCGACCACGCCCTGACGTTCCTCGGAAATCCTCGGAAACTCTATGAAAACGGCGGCTTTGCGTTCGACCGCACGGTGCTGAAACCGGCTTTCGCAGAGCCTCTGCGATACAGCCGCGACAATGGTTATCGAACAGCTAAAATCATCTAACCGTTCAAGGTGTTAGCGGATTTTTCAACACAAAAGTGCGGGATGGTGGAGCCTAGGGGGATCGAACCCCTGACCTCTTGCATGCCATGCAAGCGCTCTCCCAGCTGAGCTAAGGCCCCGAACGCCAACTTCGTGACGGTCCAAGCGGTTTATGAAACGGGGCCGGCATGTTCAAGCGAAAAAGCGGACCCGCAACGCGAAAATTCCGCTGCCGTATCGCTGTCGATCCCCGCCAGGCTGGCAGCGAAAAACGGGCACTGGCGATGCCCGTTCACTCAGTTTCCAAGACCTGACCGGGCGATCAGGTGTCGTCGTCATCCGAGGCGACGTCCTTGAGATCGTCGAGAGGGACGGTATCCTCCTCCTCGTCGTCTTCCAGCAGGTCATCGTCCAGCTCGATGTCGTTGTCGTCATCGTCCAGCAGCGCATCGTCGCCATCGACGACGGCATCATCGGCCGGTTTCTTGACTTTGGACTTTTCGGGCTTGTCCGGCGTCAGCGTGCGCGATGCCTTACCGGTATCGATCTCGACGACATCACCGGTATACGGGCTGACGACCGGGGTCTTGCCAAGGTCATAGAACCGTTTGCCGGTGGTCGGGCAGACGCGTTTGACGCCCCATTCTTCTTTGGGCATGACACCCCCTTCAATCATCGCTATCGAGGAATTGAGGCCACGTGCCACAATACCGGCAGGCTGTAAAGCCCTTGATCGGCGCAATTGCAACGGGATGAGCGGCAGCACGCGCATGAGCTTGAGAATCCACATTCTGAACGGGGACCCGCCGGTGGAAGTCGCGGTGACGCGGTCGGCGCGCGCGCGGCGCTTTACGCTTCGGGTGTCGCGCAGTTCCGGGCGGGTGACGTTGTCGATGCCGAATTTCGCGCGCGAAACCGAGGCATTGGCGTTTCTCGATGCGCGCGCGGACTGGGTGCGCAAGCACCTGTCGACCAGCCCCGTGGCGCGCACCCCGAGCATCGGCGCCACAATTCCTGTCGAGGGTGTGGCGCGCGACATCGTGGCCGGCGATGGCCGCGCGGCGCGGTTGCGGGATGGGCGGGTGGAACTGCCCGTCGGGCAGGAGGGGCCGCGGATGGCGGCATTACTCAAGCAGATGGCGCGCGAGCGGTTGGCGGCGCGGGCGACGCACCACGCCGGGCGGCTGGGGCGGGCGTGCGGCCGCATCACCTTGCGCGACACGCGCAGCCGGTGGGGAAGCTGTTCGTCGAAGGGCGACCTGATGTTCTGCTGGCGGCTGATCATGGCGCCGCCCGAAGTGCTGAATTACGTCGCCGCGCACGAGGTGGCGCATCTTGCCGAGATGAACCATTCCCCGGCATTCTGGGCGGTGTGCGCGCGGCTTTGTCCGGGCTATGAAACCCCGCGCCGCTGGCTGCGCGAAAACGGCGCCGAGATCCTCGCCTGGCGCTTTGACCCCTTGCCCTGAGGGCTGCGCCATGATCTCGTTATCTTCATGCTTTTAAATCAGAAAACAACAACGGAATCGACCGCGATTTCGGTCGCGCATGAGCGGATTTACCGCGCGATCCGTACCCGGATCATGCACGGGCAAATGCTGCCGGGGCGGGCGTTGACGTTGCGCGGTATCGGCAAGGAGTTCGACGTCTCGATGACGCCCGCACGCGAGGCCGTGCGCCGACTGGTGAGCGAGGGGGCGCTGTCGTTGTCCTCGTCGGGGCGGGTGGCGACGCCGGAGTTGAGCAATGACCGGATCGAGGAACTGGCGGCGATCCGGGCGCTTCTGGAGCCCGAACTGGCGACCCGCGCGCTGCCGCGTGCGCACCCGGCGCTGATCGACCGGATGGAGCTTATGAATCAATCGGTTGCGGAGGCTGTGGCGAAGCGCGATGCGGTTGCCTATATCCGCGCGAACCTTGATTTTCATCGCACGCTCTACCTGCGCGCGCAGGCGCCTGCGATGCTGGCGCTGGCCGAAACCGTGTGGTTGCAGATGGGGCCGACGATGCGCGCGCTTTACGGGAAACTGCGCCGCACCACAGAGCCGCCGCGCCATCACAAGCTGATTCTCTCCGCGTTGCGGGCGGGTGACGAGCCGGGCTTGCGGCTGGCGGTGCGCGCCGATGTCACGCAAGGGCTGCGGCTGCTGGTGGCCTGAAAACAGGGGGGCACTCTGCGTACGCCGCCCATGCATGCTGCGCGCCACGGGGTCGGGCGGCGCGCAGCGTTTGCAGGGTCAGGCGTGGATGGCGCCGTCGCCGCAGGCGAGCGCGGCTTCGCGCACCGCCTCGGAGAAGGTGGGGTGGGCGTGGCAGGTCAGCGCCACGTCTTCTGCCGAGGCGCCAAATTCCATCGCCACGCAGATCTCGTGAATGAGGTCGCCGGCCATCGGGCCGATGATGTGCGCGCCCAGAAGCCGATCGCTTTCCTTGTCGGCCAAGAGCTTGACGAAGCCATCGCCCTGGAACACGGCCTTGGCGCGGCCGTTCCCCATGAACGAGAACTTGCCGACCTTGTAGGCGCGGCCCACTTCCTTCAGCTCTTCCTCTGTCTTGCCGACCGAGGCGACCTCTGGCGTGGTGTAGATCACGCCGGGGATGACGCCGTAATTCACATGCCCATGTTTGCCGGCCAGAACCTCGGCCACGGCCATGCCTTCATCCTCGGCCTTGTGGGCCAGCATCGGGCCGGTGATGGCGTCGCCGATGGCGTGGATGCCCTTCACATTGGTGGCCCAGCGATCATCGACCTCGATCTGTCCGCGCTTGGCGATCTTCACCCCGAGCGCATCGAGCCCCAGCCCGTCGGTATAGGGTTTGCGGCCCGTGGCGACCAGCACCACGTCGGCATCCGTCTGGTGTTCGCTGTCGTCCTTGCGCAGGGTGTAATTGACCTTGGCCTTGGTCTTGAGCGTTTCCACCGATTGCACGGCGGCGCCCATGATGAAGTTCATCCCCTGTTTCCTGAGGATTTTCTGGAACGTCCTGGCGACCTCGCCGTCCATGCCGGGTGTGATGGCGTCGAGAAATTCGATCACCGTGACCTCGGCGCCGAGGCGGGCATAGACCGAGCCCATTTCCAGCCCGATCACGCCGCCGCCGATCACCACCATCTTCTTTGGCACTTTCGCCAGTTCCAGCGCGCCGGTGGAGGTGACGACGATCTTTTCGTCGACTTCGATGCCGGGCAGCGAGGTGGGTTCGGACCCGGTGGCGACGACGATGTTCTTCGCCTCGTGCACCTCGTCGCCGACCTTGACCTTGCCGGGTTCGGGGATGCTGCCCCAGCCCTTCAGCCAGTCGACCTTGTTCTTCTTGAACAGGAACTCGATGCCCTTGGTGTTCTGGCCGATCACGTCATCCTTGTAGGCCAGCATCTGCGGCCAGTCGACGGAGGGCGATTTTCCCTTGAGGCCCATCTTGGCGAAGTTGTGTTCGGCCTCGTGCAGCTGGTGGGTGGCGTGCAGAAGCGCCTTGGAGGGGATGCAGCCGATGTTGAGGCAGGTGCCGCCGAGCGTGTCGCGCCCCTCGACGCAGGCGGTTTTGAGGCCGAGTTGCGCGCAGCGGATGGCGCAGACATAGCCGCCGGGGCCGCTGCCGATGATGATCACGTCGTAGCTTGCCATTTCGGGTCTCCTTGGGTCTGGAACTCTGGTCTTTTCCCTAGGGAATGCGGGTCGAACCCCTTCAGGTCAACCGAAATTCGGGCAGAGCAGAAAAACGGTGGCTTTTTTTGCCCTCGATTTTCAGAATGGACAATTCTGTGATCACAAATATCCGTTTGCGATCACTCGGCAGCCTCCGCCGTCTCCGGGTCCATCGGCGGGGCGGTCCATTCGGCGATCTTCGCAGGCGTCAGGAGGCGGTCCCGGCGGTCATGGAACCAGTGCAGCGCGGCCTGTTCCAGGTGGTGAAGGATCGGGTCTTCGCGCAACACCGCCAGTTCTTCGCGCAAGCGGGGGATCATGCGGGTGATCGAGGCATCCTCCACATCGTTGCGATTGCAGCGCAGGTAGAAGATCGAGTTCATGAAATACTTGCCAAGGCCCTTCGTGTTCGCCGCGCCACGGTCGTTTTTCATCAGGAAGGTATCGTCGGAGCGGATCGCGTAGTGATTGATCTGGGCGTTGTCCCAGGTCAGTTCTGCGCGGTCCATCTTGCGGTGGCGTTCATGGGCGGGCTTGAAGAGCGAATCCGTGGTGATCGCATGCCCGCGGGTGTTGTGCTGGCGCACCTTCGGGTGGGTCGGGTGTTTGGGCATATGGATCGAGATGGCGGAAAACTTGCGCGCCTTGAAAAGCGATTTGTGCAGGCAGGAATTCCACGCCGGTTCGGCGCGGGCGCGCGTGAAGTTTTCGGTTACCAGCCCGCCGGGCCAGATCGCGTGGCCGTTATTGCCGAACAGCCGCCAGGCGATGGCGATGGCCTCGGTTGGCGGGGTCAGGTCGAGCAGGTCATCGACATGGCCGTCGCCGCAGGTGACATCGAGAAACTCGTCGCTGTCGACATGCAGGCACCATTCGGCCTCGATGAGATCGTCCACATCCTCGCGCGCGATGCGCAAACTTTCCATCTGCGGGCGACCTGCGCCGCGCCAGTCGTTTCGCAGGTGGCGCACGTAACCCATCTGGTCCAGCCGGTCGAGCATCAGGTCGGTGCCGTCGGTGCAGGTGTTGGTGACGATCACCGCCTTGTCAAAGCCGATCGCGCGGTAATAGGCGACCCATTCCAGAAGGAACATGCCCTCGTTGCGCATGCAGGAGAGGACGACCTTGTCCCCGTGGCGACTGGTCATGTGGCGGTGTCCTCTTTTGGGGGCAGGGTCCACTCGGCGATGCGCTCCGGTGTCAGCACGCGGGCGCGGCGGTTGTCCCACCACAGGGTGGCGGCGCGTTCCAGCGTGGCGAGCAGCGGGTCGGCGCGCAACTCGGCAAGGCGGTCGTTCAACTCGGGCAGGTGGCGCAGGATGGTTTCGTCGCTGGCCCGGTTGGTGTTGTAGCGCCGGTGAAAGGTGGAGTTGAGGTAGCGCTTGGTGCCACCCCGGTCGGCGCCGTCACCGCGATCGTTCTTCAGCAGGAAGAGGTCCTCCGACTTGATCGTGTAGTGGTTGAGGCAGGCCCCGTCCCATGTCAGCCTGGCCCGGTCCATGCCGCGGTGGCGTTCGTGCGCCATGGTGTAAAGCGCGGTGGTGT
The DNA here is from genome assembly GCA_002783145.1 of Rhodobacteraceae bacterium CG17_big_fil_post_rev_8_21_14_2_50_65_11. Taxonomy (GTDB): domain Bacteria; phylum Pseudomonadota; class Alphaproteobacteria; order Rhodobacterales; family Rhodobacteraceae; genus Nioella. The sequence continues at coordinate 1,593 of PFEX01000199.1, read as the reverse complement.
CGATCGCCTCGCCGCGCGTGTTGCACTGGCTGGCATCGGGGCGTTTGGGGTGCTTGGGCATATGCACCGTCATGGTCTGGAAGGACGCGGGCCGGAACAGGGCCTTGTGAAAGGCGCTGGCCCAGATCGGTTTCTTGTCACAGCGCGTGAACTGTTCCAGCACGTTGCCGCCGGGCCATGTCTTCAGGCCGTTATCGCCGAAGGGCCGCCACGCGATAGCGCAGGCGTCGAAGCCCTGCACCACCGCTATCAGGTCGTCGAGCCGGCGGTTGCCGTGAAAGACGTTGAGAAACTCGTCGCTGTCGACGTGCAACAGCCAGTTGGCATCGCGGACCTCCGGCACGTCCTCCATCGCCATACGCAGCCCGTGGATCTGTGGGCTATCGGCCTCGTAGCCGCGATTGCGGATGTGTTTGACATGACCGAGGTCCTGCAACCGGTCGAGCATCAGGTCGGTGCCATCGGTGCAATCGTTGCTGATGACCACGATGTGATCAACGCCCAGCAGGCGATAATAGGCGACCCATTCCAGCAAGAAGAGCCCCTCGTTCTTCATGCAGGACAGGACGGTGCGGGTTCCAAAACGGCTGCGCATGCAGGGGCCTTCGTTTGACTGCTCTTTCCCCGCGCTCTTTTAGGCACGGTATGGCGGAGTATGCCGGGCAGGGGCGGAAATCGCAAACGAAAGCGGGGGCGGTCATCGTGGCTGGGGCGGAAACACCGTTGACAGAGTCTGGATGTCAGATAGCCTTGATCTGTGACCGCGTTTGATCAGGACAAGACACATGACGGTGTTCTCGCGCTCCGGGTTGGGAGGCTGGCGGGGTGGGTCTGGTCGATCAGTGGACTCATCGTCGCCGCCGGGCTGCTGGCCGACCTGGTCTTTCTGGCCGATCCACGCGATCGGTTCGTTCTGTTGGCGATGGAGTTGTTCAACCCGGACCGGGAAATGAACATTTTTGCATGGTACAACACCGCGCTGTTGCTTGTGAATGCGCTTCTGTTGTTGCTTGCGGCACGGGTCTGGCGCGACAGCGATCCGATCATCGCACGCGGATTGCACCTGTTAGGGTGGGTGTTTGTCCTTTTGTCACTGGACGAGATGGTGTCGGCCCACGAACGGATCGGCCGGGAGCTGAGCCATTTTCTCGCCGGTGAACAGATCGTCTTTGCGTGGATCGTACCTGGGACCGTTTTCGTTCTGGCAGTGGCGGCGGTGGTCGTGCCAATGCTGCGCAGGCTGCCATCGCGGCTGTTCCGCCAGATGCTGTTGGCAGGTGCGATCTTCGTTGGTGGCGCGGTCGGGCTCGAGGGGCTCGGGTGGTACGTGACACATGTCGATGGCGGTTGGACCTTTCGCTTCCTCATGCTGACATGGGTGGAAGAAAGCCTTGAAGTTGCTGGTCTGAGTGTCTTTCTGGTGGCGTTGTCCCGCACGATTGCAGCGCCGGGTCAGTCGTTGCGGGTGATCGACTAGATCAAGGCCGCAAGCAGCATGATGACGGTGGCGAGCAACCCGACGGCCCAGATGAGCGAGCGGCCCGGCGACCAAGCGAAGGCATAGGCGGGGATGTAGAGGACGCGCGCGGCAAG